>JBHJGR010000404.1:0-15814 GCA_050331615.1 Elainellaceae cyanobacterium
GCGGGGGCGAGGCTGACGAGTTACTGGCCGCTGATGAGGGCGTCTATGTGCTGGGGGCGGTGATGGCGACGATGAGCTAGACGGTGGTGACGATGACGACATCATCAAAGGTGGCGATGGCGACGACGAGCTGGAGGGCGACGACGGCGACGACGAACTGGAAGGCGACGCTGGGGATGATGAACTGGACGGCGGCGACGGCAACGATGAGCTGGAAGGCGACTCCGGCGACGATATCTTAGAGGGCGGCGGCGATGACGACATCCTGGCGGGCGGTACCGGCAATGATGACTTGCTGGGGGGCGACGGCGACGATGAGCTGGAAGGTGGCGGTGGCACCGATCGGCTATTTGGTGAGGCGGGGCGCGATCGCCTCAGTGGTGGGGGCGGTCAGGATGAGCTAGACGGCGGGAGCGATGACGACATTCTCGAAGGTGGCGGCGGTAGTGACCTGCTCCTGGGGAGCGCAGGCAATGACTGGATACTGGGCGATGCTGGCACCGATCGGCTGGATGGCGGCAGCGGCGACGATGCCATGGACGGCGGCGGCAGTGCCGACGAACTGATCGGCGGTAACGGCAGCGACCTGCTCACGGGGAACAAAGGGAATGACCTGCTGGTGGGGGTAGCCGAGTTTGACCCGCGTCCCGGACGCCAGGAGGTGGACACCCTAACGGGTGGGGGTGGGCGCGATCGCTTCATTTTGGGAGACGGCCTGCGTGTGTTCTATGACGACGGCAAGTCCAGAAAGACCGGCCAGCGAGACTATGCTTTGATCAAAGACTTCAATCCCCGCCGCGACGAGATTCAGCTACGGGGGGTGGAGAGTGACTATGTGGTGAAGCGATCGCCCTTCGCCAATGGTTCGGCATCCAGCGATCGGGCCATCTTCCTCAGCAATTCGGGGCGGGGCAGGGACGAGCTGATTGCCGTTTTGCAGAACTTTGCCGACTTAGATCTGGGCCAGGACTACATTAATTTTGTTTAGCGCCTAGAGCTGCGATTCAGCGGGCTGCAAGACGCCATCATTCAACTGGGCGATGTGGTCTGCAAAGCTGAGAATGCGCGGATCGTGGGTGGCAATCAGCACCGTGGTTCCCTGCTCTTTGGCTAGGCGGCGCATGGATTCGACTACCCGGTGGCCGTTGGTGGAGTCCAGGGCGGCGGTGGGTTCGTCGGCAAATAGCAGGGCCGGGTTTCCGGCCAGGGCCCGGGCGATCGCCACCCGCTGCTGCTGTCCCCCCGAAAGCTGGCGGGGGAGGTGGTGGGTGCGGTCTTCCAGCCCCACGGCGGCCAGTAAGCGATGGGCCTCCTGCTGGGCCGCCCGTCCGTGGATGCCCTTGAGGCTGAGGGTAGCGACGACGTTCTCCAGGGCGGTGAGCGATCGCAGCAGGTTGCTCTCCTGGAACAGAATGCCGATGTTCTTGAGCCGAAACCGGTCGAGCTGACGGCGGGAGTATCGGGTTACGTCCTGGTCTAGCAGGTAGATCTGGCCCTGGGTCGGGGTCAGCAGTCCCGCCAGGATCAGCAGCAGGGTGGTTTTGCCCGCCCCCGATGGCCCCACGACCATGTGGACCTCCCCGGTGGGTAACGCAATGTCCACCCCTTTGAGGGCCTGAAACGACTGGCTGCTGGTGTGGTAAACCATGTCGATGCCGGTGGCGGCGATCGCCATGTTGCCGGTGCGGGCCGACCGGGGACGTTTGCGAAATAGGGTCACGTTATTAGGGAGTGGACAGGATGGCGGCGAGGGAGATTTGGTCAAGGAAAACCGCTTCCATAGCATAGCTGAAGGTTGCTCCGATGTTGGCCCCATCGCTTCCATTGTGACGGTCAGGGAATTGGCTGACCCCCGCCAGTTACGAAACGTTGCAGTTTTGCCTGACCAGAGGGTTCTCCTGCCCCCTCAGCGGACGCTGACGAACCGTTCCTGGGCGATCGCCCGGAGCTGCTGCAAGTCCTCCCGCCGCGATACGGACAGGGGGACGGTGGACTTGATTTCCTGTAGCATCAGATCCGTATCCAGGGCGGTTTTGAGGTGGAGGGCGCGATATAGGCCGGAAATAACGGCCTGCTCAATTTCTGCACCGCTGAAGCCGTCGGTCGCCGCCACCAGGGCAGCCATGTCAAAGGTTTGGGGATTTTGCTTGCGCAGAGTGAGGTGAATGTTGAGGATGGTGGATCGCTCGGTTTCGTTGGGCAGATCGACAAAGAAGATTTCATCAAAGCGCCCCTTGCGCAGCAGTTCTGGCGGCACCTGGGAGAGGTTGTTGGCCGTTGCCACCACAAACACATCCTGGGACTTTTCCTGCATCCAGGTGAGCAGGGAGCCAAACAGGCGGCGGCTCAAGCCCCCATCGGAGTCCGTCTGGCTGATGCCCATGCTTTTCTCAATTTCGTCGATCCACAGCACGGTGGGAGCCATGGTTTCGGCCAACTTGATGGCCCGATGAAAGTTCTTTTCCGACTCACCGATGTACTTGTCGTAAAGCTTGCCAGCGTCCAGCTTGAGCAGGGGCATCCTCCACTCACGGGCGATCGCCTTGGCCGCCAGCGACTTGCCGCAGCCCTGAATGCCCACAATCAAAATGCCTTTGGGAGGGGTCAGGTTCATCGCCCTGGCCTGGGGACTGAATCCCACTTTGGCCCGCTCCAGCCAGTCTTTCAGCCCATCAAATCCCCCCAGTTCAGCGGTATTTTCCTGCACGGGCAGGTAGTCCAGCAAACCGTCCTGGTGAAGCACCTGGGCTTTGCGGTGCAGAATCCGGTTCACGTCCTGTAGGGTGAGCTTGCCGTCCTCCAGCGCCGCATAGGCCACGACCTGCCGCGCCTGCCGCAGGGTCATACCCGAAAGTGCCTGCACCAGCACATGGACTTCGTGCTTTTGTAGCTCGATGCGGATGCGATTCTTGGCCTTGAGGTTGCGCACAACGTCGGAAACCGCCTGATAGAGTTCATCCCGTCCCGGCAGGGGCAGGTCATAAAACACGGCATCGTGGGCAATTTCTCGCGACAGGCTCACCGTATCTCCGGTAATTACCAGCGTGGAGCAGGTTTGAGAAAATATGTGGGCCACCTCCCGCACCTGCCGCGCGATGACCAAGTCATCCAGGTGTTTGGCAAAGTCCTTGAGCAAGAAGACCGACTTGCGGTTCTTCTCCAGCAGATGCCCCAGCAGATCCATTGGATCAGCGGTATTTTCAAAGGCGGCGGGGCGGTTGCTTCCCGGTGGCGCGCATTCATTAATCCAGGGGGCGTCGTGGGTTCCGGGCGATCGCACCAGTCCCTGGGTCACCGTCCACTCAAACAGGGGCATCTGCATCTCGTGGGTGGCCGCTTTCAGCAGGTTTTCTACCCGCTCTTCTTCCAGAGTCTCAATCACGATAATCGGGTGATAAGACATAATCAGCGTTTGGAGGGTATGGATGCTGGCAGGAAGCGTCATGATGAAGTGTTGATAGTGCCGGAGTGTATCCAGTATGCCCAGCTATCGGGGAAAGGCTTGAGGCGCTTAATGTTCCTCAAGAGGTCGTGGCTGAGCGTTTACATGAACAATGCGACGCGCCCTAATGTAAACTTGGCAAAGCCCTGATCGGTGTTATCACCCAGAAAAATGAGGTTCTCGGTTTCATAGGGGTTAATCGGCAGAGCTGGGTCGCTCTGGGTGGGATCGAAAACGTAGTCCCGCAGCGTGCCGTTCAGAATTTGGGAGTCGTTGGCGAACAGCCAATAGCCCGACCCATCAACCGCTAGCCGATAGCGCACCCGATCGCTCAGAACAAAGTCAGCTGGCGTCACGGTTTCCGCTTCGCTGGCGTTGGTCAAATCTGCCGCTTGAGCAAAAATGCGATCGGCTTTAAAGCCCAGCTCAATTCCTCGACCATCGCCACCGATGACCGTCAGGCTAAAGCCAGCCCGGTTGGCCGCGCTACTTTCTTCGGTGAGCGCCAGGTCAAATTCAAGGGAGTAGCCAAGGGTGGAGTCAAGGGTGGGGAAATCCTGATTAACCGGCTCAACCGTAATGTCTTGGGCCAGGTTTTCATACAGATTGTCCAGGTCAGCAGCCAGGCCCGCTAAATCCAGTTCGTCTACGTCTGGTAGAACAGGCTGGTAATTGCTGTAGCCAAAGTAGCCCCGGTTGGGGTCGTCGCTTGGAAAGAACCTTGTATCAACGGTAACGCCAGCAGCTCCGACCGTTTCGGTAAGCGGTGGGGCAATCTGCCTGTCTGCGATCGCATCCTGTACGAGGTCATCGAAATCAACTAAGTTGGCGAGTAAAGGATTGCTGGCTGCTAAATCGTCAAGAAACTGATCGACTTCGGTTTCCGATACGGGAAACTGCTGCGGAGCCAGCCATCCCTCTGCAACTGGGAGCCCAGAGCCGCTGTAGAGGGTCGTTTCAGATACGTCAACCACCGGAATGGGTTCGCTGGGGATGGCGGGCATATCCCCGCCGCCAGAAGTGGGTGGAGGAGAGTCAGAACCGGGTGATTCAGAACCGGGTAGTTCAGAACCAGGTGATTCGGGACCGGGTAGTTCAGGACCGGGTAGTTCAGGACCGGGTAATTCCGTCAGCGGATTATCTGGCTGGACGGGAGGGTCGGTGATGGGGTTAGCCTGATATCTGAGCCGATAGCGGGAGCCCTGCCTCTGACGGGCAAAGACGCGCACGTAGTAAAACCCAGGCTCCAAATCAATCGTGATGTCTTCGTTTTGGCTGCCCCCCTGCTTCGACTGGGCCACCTTGCTGAGGTAGCGGTTGATTTGCCGACGGCTCAGGTCGTTGAACTCCTGGCCGCCAATCTGCTTGAGGGTGCGGCGGCGCGGCTTCTTCAGGGTATACAGCTCAAGGTTCACGTTTGACTGCAGCTTGGATAGGGTGACATTGACGCTGCTGCTATTGCGGAGCCTGAAGCTGAACAGATCGGTCGGATCCGCTGGCTTACTGACAAAATCCCTTAATTTGCCAGGTCTGGAGTTGATTCGTAGTTTCGAGGACGCCTTGAGTGAGTCTCCGCCGCGATCGCGCACCATGCTGGCATTCCTTGCTAGTACTACCTAACCAAGCATGCCTGAGGGCAAAAAAGATTTCAATGAAACCACGGAGAGTTCACCAAAGTCTCATAAACCACCGGAGAATATGAAACCGGGGAATCGCGGATGGTCTGTACCAGCATCTCGTTCGTATAGCCCTACGGGCTAAGGTTTGAGTGTGGAACCCCCGCGACGCGGGGGTTCCACACCGCTTGAATGTCCTAGCGCGAAAGCGTAACGCCATACTTGACCATAAATAAAGCGAGTGGGGTGCGCCTCCTGACGGGCGGCGCACCCCACCATAGCGACGTTTACTGATAACCACCGACTTAAGTGCGGGCCATGCGCTGTGTGCGGAACGTCACGTTGACGCCTTCATTCAACTGCTCCAGCACCAGGAGCGGCGTTGGCTTTGCTTTCTGGTCCCAATGGATAGAGGCAATGCGCCCCTGAATCGTGGGCTGCCAAGTGCTGTGGTCCGTTGTCGGACTCATGTAGGAGGTGAGGCATTCCACAATTTGGTTCACCGTTGCGGAAGTGGCCTGGGTTGGAATTTTAGTGAGCTTAATCTGAATGCGGAACAGCACCCCCTTCTTGCCGCCGACTTTCTCACTCAGGTCATAGTGAACGTCAAACACCTCATCCACCTTGCGTCCTGTGCTGGCAATGCCAACCGTGCCCTCCGTAGCCTGTCCTGGACGCAGCGCCACGCTAATTTTTTCCTTGACCTTGATTTTAATTTGATTGACGATGGCAAAGTGGAACTGTTCTTCATCCATGCGCAGCCGCAGATAGTCGAGGTTAAACTCCCGCGAATAGATCAAATCCGGGTTGCGCTCCATCTTAGTAATGGTTTGCAGAGAGAGCTTGAGGCGCTTTTGCAGCTCCCGGTTCTTATATTCCTCGAACCGCTTTTCCTTCTCAAGGGCTTTAATTTTCATGCGGGAGACAACCACCACTGCCACCAGTGCCGCCAATAGCAGCCCGGAGAGGCCCATCATAATGGGAACGGTGCGATTGCCACCAGGCGGTTGGGGGGCAGGGACTTGCGCAATCCCGGATTCCATAAAAATCGTTGACGTTAGCATGACGACAAATTGGGGAAACCCTTGGGTGAGAAGACCTGGGCAGGCCAGCAAGACGAATTGGTGGTCTGGGGCCAGTGCCTACGCTCAGAGTGCCCATAATTAGCAGGGATTTACCACCGATGGGGAATCCAGCATCCTATCCCCGTCTCGCTTGACGCCAGCAACTGGTGGAATGAATTTCATTCATCATCCACCGAATCGATGCCAAGTTTACATTAACTTTAAAGATCTATGCTGCCTGAGCGTCAAAAACCCGCCTCCCTGCCCCGGTCCTTCCAGGACATCCAAATAGATATCCGCCTCATCGCCAGCGATATGGACGGCACCCTGACTCATTGTGGCCAGTTAACGCCAGACCTGCTGACGGCCCTGCTGAAGCTGGAGCAGGCAGCTTTGCCCCTTGTCATCGTCACGGGGCGGTCGGCAGGCTGGGTGGCGGGGATGGTGAACTACCTGCCCGTAGCGGGGGCGATCGCCGAAAATGGTGGCGTCTTTCTGTTCCCAGATGGCACAAGCGAGACCCTCACCCCCATAGCTGATCCGCTCGCCCATCGTCAGGCCCTGGCTCGAATGTTTTATGCCCTCAAGGCCCAGTTTCCCCAGCTTCAGGAGGCCGCTGACAATCCCTACCGCATCACCGACTGGACATTTGATATCGCCAACCTTGACGAAGCCGATGTGCAGGCTATTCAAAAGCAGTGCGAAGCTGCGGGCTGGAGCTTCACCTACAGCACGGTACAGGGCCACATTAAACCCGCAGGTCAAGAGAAGGCGATCGCCCTTGCCCGCCTGCTCACCACCCGGTTTCCATTCCTATCCCGCGACCAGGTGATTACCGTTGGCGACAGTCCCAATGACGCTAGCCTATTCGATCCGGCCCAGTTTCCCCATTCGGTGGGGGTGGCCAATGTGCGCCACTACCTGCCCCGGCTGCCCCACAGACCTCGTTATGTCACCACGGGTGAGGAAGTGGCGGGCTTCTGCGAACTAGTGCGATCGCTTCTGGGTCTGTAAGCTAGAGTACTGGGCTAAAAGCGGTTCTCATACTCCAGCAGCAGGCGGCTATCGTCGGAAAAATTGGTGGAGCCGCGCAGGCGCAACTGGTCGTTAATCCGGTAGCGGAGGCCGAACTGAGTCTGTTCCTCGGTCGTCAGCAGCTGTAGCGCTGAGACAGACAGATTGCGGGTAATATCTACCCCAAGCTCTGCCGCCAGCCCCAGCGTAGAGGCAGCCTGATCATCGCCGCGATCGCGCTCGTCGCCGGTAATCACCGTGGGAAAGAGGCGAAAATCCACGTCGGTGAGGCGATTGCCGATCAGGGTGCGGAGGCCCGTCAGCAGTGCTGACCCGGCCAGGTTGACGATTTCCAGAGTACCGCTGCCTTTACCGGGCGTCTCCGCAAAACCGCCTCCCAGGAGGGTGACAATCTCCACATCACTCCGGGCAGGGCTGCTAGTGAGGTCAATATTTTCGAAGATCTGGCTGGCTGGTCCTTCCACCGTAGCTTCGATGCGCACGGTTTGCAGCTCGGCAAAATCGGTCGTGGACACGTCGGCAACCTCAGCGCTGGGGAAGAGGGACGGTGCAGGCAGAGGCCGTCGGGTCTGCTCCAGCACGGAAGTTTTTAAGCGGAGGCTAACAATGGGGTCAACGCCGCTCTCGGGCCGGAAGGTGGCCTGGTTATCAAACCCCTGATCCAGGCTAAATCGCGTTGTGAACAGGTTAACCTGACCGCTGCGCAGGCGAATGGTGCCATCGGGCCGGAGATTGAGGAAGTTGCCCGTCAGTGGACCATTGACCAGCAGCGTTCCATCGGCCACAAAGTTGAGGATGGGAGCCCGCGTCAGCAGGAGGCGATCGCCCAGGGTTACCTGCAGATTTGTTAGCTCGATGGGAGCAATGATGCTGGCTAACGGAGTCGGTTCGGCAGGGGGTGGGGCAATGGCGCTGGCAACCGTCGGGTCGGGGAGCGAAACTCGACCGTCAGAGAGCACCACTTCCCCCGATAGCTCAGGGGCGAGGGCCGTACCCCCCACTAAAAGCTGGCCGTCCACATCCCCGTTGTACAGTCCTTTGAAGTTGACGGTCAGCCCCTGTAGCTGAATGGCTAAGGGCTGCAGACTCCCGTCATCACTCACCGTCAGCGACTCAAACGGTCTTGCCAGAGGCAGAACGCCATCAGCCCTGAAGCTGCCGTCGCTGAATAAGCCCTGAATGGTGTCTACATAGATGCGATCGCGCTCAAAGCGAATCCGTCCAGTAACGTTGGTCAGCGGTTCGGGCAGGGTTTGAGCCGTGAAAGTGGCGTTGGTAAACTCTGCCAGCCCGGTGGCCAGTGGGTTGAAGTCCAGGCCATCAGACGTCTGGTCGAGGGTCCCTCCCACCCGCAGGGAAACGGCTCCTACCCCATCTTCCCAAGCGATCTGGTTATTCAGGAGATTCAGCAGGGCCAGGCCGTCGTTCTGAACCTCCAGGTCGAGGCTAATTTCGTTGCTTGCTGGAGCGACGGTGGCGTTGGGCAACTGGTAGGGCAGGCTGCCCCGGATGCTAATCGGGTCTGTAGCGGCTAGAACCATATCGCCAATTAGGTTGAGGCGGGCATCGGCATAGCTAAACCGGGCCTCCGCCTGCTGCACCGGGCTGCCATTGAGCACCCCATCTGACAGATTAATCTCTCCTCGGGCCTGCAGGTTGGCCGTGCTCCCCGTGAGCGCAGCGGTGACATTGAGGTCACCCGTCATCTCGATCGGCACCTTGAAGAAATCGCGCAGCAGTTCAACCGATATGTTCTCCGCCCGCAGTTGGCCAGTGGCATCCTCCTCGGTGCTCAACTGGCCCGCATAGCTGACAATGGTTTCTCCTGACTCAAACCGCAGGGGCAGGAGGGTGAGAGTGTTGTTCGTGAGGTTACCTGTGGCAATGAGTTGGTTAGGCTGGTCATATTCGCCCCAGCGCCAATCCTGCCCAGATAGGGCAAACTCCGCCGCCAGACCCTCCTGGGGAGAAATGGCCAGGTCAATCGTGCCCGCAAAAGTACCTTCTAGTTCCTGTAGAGGCGGCAGGGCGATCGCATCGGCCTGCTCGTTCATCTGGATACTGCGGAGCGCTAGGATTTCAGCATAGCGCTGGAGCTGCTGGAACAGGGAAGCGTCGCCATCGCCCACCGCCACCACCGCCAAATCATCTGCATCCCCATAAACGGGGGGAGCAAAGCCGCGGGCAAAGTCGTCAAGCTCAAAAATCTGCAGCGCCGTCAACAGATCGGTGACGCTCCCAGATTCAGTAGTAATCTGACCTCGGAAGGCAACCCCATCCTCAGTGGTGATGCGCCCCATGAGGCCGTAGCGGCTGCCGCCCAGTTGGAGGGTGCCGCCGTTGAGGGTGGCAATGCCATTGGCCAACTGCACTCGCCCCTGAAACCGATCCGTCCGTCGACCACCGATATACCCCAGTCGCGGCTGAGCGATTTGCAGGGTGCCAATCGCGTTGAGCCCTTCCAGATCTGTAGGGTCAGCCCAATCGATGCTGGCCAGGTCGATATCCAGGTCACCGGAGAGCTGCCCCCCCAGCGCTCCCAGCCGGAGGGCAGTAATGGGCTTGATATTGAGGGCCTCAACCGGAAAATTCTCCAACTGGGTGACCAGGCGATCGCCCTCGGTTTGCCCCGAAGCCTGGGTTTCGCCCCGCCGCACGGTGAAGTCCACGGGGCGTAGCTCGTCGTCGAGGGTGAGGGCGATGCGATCGCGCCGCCCGGTTAAATCCAGTAACGCCCCCTGGCTGGCATCGAACTGCACAGGGCCGTAGAGAGAATCAAAGGCAATGCCGTTAATCACCAGTTCCTCAATGCCCGCCTCGCCGTCAATGGTTGTCACGGTCGAGGTGGCAAAATTACCGGCAATTCGTCCGTCAAAGCTGGTGCTTCCAGCCAGCTGCACTGACTTGGCCACGCCGATGGGGAGGGCAGCAATTTCATAGTCATCCACCTGCACATCCAGATCAAAGGCGGTGGGCGCGGGGATGCCGTTTTCCCGCAGTTGGGTCATGATGGTGCCGCTGGCCTGAAGTCCAGGAGCCGTGACTTCCTGCAGGGTCAGGGCATTCCCGCCCCATTGAAAGGATGCTGCCAGGGGAGCGTCAAGCACGGGGGCATCGGAGAGACGGATTTGTCCCGCGGCTTCAATGTCAGAGAGCGTGAGGGCATCCAGGGTTCCCGCCAGCTCCACCGCTCCATCCAAACTGCCCCCCAGGTCGTTGGAGAAGCGGTAGAGGGGAATTTGCTCAAAATTAGCGATCGCCTGCCACTGCTGGTTGGTGAGATCCACCCGGCCTTCTGTCGTCAACTGGCCCTCCCCGACCTGAACGGAAGTGGCCCGGACAAACAGCGTCTCCCCGGCCAAGACCACGTCTCCCTGGGTGGGAAAAGGACCATCAGGCGCGGCCCACTGGACCGCCGTCTGCAGTCGACTGGGCGTGCCCGTCACGCGGGCGCGAGCCGTGATATCTCCCAGCTCAGGCGCGTCGGGAAAGGTCTCATAAAGCTGGGGGGCATACAGGCGAGCGATCCGATCGCCAGGCAGATCGCTGGCCTGCAGGTTTAGCTCCAGGCGGTTTTGGGCGGTGAAATCGATCCGGCCATTGCCCACCACCAGCCCGCCCACCGTAGGGACGGCCTCCAGGGCATTGATGCTCAGCGCCTGCGCAGTTGCCGTAATGCGCGCACGGACCACGTTCAGGGCTACCTGATCAATCCGAACTCGGCCCGCATTGCTGACCGTACCCGCAAGGGTGGGCTGGTCAACTGCGCCGTTTAGCTGGAAATTAGCTCGAAGCCGCCCGGCAACAGGGACGGGAACCTCCAGCCCGAGGTTGTCCAGCAGTTCGCCGATGTCAATGCTATCGGTCTGGGCGGTGATGCTGTAGCCGTCCTGCAGGTGTAGGCCGCCATTGGCGCGGATGGTGGTTTCGCCGTAGCGGACAGTGGTATCTTCCAGCGTGACGAGTTGACCGTCGAAGCGCAGCCGGCTGAAGCCATCCGTTAACTGTCCGGGAATACCGGGAACCTGGGCCGTGACCTGGGCTAGCCGGGCCGTGCCCTCAATCACCAGCGGCTGTACTGCCGGATCGCTGCGCAGCTGTACGCTGACCTGGCTATTGATGATCCCAGCTTCCAGGCCAACCGGCAAATCGGGCAAGAGGGGCACAATCCCTGGCAGCGCCAATCGCTGCGTGCGCACCATCAGGTTAGCGGCACGGTCATCCTCTAGATTGATTTCGCCTTCCACAGCAAACTCTCCTCCTGAGGCCAGTCGCCCCTCCAGGTCGAGGTCGGCCTGCTGATAGTCCGCTCCCAACCGCGTGGTGCCGGTGAGCCGCCGTGCCACTACCCAGGGGCGATCGCCCTCTGACTCGGCTAGCAGGGTTTGCAGAATCTCGGCTAGATCGGCAGGACTGGCCTGGGCCTGGGTCAGCAGCGCTGACTGAAACAGGCGATCGCCCCCATCATCGCCCCCGTCAGGCAGCAGGGCAACGGTGCCATTCTCCAAACGTACCGTTTTGACGCTGACATCGATCAGCCCCGGCTCCACCTCCTGAATTTCGGTGGCAACCCAGCGACCGTCGGCCCCTTCATCGATAAGCGCCGTGGGACGGATCAGGGTGACGTGGAGCCCGAGCTGCTGATTCAGGATGACGTTGAGGGGATTGAAGCGCACCCGAATCGCAGCGATCGCCGCCTGGTCAGGATCGGTTGGCGTGGGGGGAACCACCGACGCGCCAAAGCGAATGCCAATGGGCGAGAACCCTTTCACTGCTCCCAGCTCCACCGGGCGGGCTAACGCGGTTTCTAGATTGGTTTCCACCAGGGGAACTAAGTCCCTATAGACAAAGTTGCGAATGCCAATGCCAGCGGCGAAGCTCGCTGTAACCACTACCGTTCCCAACAGCGTGCCAGCCCACTGCCAACGGGCCCGGCGACGACCGAAATGAGGCTGTGGTTCCTTCCCTGAGTTTGGCGAATGGGTCATGACAGCATTATGGTGTGATGATGCAGCCACCACTGGATGGTTGAAGACGTTGGCAAGACCGGGATAATCGTGACGATTCTGGCATCAATTTGCTTCTGCCACCTCTACTCGACGATGCGGACTCGGGCAACAGCAGGAACCGGACAAGGACGGAGGGGGGCGATCGCAAACCCGCTCTAGGTCATGGCCAGAAACATAGGCTAGCCTTCAGCCCTACTCAGCATGCAAACCTTGTTCTCCCCCTAGGTTACTCAAATCCAGAACGATTGAGATTTTTCTTTTCATGAATCACGCGATTGGGTGATTTTGCAGTGGTGACTGAGCAGGGTCGGGGAGGAAGGGCCAGCATCCGAACTACTCAAGCGTTCTGGGGCTAAATGTTCAGCCAGCAGCACCTGAGGCTGGCCATCCGATGGCAAAGCATCAGGCGGCAGCCCATCATTGGGCACGTGGGGCAGCACCACGCGGAACGTGGTACCAATATTTTCGCGACTGATGAAGCTAATGTCTCCTTGATGGTGGCTGACGCACTGCTTGACGATCGCCAAACCCAGCCCAGTTCCCCGGATGGCGTTGACGTTGCTGGCTCGATGGAACAGCTCAAACAGTTTGGGCTGGTCAGCAGCGGGAATGCCGATGCCCTCGTCTACCACCTCTAGCACCACCCCGGCTTCGCTATCGGTGAGCCTGACGTAAACCGCTGTTCCTGCTGGGGAGTACTTAATCGCGTTTGACAGAAGATTGGTGAGCACGGGCCGCAGCAGATTGGGGTCAATATGCACATCGCTGAAGTCCCCAGCCGCCGTCAGCATAATTTCGTGGTTGGGGCCAACGCTCTGCTGCATCTCCTCGGTGATCTGCTGGCAAAACTGATAGAGATCGATGGGTATGGGGTTGAACTCCAGCTTGCCCGCCTCGGCCTTGCCCACCACCAGCACGTCTTCCAGCAGTTGGGTCATGTTGGCGATCGCCTGCCGAATGCGCTGGAAGTAGACCTGTTTTTTCTCCTCAGAGGCCAGGTGGCCATACTGCTCCAGCAGTTCACTGGAGGTGCGAATCACCGTCAGCGGCGTGCGAAACTCGTGGGACACCATCGAGACAAAGCGGGATTTGAGTTCATTCACCTCCCGCTCGGTCTCCAAAGCGTGGCGCATCTCGTCTTCAATCTTTTTGCCCTCGCGAATCTGTCGTTCCCGTGTGCGAATGCTCTCCACCATCACCGCAAACGCCTGGGCCAGAATGCTCATCTCATCCCGCAGGCTCTCCCGGATCTGATCAGTCCAGGTCAGGCGGTTATTTGCATGGGGGGTGAGCCCGTCGCTGCGGCGCATGCCACTATGCTGCTGAGACAGGGCCAGGGCGCGGTTATAGTCTCCAGCGGCGATACGCTCCGCTGAGCGGGTCAATTCCGTCAGGTGGCGGGTGAGGATACCCGACAGGACATAAATCAGCACAAAGAGAATGCCGTAGGTGATCACAAACGAGAGCAGCACCCGATTGCGAATTTTTTCCTGAATCTCGAAGACGTAGTCGGCCTCGATATCCAGCCCCAAAACGGCTACCACCTCCCCCTGGTCATTTTTCAGCGGGGCAAAGGCCGACAGCCAGGTGCCCCAGTCGTCGGAGTAAATCTTCGGTTCCTCAATCAGGGTGCCGGTTTCGACCACCAGTCGCGCCCGTGAACTGGCATCATCTGGCTCCAGGAAGCGGACGGCTTTTGAGGCATCGTAATTCGCCCAGAGATCAACCAGATAGACCGTTTCGGGGTGTCCGGGCACTACTGGTGACGGCTCGACACGGCGGTTGGCATCCGGTTCGCCCACCACGAAGGAGTAGAGCCAGGCGCGGGGCTCAATGCTCTTAACGGTTTCGAACCACTCGATTTGCCGCTGGTAGCGGGGGTCATCGGAGAAGCCCTCAGCGTTGCGCTCTCCTTCGGCATATAGCTCCATCAGCTCATCCACGTCGAGCCCAGCCACGGCCCCTTCCAGGGTAGATCGCAGATCGGCCCGCAGTCGGGAAATGGTTTTGTCAGTGGTGAAGGTGTAGAACCAGTAAAAAGCGCCCGCAAAGACAATGCTGAACACCAGGCTAAAGCCGACCAATAGCTTAATCCGCAAGCTGAGGAATTGGGAAGACTGCTTGCGGTAGGGGGTAGAAGCGGTTGCCGTTGCCGACCGGGTGGGCGGATGGCGACGACGATGGGAGGGGTGAGTTGAAGCCACAGTGTTTTTGATACAGACGGATGGGCGGGCACCGACGGAGATCCGATTCAAACCCCCAATAAATAGGGGTTTAGGATACACAGAACTCTGGCGAGTTTCTAGTCAGGCACCAGGGAGACGCGCCGACACGGGGTAGACGAATTCAGACACTCCGATATCCGAGTTTCCGTAGGAATGCTGAACTAACCTAATATTTCTTCAGTAAGGCTACCCAATCCGGATGAGTCACCCAACAAATTTAGATCAACATTAAAACTTTAAAGAACCTGTTTGCAGTGTGTAGAAGCGATACACCCAATCTAGAGTTGCCATGTTCAGAGTTCGTCGTAACCTAGACGCACCAAAGCACTGGCTGGTGCTAATTGCTGATTAAAGCCAAAAAGGAGACACCCTAGTATTTGCTCGTAAGCTGTAACTTGATAATAGCGCCTGCGATCGCCCCCTTGAGTGAAGCAGTATTTATTCTTAATTGGTCAATCTGATGCCATCAAAGTGCGAAGCGCTGTATTACTGAATGAGCTGTTCAGTGTGCTGATCAAACAGGTAAACCGAGAATAGATCAAACGCAACTGTGACGGACTCACCAACTGTCATAGGCGATCGCGGGTCCACACGGGCGATGAATTCCTGACCATCGGCCCCGTCCAGATACACGATAATCTCATTGCCCATCATTTCCGTGACCGTAACGATGCCCTTCACCTCGGCGGGCTGGATGCCGGGGGGGAGATACCGGGGGTCGTAGATGGACTCTGGGCGAATACCGAAGATCACAGGCTGACCTATGTAGGGGGCGGCGGGCGATCGCTTCTCTGACGGCAGCTTGAGCTGGAAGCCAGCGGTTTTTACCCACAGCTCGCCCTCTTGCTCCACCAGCGTTGCCTGGAAGAAATTCATGGCCGGACTGCCGATGAAGCCCGCCACGAATACATTATTGGGCCGGGTGTAGAGGGTGTGGGGCGTATCGATTTGTTGCAGAACGCCCCGATTGAGCACGGCGATGCGCGTTCCCATGGTCATCGCCTCCACCTGGTCGTGGGTGACATAAATAAAAGTGGTGCCCAGTTCCTGGTGGAGTTTGCCAATCTCTGCTCGCGCCTGCACCCGCAGCTTGGCGTCCAGGTTGGAGAGGGGCTCGTCCATGAGAAACACCGCCGGATTGCGGACGATCGCCCGACACACTGCCACCCGCTGCCGCTGGCCACCGGAAAGTTCCTTGGGCTTGCGGTGCAGCAAATCTTCAATGCCCATCTGCCGCGCCGCTGCCTGTACCCGCTGGGCAATATCCGCCTTGGGGGCTCCCCGGAGCTGGAGGCTGAAGGCCATGTTATCGAATACCGACATGTGGGGATAGAGGGCGTAGGACTGGAACACCATAGCAATGTCCCGATCCTTGGGAGCGACATCGTTAACGGGGCGATCGCCAATATAGATCCGCCCCTCG
>JBHJGR010000405.1:0-2893 GCA_050331615.1 Elainellaceae cyanobacterium
GTCACGGGCGATCTCCTTTAACTCGAAGGTGGCCAGGGTGTAGTGGCGATCGCCCATCAGCACATCGAGCGTGGTGTCCAACCGTTCTTGAGAGATGACGACCTCCATGCGATCACTCACCGAATAGAAGTCTGACCCCACGGCCTCGATCAGCTTTTCGTCCAGGTAGTAGCGGCCACCGACATCCTTGGCCCTGGGGGTCTGGAGCAGAAAACCATCGCCATTGCGCTGAGCCTTGAGAATCAGCACTTCGTTGAGGGTTTTGACGGCTCCCTGGCGGTTGGTGACCACGGTGATGAAGTCCTTGACCTGCTGGGGAGCGCTGAATGCGACTGGCTCGTTGCGCAGCTCCTCGCGGATGTCGAACTCCTTGGGCATAATCAGCCCCTGGCGCACCTGCCCCAGGTGGTCGGTGTAGTTGACCAGCTTGCCTTTCGGGTATTTCTCGAACGCCTTGAGGATGTTGCCCGTGAAGATCTGGCGGTTGATACGCCCAACGGTTTGGTACTGGTCGAAGAGGGTGTAAACGTCGCGGTCCAGCCAGTCCTTCTGCTGAATCATCACCGCTGCCGAGTTGCCGCGCCGGGTGTTGAACTTGGAGAGGGGCAGCGTCAATTGGCGAGCCGCATCGGCGACCAGCATCCGAATCTTCCAGCGATTGGGAGCGGCAGGACTGCCGGGGCGGGTCTTTTGGTCGATGCCGACTACGACGCCGTAGAGAACGGTCTGACTGGTGGGAGTGACCACCCGGACGGGTGTGCCCGCCGGGTATTCCCGGATGATGCTCTGGACGTGCCGTAACTGCTTGTCCAGCTTTTCGTTGAACTTGGCGATCGCACTCTCATCGGTCTTGCTGGCGACCACTGCTTTGCGGTACTGCTGGGTTGAAGACCGGAGTTGGCTGACGATTTCCCGTGATTTTTGTTGGGCGATCGCCCTTACCTCCTCCCGGTTGTGGTCGTCTACCTCATGAACGGAAGCCAAACTCAGCTCACTGCGGACCGCATTGACCACCTGGAGCTGGGTCAGCGGCTTAGCCGAGCTTTTGGCATCGACGATTTCCAGGTAAACTGAGCCGGTGAATTCGCTCTGCACCTGGCTGTCGTCGGCAATCACCTCCATCCGGGCAACGGTGCGGGCATCCAGGTCGAGCTGGTCGGCTTCCAGGATGCTCTCGCCCATTGCCCGCTGCTGCTCGACGAGTTCCCGATACTCCGACTCAATCAGGTCGTAAACCGCTTCCTGCTCAGCGATAGGAAGTAAGGGGATGCGGCCCGTGACTCGCTTGATGAGGGCGATATCGGAAGAATCGTTCAATGCCTTGGCCATTGGGAAGTCCAGCTTGGCATCGAGTTCCAGGTCGTCGGTGAGCAGTTCCTGCACCACCTGCTCGCCGTAGGAGTTCATGAAATCGACTACCGAGGTGAGCGACAGGTCGGTCTCTCTGGACGCCGTGGTGTTGGCGTTAAGCGAGGCCATCTTGCGGCAGAGGATCGCTCCAGGACGCTTTTCGGCGGGCAGGTCGCTCATCAGCAGGGTGTAGCTGGGTAGCGCCACCTGTCCGGTCCGGTGCACCCGTCCCAACATCTGCATGAACACGTTGATGTCCCGCTCGGCCTGGGCGACAATCATGTGCCGGGGACGCTGGTCGGCAAACTTCTCGGAGGCGTGCAGGGAAATCCCGGTGGAGCCGGAGCAGTTGAGGATGATGACGTCAATATCGCCGCTGTTGAACTGGGCGACTGCATCAATGCGGGCTTTGGGAGTGCGATCGCTCTCTGGCCGCACCTTGTAAGTCGTCGTTCCGGTAGGGGCATAATCCAGCCCCACCTTGCGTCCGGTCACCTCGGTGACGCTGGAGCCTTCCCGCTCCAGTCGCTGGGTGATGTAGTCGATGGGGCTGACGGGGATGCTGCTCAAATCACCGTCTCGGATGCACTCCAGGGCGTCTTCGTAGGCGAATACTCCCTCATCGCCCAGTTCCTCGTCAGTGAGGGGGTAGCGGGTGGTTTGGCCCCGGTAGTCCTTGACCACGACATCGCGCGATCGCTCCAAATACCTCTCCAGCAAATCCGAGAACGACACTTCAATGGAGTCACCGTTCTTGAGTTCACGGGCAACGGCATAACCTTCAATGAAGCTGCCCATCGTGTTAGCGACGGCAATCACGGGCTTTTGTCCAGATTGGAGCGATCGCACCGCCTCTTGAACGGTCGCCTCAGCCTTCTGGGCCAGTAGTCCTTGCTCAATGCAGTTGTGCATCAAGGAAGTGAAGTTGGTGCTCTTGGCTCCGACCTCCCCGATGGCTCCATCTTCGCCCAGGTCTTTGGCCTCCTGCTTGAGGCGTTTGCTAATCTCTTTGATGGCTCTCTGTTTGGCCCGGTCAAAATCCTTGATGGCTCGCATTGCCGCCGAAAACTGGTCGGCCACTTCCCGATCCACCGGCACGACAGTCCCCTGAAAGCTGATGCCCTCGTAGGAGCGCTCTCGCCGCAGCATCTGGCCCGATGCCACGAACTTGCTGGCCACCATCTGCTGGAGCGGGACGCCACCTCGG
This sequence comes from Elainellaceae cyanobacterium, assembly GCA_050331615.1. Taxonomy (GTDB): domain Bacteria; phylum Cyanobacteriota; class Cyanobacteriia; order CAKZMO01; family CAKZMO01; genus JAYKGU01. The sequence goes on from JBHJGR010000405.1 coordinate 2,558, forward strand.
TTGAGGATGTTCTCCAGCGCCGTCATGCTGCTGACGCCGTAGCGCAAGTCGGTACGGCGAGCATAGAGATCCATCACGTCAGGACGCTTGGCGTAAGTCGCGGAGGAATAAAAAACACCTGCTGACAAGTCCACCAACTCCCGGATGAACTCGGCCCGGTCGGGTGGTTCGTTAGCTGCCTTCCAGCCACCTTTGGTGCCGCCTGCTTCGTGGGCTTCGTCCAGGATGAGGATGGCGTTGGGGGCGATCGCCCTGAAGAATTCCCGCCGCAGCGGTTCTTTCTTGCCAACGGTTTGAAGCTGGCTGTAGGTGGTGAAGACGGCGCTGTAGTTGATG
>JBHJGR010000406.1:0-25468 GCA_050331615.1 Elainellaceae cyanobacterium
GGGGGAGTAAGATTTGTCAATCAACCAGCCAAAATCCACCCACCCACCCATCTACCCCCACCCCTATTGCCATCGCCCAAGACCCTGCCTTCAGCTTCTACTACGCGGATAATCTGGAGCAGCTCCAGCACTGGGGAGCGGAGCTAATTCCCTGGAGTCCCCTCAATGATCTGGCATTGCCCGAGGGCGTTGGTGGTCTTTACCTGGGGGGCGGCTTTCCCGAAGTCTTCGCGGCAGCCCTGGCCGCCAACCAAGCCGCACGGGCAGCGGTGCGGCAAGCCATTCAGGCCGGACTGCCCACCTACGCCGAATGCGGCGGTCTGATGTATCTGTGCCGGACGCTAACCGATTTTGAGGGCCACTGCCATGACATGGTCGGGATATTGCCCGCCCATGTGCGCATGGGGGCGCGGCTCACCCTGGGCTATCGGCAGGCGATCGCCCTCCAGGACAGTCCCCTACTGCAACGGGAGTCGGTGGTGCGGGGACACGAATTTCACCGATCGGTGGTCGACCAGGTTTCGGAATCACCTGTGTACCAAATGCGCGGGCTGCAGGCCCAAGACTCCGGCAGTCCGGAGGGCTGGGCATTACCCAACCTCCACGCCTCTTACCTGCATCTGCACTGGGGCGATCGCCCCGACCTGCCCCAGAAATTCCTGCAGGCATGCGCCCGCTTTGTAAGAAAGCAGCCGCATTGACTTTGACATCCTCCTGACTGGACTTTGGGGCCGCGACGGGGGATAGTTCTAGCATGGTCAACTTTCCCTCCATCACCCACGTCATTTTTGACCTGGACGGCCTGCTGCTGGATACGGAGCCGCTGATTTTCGCCATCGTCAGGGCGATCGCCGCTCACTATGGCAAGACGGTGGATGATTCCATTCGCGTCAAAACCGCTGGACGTAATGCCCTCGATTCAGCCGAGATTGTCATCAAGACGCTGGATTTGCCCATCACCCCCAGCGACTACCTCCAGCACAAGCAGGCCCTCATTGAACAAATCTATCCCCGTGCTCAGCCCAAGCCGGGCGCAGTCCGCCTCGTCCAGCACCTCCATCGGCATAGCATCCCCACGGCGATCGCCACCAGCACGTCTCAGCAGCCCTTTCGCCTGAAGATCACACAGCATCAGGACTGGTTTGACGGATTTGACTGCATCGTTATGGGAGATGATCCTGACGTTCATGCGGGAAAGCCTGCTCCCGACATTTTTCTCCTAGCAGCGCAGCGCCTTGGCGCACGTCCTACTCAGTGTCTGGTGTTTGAAGACTCTCTGGCAGGCATAGCGGCGGCCCGAGCCGCAAACATGACAGTGGTCGCCGTGCCCGAACCCATCATGGATGCTAGCCAGTTCTACGCCGCTCACCAGGTTATTCCCTCGCTGCTGGCATTCGAGCCGCAAGCGTGGGGTCTGCCCCTCTTCTCCTCTGGAACGATTTGCTGACCGGGTTCAGCCGAAGTGCTCAAGCCCCAAGGCGGTGAAATAAAGTCTAATAGCGGTTAGGAAACAATCAATCGTTTCTATTGAGCCTACTTTATTCTGCGACCTAGCCAACTATTTTTCTACAGCCACCCAGCCTTTACTATGCTGATACCCGAAATCATTTCAGAATCTTCCCTACAGCCATTCAAGGTTTACCAGGATGGTCAAGTTCTTCAGGCCATTTTGCATCGATTTATCGTTTACCGGCTCGCTCGCTGTTTCAGATCCTCCCGTCGTAGCGAAGCTTTTGATCTGGCGTGGCAATTTGCCGAGCAAGGCTACCCCACCCTTATCAGCACGAAGTCAGAAGCCAACCATGCCATCTACTCAGTTTGGGTCGATATTCGTCACGCTCATGCTCATCGTCCCGCCGAATCTCGGTTAGCAACTGGCCGAGTTTTAGTCAATTAAGGGATCTGCGGCCAGCCACTTACAACTCAAGTCGCTTCTGGAAAATAGTGGCGCATGACTGCTTCATAGGCTTCATTAACCCGCTGGGCCAGTTCCGTGCTGCCGCCTGAATCTGGGTGGGCCGCCTTCATGGCCTGCCGGTAGGCACGCTTAATGCTTTCGATTGTAATTGGCGTGAACGGACCGAGGTTGAGCACGGCCTGATAGTCCCGCAGAGTCGTGCCTTTGGCGGAGGTCCGGGGCGGAGCCTGGTAAGCGTTGGCCGAGCGTGAGGAAGTGGACTGGGACGACCGGGATGAGGTTGACTGGTGTCCCGCTGCTTCACTATTGACAATGCGCTGAAGGGCGGCGATCGCCTCCGGTTCCCAACCCAACAGTTGAAAGATGGGATGGTTTGCCTGCTGCAGCCGCTGCCACAGCCGCTGGAGTTCCGGAAGCCAGGAGTGAGAGGGATTATAGGCAATCTGCCAGAGGGCTTCATAGGGCGTGTATCCGCCTAGCTGATAGAGGTAGTAGGGTTTGCCCGTCTCAGCATCCAGATGGCGGCCAAACTGCTGCAGAATGTCGGCTCCCTCATCGCCAATGCCGCCAGGACCGTGGATCAGGCGGTACAAATCGGCCAGCGTAGGCGACAGTTCCCGCGCCCAGTCAAGTTCACAGAGAACAATCCAGTCTGGAGGAGGATGGAGCGGGGTAGCGGCGTTGGCTTCCCGGTAGCTAGAGCTGTAGCGTTCGTAATCTCCCACCGTGCCCCAGTGATCGTGGATGTAGGTGCGCCATTCCCCAGGAGTTTGGGGCAGAGGAATCGTATCCTCATCGTGCTGCTCCAAAACTTGCACATCCGCGGCTAGGTCGGCGAGCTGCTGCTGCAGGGCGTCTATCTGCTGCTGCAGGGGCTGGAGCTGCTGCCGCATCTCGATGCTAATCGTTTGACGAATGGCCTCCAGCTGGTGGTCCAAGGCCGTGGTAACCTGCTGCTTGATTTGCTGGCCAATCTGCTGGTTGAGCTGATGAGTATAGAGCGTCAGGGCCTGGGCGATCGCCGACTCCATCCGATTTGCCTGCAGATCCAGAATTTTCGGCAGGGAGGCCGGTAGCGCATTACCCGTGGAGCGATCGCCGCCATCCCCGACTCGCTCCGTCAACGCATCAGCCCGGCGGGCGGTTGATTGCGTGTCCGACTGGGCAATCGTTTGGGCAGACTGGGCCATCCACTGCTGCAGCCCCTCCTCCAGGGATCGCTGCTGGGCCGCGAGCTGATCCAGCCGCTGAGAAGTGGTCTGCAGGGCCTCAGCGATCGCCCCGTTCAGCGGTATCGGGGTAGATGGGACGGGGGCGGCGTTCCCCGGATGGGAACCGTTGGGGACATTTTGGACATTGGCGGGATGGGGCTTGGTGTAGAGAAAGCGATCGCCCTCATCCGGCGTGTAGATCAATAGATCGGCTTCTGGCGTCAGCTCACCGGATCGAAACAGAAGCACGATGTTGCCGGGAGCGTAGGCTACCCTCGCTTCAATCCAGCCCGTGACCAGCGGTTGGCAGATTTGGGCTAGACAGAATTCGCTTTCATCGCTCTGGGTGCGCACCACCCGGCAGCCCGCCTTGGTCAGGCGCAAAAACCGTTCTGACAGATAAACGATCGCGTCCTCGACGCACTCGGCAGTCAGGGTAATCTTGGCCTTGAGAGACTTGGAGGACATGGCACGACCAGAAGCAGGATGACTCAGGACACCAACCCGTCACGCGTCACCGCAGTGAATTTCCGGAAACCACCCGTCGGGCTGCACCTGCCCTGGAGGCCGATGCTGAGCGATCGCTCAGGACTGCTCTAAAAGCTGAGAATCAGCCGGAGCATTGGGAGAAACCTGCCGACATCCCTGCAGCCCCAGGGCTGGATTTTCTCGATAAGCCCCTTCTGGCACCCATACCTGCACGGTGCGATCGCTCCCCACCCGATAGAGGTATTCCACATCTGGACTATAGCGTAGACCGACCCGCAAATTTGAGTAATCGTCCTCACAGATTTCAAACCCAAATCGCACCACAATTTGAGCCACAAGACATTCCGGTGTGTCCACCGCTTCCCCCGACAAGTCACGCTCTTGCCAGAATTTCTCTAAAAACTGGTTTAGAATAGGCAGAACCTTGGCGGGGGTCCCGCTCCGGCTGGCATAGATAATTGCAGGGTTATCCTCAACAATAATGTGGCAGGATATGGCCATTTGTGCGGACTCCAAACGCGAGAAATTACGATCACCCTCACCCTACCAAATAGATTAAGCGCTGAAGCAGAATTAATGACGTTTATGGGGGTGTGCACCCCCAAGAAAATGATTTTGTTTAACTACCTAGGAGTTGTCTCTCGTGAACGCGGCTGAACAGGCAAACAGCTTAGACAGTGCGAGCAAGATTGCGGCAGTGGTCAACCACTTTAAGGCCGAATTTCCCGATGCCCGCGCTGACCTAAAACCCTGGGCTAACGATCAGGATACGCGAGACCTGGTCGATCCTGATTCGATTGACATTGGATTTCACCTGCCAGGATATAGTCGGCGCTTCCAAAGCCGCAGCTTACTTGTGCAGATTCGCTTGCATACCGATCAAATCAGCCAAACCGTACGGGTCATCGGCACCGAGATCGCTGGATTTGACCATCGGGGCAAGCAGTGGCAGCTATCCACCATTGGCAACTGGCGGGTCGAGGGCGCATCGGCCCCGGTGCCGGAGATTCAGGAGAAGCTGAAAAGCTTTTGTCGGCGAGTCTTCGAGTTGTTCAACGGCGTCCAGGACGACGTGGCATCCTAAAGCGCACCTGTAGAAACAGAAGAGCTTCACATGACTTCCTCACCCGAGCCAGCAGACGCCAGCCCCTTTGGCCCTGGTTTCTTCGCTACTTTTTTGTATTACTTTGCCAGCATGGCCCTCCTGTCCACCTTTGTGGCCATTAAGGGGCTGGGGCTGGGAATTTCCACGGGCATTCCCCAGCAGCTTGGCCTAGTGGCGGGGGTGGTCGCGGGAGTATTAGGCGGCTACTTCAATCGCACAATGGCGATCGCCCTCCCTATCCAAAATCAAACCAAATTTCTTAACACCCTCAACCAAACCCTGGAAGCGATGGACTATCACCCCAATCCTGAACTGGACTGGGAAGACGGAGTGCGGGTATACGAGCGATCGCCCCTCCGCAAGCTCTTCTCAGGACGGGTTTACGTGCAGATCGAGGCCCAGCAAGCCATTATCGCCAGTCGTGCCGTTCACGTTCGAAATCTGCGTCGCCGCTTGGATTAGGCCATCGGCAGCTTTTTGGAGCCGTTGGAGGGGTCCCACAGCATGGTCGAGCAGCGCCGTTAAGCGTAAGATGCCATCAGAGATGTTTTCCGGAAGTCTGGTCGGAGCATCTTTCACATCAGGCAATATAGCGCTACGCTTTCGTGTTAGGCCACTCAAGAGGTGTGGAACTCCCGCGGCGCGGGGGATCCACACTCAAACCTTAGCCCATAGGGCTATAAGAAGTTAGACAAAATTATTTTCTTGGGGGTGTGCGCCTCCGCCGGGGGCACACACCCCCATACGCAATTAATTGTGCTTGAGCACTTAGGAATCAGGGAACCATGCGAACCGTTTGGCAAACAATTCGACAGATGGGTGGAGGCGTATTTCAGTTCATTCGCTGGCTAGGGGAAGACTCCCCCCTTCCCGGTGCCGCCGCTGACAATAGGGAACCGCTGCAGTCCCCCGAGCGGCAGCCTGAACCGCCTATCCAGCCTGCTGCATCACGGTTTGCCGCGTCAGATTCCCCTGGGTCGCGCCCGGAAGCGTCTGGCCCTCGACCACCCGAGTCGTCACCCAATGAACCCGCTAGCCCAACGGCTCCAGACAACGCCACAACCTCTGCGGCATCATCAGAGGCGATCGCCCCCGTCACCGCCCCTAGGAATACTAATCCCATCATGGCTGCTGCCTCGCCCTCGGCACGGCAGGTGCTCTATGTCACCGAAGACACCACCTTTAAGCTACGCCCTCAGCCGTCGTTTGAGCTGAGCGCTGATGAGCAATATGCCGTGAAGGCGGGCACTGCCTATGAGCTGCAGTCATACGCCTATGCCGACATTTCGGGAGACTTTAACGGCCACATCAAAGCTGCCCTCAAAAGGGCAACTCTGCGTGGCCTCAATACCTGGTTTGTCTACAGCGCCCATGCTCAGGTAGAAATCGACGGCCAGGTGGTCTATCCCCAGGAGGATCAGGAAGCGATCGCCATCGTGCGGGTTACCCAGGATACCGTTTTCAAGCGGCGTCCCCTCCAGTCGGCAGACCTACCCAATGCCGAAAAGGAGAGCATTCCCAAAGGTCAGAGCTATGCCCTGCACTCCTATGCCTATGCCGATGCCCAGGGGAACTTTGCTAGCCATATTAAAATTGCCCTGCGCTACCAGCAGGACTTCATTCGCGACTTGAGCACCTGGTTTGTGTACGATCGCCACGCCTACATCGAGTACGATGGCGAGATCGTCTACCCGCCCGAAGACCCCAACCTACCCACCCTGCTCATTACCCAGGACACGCTTTTCAAGCGGCGTCCGCTACAGTCGTCCAACCTGCCCAACTCGGAGGTATTTCCCGTGGTCAAGGGCAGCTTGTGGAAGCTCAGCTCCTATGCCTACCGCGACGCTCAGGGCGCTGACTTTAACGGCCATATCAAGTTTGCCCTGCGCTATGAGCGGGATGAGATCAACGGCTTCAATACCTGGTACGTCTTCGAAGGGCATGCCCAGGTGCGAGTGGGCGATCGCGTCGTCTATCCTCTCCCGCGGCCAACGCCGCCAGCACCACCAGCACCGCCGCCACCGCCCTCCTACAGCGGTATCCCGTTCCGACTGCCGGGCAACGTCAGCACCTTCTACACGGATCAGCCCATTATTCCCGGAGGCAACTTCACCTGGGGAGAGGCTACTAAAAATGCCAGCCGCATTCCCGATACGGTGGCGATCGTGGATAATATCATCGGGCTGGCGCGGGAGCTGCAGCGGGTCCGTGACCAGATTGGGCGGCCCTTCCAGGTGAATTCGTGGTATCGCCCCCCTGCGATCAACGCCGCAGTGGGAGGTGCCCCCCGCAGCTACCATCTCACCGGGCGAGCTGCCGACCTAGAAGTCGCTGGCTACAGTGGACGGCAGGTGGCCAACGAGGTCTTTTCCTGGTGGCGGGGCGGCATTGGGCTTTACAGCCACCTGCCCAATGTGATCCATTTGGATACTGGACCCCGGCGTACTTGGGGATTTTAGGGATTTTAGGGATTTTGGATTTTGGATTTTGGATTTACGTCTAATGTGGATTAGGGACTGGATGCCCCGTCGCGCAAGCATCCTGCTTGCCTGAATCGTCCCATTGCAGGCTAGAAGCCTGCGCGACGGAAGGTTTTGAGGTAATCTGCATTAGGCGCGATTTTGGATTTCAGGCGTTTTCGCCTATCGTCTGAGGCTCAGCTCCGGTTCCTTGTTCTGGGAGATTCCGGCGGGTAGAGACTCGGCTATAGCGAAGTCGGGGATACAGTTGAGGGCCATGTAGTCGCGGTAGTAGCGCATTTGGCGATCGCTCTCGTCGCTATTCCAGCCGCAGTAGCGCTCCAGCACCTGGGTCACACTCGGCAGCAGGTCTAGGCCATAGTTGCCCTGCATGCACAGGCTGGTGCGGCGGCGCAGGATATCCACCAGCGTCCGGGCATATTCAGCCTGGACGGAGTAGACGATCTGGGCCTTGATGTCGGGCAAACCAGGGGCGATCGCCTCTGCCAGGTCGGGATACTCATCCGTGAGCTTGAGAATCTCTACCGCCTTCGCGCCGTACACGTCAAAGAGGTGTTCCAGAGAGGCCATCGGTACGCGGGACTGGTATTCCTGCATAGTCTGGCGGCGCAGAGCATCGTGGGGCAGGCTGGCTCCCGGCAGCTTCTCATGGTCAGTGCTGCAGGAAGGAGCCGTGGTTCCCCGCTTCTGGAAGACCAGATTCACCATTTCTTCGCCCACCTGCCGATAGGTGGTAATTTTGCCGCCAATCAGGGAGACGAGGTTGTTTGCGCCTTCCTTGGTGTGGTCGTAGAGGATGTGGCTGCGGGTGATGCTGCCCGCTTTCTTCCCTTCGGCATAGGGCAGAGGCCGCACGCCGGAGAAAGTAAAGATAATATCCTCTCGCTGGAGCTGGGCCGAAGGAATAATGTTGTTGGTCTCGGTGATGAGATAGTCGATTTCGTCGTTATCTGCCTTGATGTTGTCGAGGCTGCCCGTATACTTCAGGTCCGTCGTGCCGATCAGCACCTGGTTGTTCAAAAAGGGCACGATGAAGAAGGGGCGACCGTCCGACTTGGCTTCGACATATAGGGCCGACTCTTTGGGGGCACCGGGGAAGCGGTTGACAATGATGTGACTGCCCTTAGTGCCGCCAATTTTCTTCGTTTTGCCAATGGGAGCGGCTTCCCCATCGCGACTGCCCCGGGCCAGCACCTCATCCACCCAAGGACCAGCGGTGTTGATGATAACGGGCTTCTCGGTGCCCCGAATTTGGAATTCGTCCCCCGACAGGGTGTCGCGACAGGTAACGGCGGCGACGCGATCGCCCTGCCGCACCAAATCAGTGACCGTTGTGTAGTTGAGCACGGTCGCCCCCGCTTCCTCGGCGGCCCGAATCGTCTCTAGAGCGAGGCGTTCGGCATACTCCACCTGGGCGTCGTAGTACTGGGCCGCACCGCTGAGGTCCTCCGGGTCGAGGTGGCGGAAGAGCTGGGCAAACTTCTGCCGCGACAGCATCCGGTGCATGGGTAGGGTTTTGTCGAAGCTGAGCACGTCATACAGCACCATGCCCGCCTGGATTTTCCAGTAGGGCCGGGAGCGATCGCGGTAGATGGGAATCGTCAGCAGCAGGGGCTTCACCAGGTGGGGAGCCGTGCGCAGCAGCACCTCCCGCTCCCGCAGGGATTCTCGCACCAGGGCCACTTCGAAGTATTCCAGGTAGCGCAGTCCCCCATGGATCAGGCGGGTAGACCAGCTCGTGGTGCCGCCGCAGAAATCCCCCTTTTCAATCAAAATAGTTTTTAGCCCACGCATGGCCGCATCTCGCGCCACCCCGGCCCCATTGATACCACCACCGACGACAATGAGGTCGTAGGTCTGATCTTGCAAAGCTTGATTATTATGGTTCAACATCTATAGTTCACGCCGATAAAGTTTACAGAATTGCGTTAATCACCAACCAGTACGCACCGCTCGTGCTCACCCTCCGGGCGTTCGTAGCAAAACGCCAACTGCCAACGCGCATCACACCGCTCTTTTGGACGAGCCGCCTATTCCTAGAAATCTTTTCGCGAACTCCAACAGAAGGGCGATCGCAATTCCCTGACCACAGTATAGATGGAATAAATTAGGCTTTCAAAGTGCCCGAATTCGTGATACTCCGTCATACCCTAACTTACTCTTCTTAAGAGAATCTAGCTGGTCCTGCTCGGCCTGCGTCAACTATCTCAAGGTAGTTTTCAGCCGAGTTGATATCTTCGATCTTCCTATTTCTGGTGGACCTAGCCTATACGCCGCGACCTCAATAGGCCAGCCTCACCCGCCGAAGCCGGATAACTTTCCTGCCAATATTTATGCAAATTTAACGAACACAAAAGATTGGTCAGAAGCGAGAAATCAACGTTTTGATTTCATTGGTACATAAGGAAACGACGCCAGGGTGGGATGCGCCCCTCGCTGAGGGGCGCATCCCATTTGCGTTCATCTAGTGGGTCATTTGCTTTGCTCCCAGCCATTTCGCCCTCACCCCAAGCCCCTCTTCCCGACTGGGAGAGGGGCTTTAGAACTGGCGATAAGTTCCGGCTCCCCTTCGCCCAAGTTGGGAGAAGCGGCTGGGGGATGAGGGCAATGTCCGTGCCAAGTGACCCACTAGGTCCAGGCACTGGCTAGTCAAGTTGGAGTGATGACGGCTTTTAAGCTGCGGCAAAACGATTCTACCGACTTCAGCCCTTCCTTAGGTGCGCCCTCCGCCAGCCGCTTAACAAAGGCGCTGCCCACAATTACCGCATCCGCGCCCCACTCCATCACCTGGCGGGCCTGATTGGGCTGGGAGATGCCAAACCCGACGCCGATGGGCTTATCAGTCGCGCTGTGCAGCTCCATCAACAAATTCTGGACGCGGCCCTCGACAGCGGTGCGCATGCCAGTGACCCCCGTCACGCTGACGAGGTAGATGAATCCCTGGGATTGGTGGGCGATCGCCAAAATTCTCTCTTTGGGGCTCGTAGGTGCCACCAGCAGCGTCACTTCAACTCCCCAGGCGGCAGCAGACTTCAGCACGAGGTCAGTTTCTTCGAGGGGCAAATCCGGCACCACCAACCCTTTGGCCCCGGCCTCAGAAATGGCCTGAAAAAAGGCATCAATCCCTCGGTTCAAAATTGGGTTGTAGTAAGTAAACAAAATGATGGGAGCCTGCAGACTGGGGCCGACCTCGCGCACGACGGAGAGCACCTGCTCCAGTCGGGTACCCCGCTGCAGGGAACGGGTAGCCGCCGCCTGAATTACCGGCCCATCCGCCAGAGGATCAGAATAGGGAACACCCAGCTCAATCACGTCAGCACCACTGCGGTCGAGCATCCGTAGCGCTTCTGCCGTTGTCTCCAGATCGGGATCACCCGCCGTGATATAGGGAATTAAGGCACACTGACCGCGATCGCGAAGGGCATTGATACGCCCCGAAACTGAAACCATGCGCTGTCTAACGCTCCCTGCTCATGAATAGCTCACTATACCTTGGTTTTGCCAGGGTCGGAGGAGGGGGGAGGAGATTGGTCGGAGGAAGCTTCAGGTGAGCGATCGCCCGACTCTAGCTCGGCCTGCAGCACCGCCAGTTCTTCAGGCGTCATCTCGTCCAGCCGTTTCTGGAGAACCGCGTCTTCGTAGTCGCGGAGCTGCTGGCTGTAGGTCATCTGCCCGGTTACAGCGCGAAACAGATAAGTAAGCAGCCAGCCCACCAGCCCACCCACAAAAATTACTTGGCTCCAGATGCCAGCGCTGATAGGGTCAAGGCCGCCCAGCTCTAGCAGCAGATAGATGAGCCCACCTGCCACAAAAATACCAGCGCCAATGCCCACAATATCAATCCGTCGCATCAACGACCCACCTTGCAGTTATGCCTACGAACCTTGACGCTGAGGTCTGAAGTTGATGAACGGGCTCAGCAGCAGCAACCCAGGAAATAGGAAAAAGACGGCAAAATACATCAGCACTCGCTCAACCGAACTAGCCACGTACCAGCGGCTTTTCAGATAGAACACCGTGAGGAGAGGCAGAACGAGCAGATAGGCACCTGCCAGGCCAACGTAAAGCGCAATGACCAGAGCTGTGGTTGGAGTCATCGAGATATCCATAGATAAACCCAGAGCAGCTTTTTCGCCATTATATAGCAAGTGCTTGAGTAGGTTTATAGCGCTACGCTTTTGCGTTAGGACATTCAAGAGGTGTGGACCCGCCGCGACGCGGGGGTTCCACACTCAAACCTTAGCCCGTAGAGCTATCATTACGTTTTCTGGGGGACGCACCCCCAAGAAAGCAATTTTGTTTAGCCATCTAAGATAGCGCTCTCCGGAATCGAAGGGAACGGCGAGATTGGACAAGGCCAATCAACTAATACCGTTTTTCTGTGAAGCTGCGCACAATAAGGGGCTTAAGCCCCTTGTCTGACTGAACTTCTCCTATGCGTCTTCACACGAAATTGGTATTAGAACCCAGTGGAGTTGTCGTCGGGAAAATGGGACGATGCTGTCAATTTGGCATGACATGGCATTACAATAGAACACTCCAGTAGCGCTGCAGGACTCGTTATGAGCATGGGCCTCGGCTATAGCCTGCCCTCCTCTGCTTGAACCTAGCGGCGTCCCTGGGGGCATGGCGGAATGGTAGACGCTACGGACTTAGGAAACTGAGCCTTGATGGAGAAATCTGTCAAGTGACCGCTCTCAAATTCAGGGAAACCTAAATCTAGCCACGGCTTACAGCCTCCGGCTAGACATGGCAATCCTGAGCCAAGCCGGACCCATCTGTGGGTATCGGAAGGTGCAGAGGCCCGACGGGAGCTACCCTAACGTAAAGCCGAGGGTAAAGGGAGGGTCCAATCCTTAAAGCCTCTAAATGCAGGTCCGATTTGAGGCAGCAGCGAAAGCTGCGGGAGGATGAAAATCCGTTGACCCCAAAGGTCGTGAGGGTTCAAGTCCCTCTGCCCCCATTTACAGCGCTTTGCGCTTTGACAGGAGCAGATTTTTTGCTGGAAGCCCGGCTTTGCGCAGCTTCCGGCAAAAAATCTGCTCCTCATGCACTTGAAAAGTACTGTAAGTGCTCAAGCACAATTGATTACGAGCTGTGAGGGCGCACACCCCTGAGAAAATGATTTTGCTTAATGCCTTATCGGTGGCTAGTGCAGCCAGCGCAAATAATAATCTTATTTAAACTTCCTCAAACTTAATCACTTCTGTAGAATTTCAGTAAACCTTTATTTATATTTCCAGGCGGAAAATCGGCAGGGGTGTGACCCTCTTTCTCTACCGGTAAGATCATCACAGATGCCTAGTTCCTGTAGATGAGAGGTGCGATGTTCTGAACCCATAGTTCTAAGGCCGCAGGGTCGAAGCTTAACGACTGCTGGTGCGAGCTTCGCGCCAAACGGGTCAGCGTTTCCTCAAGTCGCCGTTTTCAATGCGGCTTGTTTTACCTGGCCATGACCGGAAAAATCAAGACTAAGACTGTTGAGTATTACGGAATGCAGCAGCGGAATTCTCCAAGGGCGTAATTTTGGGAACTCTGGGTAGGCTGGCTGGCGATCGCCATTGCCGTCGGCTCACCAGAGAGTATGGTTACCGACCCGTTTCAATACAGCTGAATTGGCACCGCTTAAGCGGCTGTCAATCTGCTGGATTTGGGGGCTGCATCTCAAAGCCAACCATACGACGTAAATCATAAGTGCTCAAGCACAATTAATTCCATCTTGTGGAGGGGTATGCGCCCCGTCTGAGCGCATACCCCCAAGAAAATAATTTTGTTTAACCACTGACGACGAACTCGCCCAGCGCCATCTGGGGTTCTGCCAAGCTAGTGATTGTGAGCATTGCGATGATTGGGGATAGAGCAACAGGTCAATACCAAGCAGGTTCAGCACCTCGCAAAAGTCGCTACACGCGGCATCAGCGCAACATTCCAAGGGCCCAGCAGACGATTTATAACCACCTGTTAGCAATCGTCAAAACCTGGCCCCCCGAAGATGTGCTAGAGGAATTTCGCCATCTTTTCATTCACCACGTCAATACGTCGAGTTCTGCCCTCCTACCAGCGCTATACGAGATTGTGCTGGCCAATCGGGAGGAAGAGTTTAAAAACACCCTAAAGCGCTCCTGCTACATCTTAATTAACAACTGGGACATCTCCCGCAACCACCAATCCATTCGTCGGCTCATTCAGGTTTTTTCCGACCCAGCAGTAACCCGAGTGACGCCGTCTCCCACGTTGAAGCGATTGCGGGGCTGGCTGCAGAACTTCATCAGCAGCAGCGATTTTCGAGAGCTACGGCTGTTTGCGGCCAGGTATGAGGAGTTTGAGCGGGCTCACTGGAGCGAACGATATACGTCCTATCTGCTCGTTCCCCAGTACATCAACCTGCAAAACTCGGCAGAGCAGCGGGAAGCGGCACGCGCCCTCTCCCAGAATCTCAAAGAGCGCTTCAAAGTTGATCTGGCCTTCTACACAGCCCTGTCAGAGTCCACGCGTCGGCAGGGCGATCGCCCCCAAAAAAACCCAACGATTCTGGGCAACGAAAGCTTAAACCTAATCAAGCGCATCGTCGCCCGGCGCGGACCCTTCAGCTACGAGAATCTAGCCCATATCTTCATCAATCAAACCCGTGGGCTCAGCTACCGTCAGTTCAAAGATTGCCTAAAGGATTACCTGATTTATTCCCTAGAGAAGAACGAATGCATAGAGACATTAAAAACCCAGCTTTCCGCCAAACTGGGTGAGCTTTACCAGATTCACGAGGATAAAAACATCAACGACGCGCTGCTGCTGCGAACCTCCAATCGGGTCATCGAGTATTTGACCACTGAAGACCACGAGACGCCTTCTTCTTTATTTTTACTCCTCATGTCCCAGGGGACGCCTCTGACCCTTGTCATCGTCCTCCTCAAGCTCGTGCTGATTTGTCGCCACGTGCGCACCCATCTGGAGGCACGCGTGGCCGACCTGATTCAGTACTACGAACAATTTGACGAAGAAGACTGCCGCTGGGTCATCAGCTTCTTCGAAATTTTCAACATTACTATGACGATTCATGCAGAAAATATCGAGTACACGCTGGTGAGTATGGGCCAGGATGGCTCAGACGACGCCTCCCCGGAAGCTAAGCAGCACCTGGACAGCTATCGGATTTTTTCCCAGCAGCGGCTAAGGCAGCGGTTGCCCCTGGGCTCAGAGCCCGATATTTCGCAAATTATTCAGCGACTGGCCGAGGAAGACGACTGGGGCGATCGCATCGAAGAAAACGAGACCAATCACCGCTAGCGCACCGCTGGCGCTCCCCCTCGCCGCCCTGCGATTAATCTAAGGCAATCTAAGGCAGGGGGTGGTAGTTCACAATGCGAGCAAACCCTTCGGGATCAAGGCTAGCGCCCCCAACTAGGGCACCGTCAATCTCAGGCTGAGCCATGATTTCATCCACGTTGCCCGGCTTCACCGAGCCGCCGTACTGAATCGGGGCATCCTTATATTTGAGCTGGCTGCGGATGAGGCTAATCACCCGGTTGGCTTCCTTGGCATCACAGGTTTCCCCCGTACCAATGGCCCAGATCGGCTCATAGGCAATGATCAGCCGGCCCTGATCGACTCCAGGCAAATCTTGCTCTAGCTGGCTGACAATCAGCGCCTCTGTTTCGCCGCGATCGCGCTGCTGCTTGGTTTCTCCCACGCAAAGGATGGGAATCAGCCCGTGCTGCTGAGCCGCCTTCAGCCGCAGATTCACGGTTTCATCGGTTTCGCCAAAGTACTGCCGCCGTTCGCTGTGGCCCACCACCACATAGCGCACCCCCAGCTCGCGCAGCATCTCCCCCGAAACTTCGCCTGTGTAGGCTCCAGACGTTTCCCAATGCACATTTTGAGCACCCAGCTTCACCCGGCTGCCGTGTAAATTTTTCGATAGGGCCGGAAGCGCCGTAAACGGAGCACATAAAATCGCTTCTCGATTGTCGGGCGTTTCGTCTAAGTGAGCCAAAAACCCCCTCAAGAAGTCCAGCGCTTCTGATTGGGTTTTATTCATCTTCCAGTTGCCAGCAATTACAATCTTTCGCACAGGCCTGAATTTAGCGTAAGGATCAACACATTACAGAGGCATCCTATAGTTTAGAGCGTTTTAGAAGCAAGAAAAATCAACCTGCTGACCAAACGGCAGGAAATGGCATGATGAAGGCGGGCGATCGCCACCAGTGATCCCCAATATTAATGCCGAGGGCGTAGCAGCATGCGGATCATCCTTCAACGCGTCCGGGCCTCCCAGGTGACGATCGACGGCCAATGTGTGGGCGAAATTAGCCGGGGCCTGACCCTCCTAGTGGGCATTGCTAGTGGCGACACCGAGGCCGAGCTGGAGTGGATGGCGCGTAAATGCCTGGATCTGCGGGTCTTTCCTAAAGATGGGGGCGATCGCTTCGATGCCTCAGTCCGGGAAATCGGCGGAGAACTCCTGGTCGTCAGCCAGTTCACCCTATACGGCGACTGTCGTAAAGGCCGACGGCCTTCTTTCGACCAGGCCGCCCCACCAGATCAGGCGCGGGAGCGCTACGATCGCTTCGTGGAAATGCTCCGCCAGAGCCAGCTGCGGGTCGAGACGGGCCAGTTCGGCGCGATGATGCAGGTTTACATCGAGAACGATGGTCCGGTGACCCTAATCCTGGAGCGGTATGGCCCTACGGGCTAAGGTTTGAGTGTGGAATCCCCGCGACGCGGGGGTTCCACACCCCTTGAATGTCCTAACGCGAAAGCGTAACGCTATACCCTAATGGGTAGGGGGATTATCGCCAACTCATTGCCTAGAAGCGGTTTCGCCCAGGGCATGTTTACGGATATAAAAAATTCTGAACTCGTTTAGCCCGTTTCGCGGTTGACGGTTTGGGGGCAAATTACATAACGTTAAATTATGTTAAAGAAAAACCGATTTGTCGTCGCTAATCGGTCAATGGATCCCAGTGGGATCTCGTCTGCATCCGTGATGCCCTTTGTTGCTTGGGACAGAACCCTTATCCCGTGGTCTCATTGCGTTCATCCCTCCCCAGTACTCCAGACGTTTAGTCCTTCAGATACAAGGATGAGGTCGTGCCAAACCTAGCCTCTAAACCGATTGTCTTCTGTGATTTTGACGGTCCCATCGTAGATGTGTCTGACCGCTACTACAGCACCTACTGCCTGGGGCTGCGCGAAGTCAATGAAA
The DNA here is from genome assembly GCA_050331615.1 of Elainellaceae cyanobacterium. Taxonomy (GTDB): domain Bacteria; phylum Cyanobacteriota; class Cyanobacteriia; order CAKZMO01; family CAKZMO01; genus JAYKGU01. The sequence goes on from JBHJGR010000406.1 coordinate 16,406, forward strand.
TCTACCAGTCGCGGCAAATTTTCCTGCCCCTCAAGCCCCTCTCTCAGGAGACTTTCTGGTATCTCAAGCAGCAGCGCGTTCCAGACGTCGAAATTGCCCTCCGGTCGGGCCTCCGCAACGAACAGATCGACCTGTTCCTCCGGTTTGTCAAAAAGTTCGTTAACCAGCCCGCCCTGCTTCACCAAGACTGCCTACAGCCCAGCGTGCGATGGGCACTGGAACTGCTTCATGCCCACGGGCTGCGGCTGGTGCTCGTCACCCTGCGCTGTCAAACCCAGGTCGCTCACCTCCTGCATGAGTACGGGTTCGACCATCTCTTCAGTAGCGTCCGAGGCACCCAGGAGGAGGAATCGGCCTATATCAACAGCATTGAGCGCAAAACCCGGCTACTGCAGGATGCCTGGGATACCTATTGCCAGCATCCCAAGCAATGTCCTCGGGCCTGGATGGTCGGCGACACCGAAGCCGATATTCTAGCTGGTCGCGCAGTGGGCATTACGACCGTCGCCCTCACCTGCGGCATTCGCAGCCATTCATACCTGGCCCAGTTTAAGCCCACCTGCATCCAAACCGATTTGCTCACCACTGCCCACGCCCTAGTGGGCACGAGCCATCCATCTCTGCAGGCGAGCTAGTCCCAGACGCAATCCCCCTATCAGCATATTGCCTGGATTCGAAGATTATCCTAAAGTTTGCCCCTATCCCCACGAGGGGGGTGCTACTCTAGATAGAGTGATTTTGCTATCAAATTTTTATCGGAGGTGCAGAGCTTGGTTGCTTCTCCCGAACAAACCTTGCAAGAACCGCTATCCAGCACGTCGTCTAGTGGCGATCGCGTTGCTGTGCTCCTCATGGGGTATGGGGAGGTGGAAAGCTATGAGGATTTTGCCAACTACAACGAGCAGGCCCTCAACCTGCTAACGGCCAAGTTTGCCCCCGTACCCACCTGGGTTTATCCGCCCCTGGCCAAGCTGCTGGCCGTTTTTGATCTCCACGAGTGGAGCCACCAACACGGTAACTTCATCTCCCCCCACAACGCCATCTTCGAGCGTCAGCGGGCTGGGATCGAGCATCACCTGCAGCATCAGTGGGGCGATCGCGTCAAGGTATTCAAAGCCTTTAACTTCTGCGCACCGTTTCTGCCTGACCAGGTGCTGGCCGACATCAAGGCTGAAGGCTTCGACAAGCTGCTGATTTATCCCCTGCTGGTGGTTGACTCCATCTTTACCAGCGGCATCGCGGTAGAGCAGGTAAACCAAGCCCTGGCTCAGCTGGCTGACGGCACCGAGCACTGGGTCAAGGGGATGCGCTACATTCCCTCCTTCTATGACGAGCCTGACTACATTAGCCTCACGGCCCGCATGGTAGAAGACAGGATTAAGCAGGATTTGGCCGTGGCCCACCTGCCTTCCCAGACGGGCATTGTACTGATGAACCACGGCTGCCCCCACGAGGCTAAGGGTTTCACCTCCGGCATCGACGAGAGCCAGGCGCTCTACGAGCGGGTGCGGCAACAGCTCATCCACCGCTATCCGCTCATCTCTGTAGGCTGGCTCAACCATCAGACGCCGCTGATCAAGTGGACTCAGCCCAACGCGGAACTGGCCGCCAAGAATCTCATGGACCTGGGCGCGACGGCGATCGTGTTTATGCCTATCGGGTTTGCCACCGAAAACCATGAAACCCTGCTAGACGTGGAGCACATCATTGGCCACCTGCGCCAGTCTCGCCCGGACGTTACCTACGTGCAGATGCCCTGCGTTAACGACCACCCCGAGTTTCTGCAAATGGCAGCCCGCTGGGCCGATCGTCACATTGCCGATCTCCTCTCAGAGCAGGCGTTGGCAGTGAATCCGTCCCTGGCATCGGTACAGGCTCAGCAGTACCACAGCCACGATCACGGCCATGACCACGGCCATAGCCACAACGGACACCATCACCATCACTAGACCTTGTCTGAGCTGAAAAGCGAAGTTTTCCCGTGGGAGAACTTCATTCCCAGAAGGGTTCAATTTAAGGCAAGGGATTTGAGGCAGGCGACAAGTCTGCCTTTTGTTTTGGGTGATTTCCCTCCGTTGAGAGACGTGGAGCGATCGCCCCATATGTCAAGCTGATCGAAGCTTCGGTTGATGCCGAGCTGAAGATTACTGGATGCAACCAGCGAGAGTGACCATGAGTGATACCACCGTTAAGAAAGTGAGTTCCGCCCATTCCCCCCACGGCGACATGGGGCAGACCTATTTGGCTGCGGGCAAGTCCATCGCCATGCGAATGTGGCAGCACGAGCAGCCCGCCGAGCCCAAGCCGGAGACGCGCCGCGAGTATGAGACGGTCGGCTATGTGGTTGACGGTCGGGCCGAGCTCCGTCTGGAGGGACAGATGGTGCTGCTGGAACCAGGGGATTCCTGGGTAGTCCCAAAGGGCGCATCCCATACCTATAAAATCTTGGAGCCGTTTACCGCGGTTGAAGCAACTAGCCCCCCTGCCCGGATCAACGATCGCGATGATATGTAGGCCAACGGTGAGGTGGGCATTGCCCACCCTACTAATCATCAGGTCGTGTAGTCCGCGTTAATCCTGACGTAGTCGTAGCTCAAATCGCAGCCCCACGCAGTGCCGGCCCCTGGCCCCTGGCCCACGCTGATGCCAATGGCTACCACGTCATCCTTCAGGTAAGCGCCCTGGGCTGCCTGCTTCAAATAGGTACTGGCCGCGGTGCGGTCGAAGGGTAATGGCTGTGCGCCTTCCATGAGCACGATATCACCGAGCTGAACTTTGAGGTCGCCCTGATTGAAGGCAACCCCGGCTCGTCCCGCCGCCGCGGCAATGCGGCCCCAATTGGGGTCACGGCCAAAAATCGCGGACTTGACCAGGGCAGACCCGGCAACGGTGCGGGCGATTTGGCGGGCAGCACCGTCATCGGGTGCGCCAGATACCTGGACCTCGATTAAGCAGGTAGCTCCTTCACCATCGCGGGCGATCGCCTTTGCTAGATAAACGCATACCTCAGTCAGCATCGCCTCCAGCCGATCAGCGTCGGCCCCCGCCGCCGTAATGGCTGGTGTCCGCGATTCCCCATTGGCGAGGGCAATGAGGCTATCGTTGGTGCTGGTATCGCCATCGACCGTGACCTGGTTGAAGCTGCGATTGGCCGCCCGCGCCAGCATATCCTGCCACAGGTGGGGCGATATGGCGGCATCGCAGGTAACGAAGGCGAGCATGGTAGCCATGTTGGGATGGATCATGCCGGATCCCTTCGCCATGCCGCCGATGCGCACCGGACGACCGTGGAGCGTGGTCTCCAGGGCAAGGGTCTTAGGCACCAGATCGGTGGTCATAATGGCCCGTGAGGCGTCCTCGCTGCCATCGACGCTGACTAGTTCGGCTAGTTTAGGTACACCGAGGCGGAGAGTATCTATGGGAATGCGCTGACCGATAACTCCTGTAGAGGCCAGCAGCACAAGGTCTGGGGAAATGCCAAGGGCAGTAGCCAGGCATTGGGCACTTTCCTGGGCATCCTGCCAGCCAGCTTCCCCAGTGGCCGCATTGGCCTGTCCAGCATTGCAGAGAACAGCGCGGGCGCTAGACCGGGCACGCAGACGTTGGCGGCAGTAGTCGACACAGGCTGCCCGCACCCGACTGGTCGTGAATACACCGGCGGCGATCGCATCCACCTCTGAATAAATCAGCGCCAGATCCTTTGCCCCCGAAGGCTTGAGTCCAGCGGCTATGCCCGCTGCCTTAAACCCCTTTGGAGCTGTGATTCCGCCTGCAATTTGCTGCCAGTCTGTCATAGACGCTCCCTACTCCTCAATCGTGACTGACAGAATTTTATCCCCTCGGCGAATCGCGTTGACCACGTCCATATCTTCGGTTTTGCCAAACACCGTGTGCTGTCCATCCAGATGAGGCTGGGACGCGTGGCAGATGAAGAACTGACTACCTCCCGTATCCCGTCCGGCATGGGCCATGGAAAGCGACCCGGCCTCGTGCTTGTTGGGATTGATCTCGCACTTGATCTGGTAGCCAGGTCCGCCGGTCCCGGTACCGAGAGGACAGCCGCCCTGAATCATGAAGTTATCGATGACCCGGTGGAACGTCAGCCCATCGTAAAACCCTTCTCGGGAGAGCTTGACGAAATTCTCAACCGTTTTGGGGGCATCTTGGTCAAACAAATTCAGATTAATGGTTCCCTTTTCGGTTTCCATGATGGCTCGCGTCATATTCTCTCCTTCCTGAGTGAGCTGGCTGCAGTGAAACGAGTCTAAGTCGTAAAAAAATTAAAATTATTTTCTTGGGGGCGCATCCCCCCATAAGTTTCATTAGCTGTGCTTCAGCCCTTAGTTTACGGTACCGGCTGAGGAGAACTGCTAAATTGTCACACTCCATAAAATCGGGGCGTCCCCGGTGGGAACGCCCCGAAAGTACGACTCACTCAATTTAGCTGAGAGCGGCACGGCTGCGGTTATAGGCGGCTTGAGCGTCGGTATAGGGCTTGCCTTGGATACGGTTCCAGGTGGAAACCTCTTCAGCGGGCATACCGGCCTCGGTCATTGCCCGACCCAGCATGGCCTGCTGGCGGTTCTTAATGGTGTGGTGGTGGCGAGTCATTAGGGCGCGAGCCTGATCGTAGGTAGACATGACGAGCTTCTCCAATGAGTTAATTAATGCAGGTTGACAAATAGAACGGGCAGATAAACCGGATTCAGCAAACCAAGGGGGCTTTCAAGAGAAAGTATAGCAATTAATTCTGTATCATTCACTACAAAATTGCTTTAGACATAACTATTAATCCTCAAAATTTATTCAATCGCTTCTTCCCTAGAGGGGATGACGGCAAAAATGCTCGTCCAGTCAAGCCTTTGGAGGATGCGACTCGATACGATAAAGATGATTAGCATTTACGTTTCGTTAACTTACTCCAACTTGCTTCATCAATTTGCTCAGGCGCAATGGCTCTACCGCTCGTTCACCATCCCCACTACGTTGCCCCGCTGCCGCCCGGCCACCGGTTTCCAATGGCCAAGTTTGGCAAGCTCTATGAGCGGCTGCTTCAAGATCAGGTGGCCCAAGCCTCCCAGTTTCACCAGCCCCAGTCTCCCCCGCAGGAGTGGCTAGAGCTCGTGCATACGCCCGCTTACGTAGACGCCTATCGCCAGGGAAAGCTGGATCCAAAGGCGCAGCGACGGATTGGGCTGCCGTGGTCCCCAGAACTCGTAGAGCGGACCTGCGTAGCCGTGGGCGGCACCATTCTCACTGCCCAGCTCGCTCTGCAATACGGGCTGGCCTGCAATACGGTGGGCGGTACCCACCACGCTTTTCCCGATTTTGGGGCGGGGTTTTGCATTTTCAACGACTTGGCGATCGCCGCCCGGGTAGTCCAGCACCTCAACCTGGCCCAAAAAATTCTCATCATTGACCTGGATGTGCACCAGGGAGACGGCAGCGCCGTAATTTTCCGGCATGACCCGTCGGTCTTCACTTTTTCCATGCACTGCGAGGTCAACTTTCCCGGCAGAAAGCAAACCAGCGACCTAGACGTGCCCCTGCCCGAAAAAATGGACGACGACGCCTATCTACAGACCCTCGCGGCCCACTTACCCGACCTGCTGGCCGCCGTGCAGCCCGACCTCGTTCTGTACGACGCGGGGGTAGATGTGCATGCGGGCGATCGCCTCGGTAAACTCGCCCTCACGGACCACGGCATCTTTCGTCGAGAAATGCAGGTTCTCAGCACCTGCCTCGCAGCGGGATATCCGACTGCCTGCGTTATTGGGGGCGGCTACGCTCATGATTTCGATGCGCTTGCCTATCGTCACTCCCTGCTCCATCGGGCTGCCAGCGAGCTATTCCAACAGTTTCACCTGTAGCTAGAGGTTCCTGATTCAAATCAACGACCTTTCTGAAGCTGCACGTAACCAGGGACTTAAGCCCCTTGCCTGTCCGAACTCCTCCTGTGCGTCTTTACGCAAAATTGGTGCTACGCAATTTGGATTAACCCCTGAAATAGCCCCAAATTTGTTGGTCACAATATAAATTTTTACAACGCTGGCCTGTGGAAAACTGCGAGATTGTTGTGGAAAACATGGGGAAATGGACAGGGAAAAGCTTGGGAAAAATGGGGACAAAACCCTTAGTACATACGGACTGTAGAAAATTCTCCCCACTTTCCACACGTTTTCCACAGTCTTGCCAGCAGCTAAAGGAAGACATTCAGCGATCCCAGTTTTTTTCCACAGTTTCCACAGTCCCTACTACTTCTCCCTAATTTTTAAAATTCTAAGCAGAGATCCGATCCCCGAGCCAAAATCAGCAAATTGAACCGATGGAGAATGGGTGATAGGATCGCGTTCCAAGCCGTTGGTATTGCTGTGAGTGCTAGTCCACAGGGTACCCAGCCGAAGCCGTTCGCTATCCAAATCCTCCCTGATTTACCCCCGCTAACTCCCATGAAACTCCTCTGCACCCAGACCGACTTCAACCTGCACTTGTCGCTCGTTAACCGTGCGGTGCCGGCACGACCCAGCCATCCCATCCTGGCCAATGTGCTCCTTAAAGCCGATGCCGACCGGCAGCAGGTCAGCCTTACCGGATTTGATTTGAGTCTAGGACTGCAGAGCAGTTTTTCTGCCCAGGTCGAAGAGGCGGGCAGCCTCACCCTACCCGCCAAGCTACTGAGCGACATTGTGTCGCGTCTCCCCGACGGAGAAATTACGTTGGCCAGCGATGACGAAAGTCCGCTGGTGTCTCTGGCTTGCGCATCCGGACGCTATGAAGTGCGGGGGATGGGGGCGGATGACTATCCAGAACTGCCGACGATTGAGGGCGGTGACTTGGCGCAGCTTCCCGTCGAAGCGCTGATTGAGGGGCTGCGCGGTTCCCTGTTCGCCTCTAGCACCGATGAAACCAAGCAGGTTCTGACCGGGGTGCATTTGGTTGCCGAGGCGGATGGTTTGGAGTTTGCGGCTACGGATGGGCACCGGCTGTCTGTGGTGCAGACGGTGATGGCGGAGACTGAATCGGCGGATATGCCCCCTGAGGCGGATAGTGCTCTGTTTGACGTGACGGTGCCGGGAAAGGCGCTGCGAGAGCTGGAGCGGATGCTGCAGATGCATGGGGCATCAGAGGCGATCGCCGTCCGCTTTGATCAGGGGCAGCTTGTGGTCGAGTGGGAAAATCAGCGCCTCACCAGCCGCCTGCTGGAGGGCCAGTATCCCAACTATCGGCAGCTCATTCCCCGCCAGTTCTCCCGCCAGATGACCGTTGAACGTCGCCTGCTGCTGGGGGCACTGGAGCGCATTTCTGTCCTGGCTGACCAGAAGAATGGCATTGTCAAGCTCAACCTTGATACCACCCAGCAGCAGTTGATTCTGTCCGTGGACGCTCCGGACGTGGGCAGCGGTAAGGAGTCCGTTCCTGCCCAGATATCGGGGAGTGAAAACCTAGAGATTGCCTTTAACGTAAAGTACTTGCTAGAGGGGCTCAAAGCCTTTAACACCGCTGAAGTTCAGATGCAGTTTAATACGGCGACGAGTCCAGCCATTGCTACCCCATTGGGAGGCTTGAAAATGACCTATCTAGTGATGCCGGTGCAGGTGCGCAGCTAGAGGTTGGTGGTCTTAGATCAGGGGCGCAGCTGCGTCAATATCTGTCGTCTGGCCTATCGAAATTTTCTTCAGAATCGAGAAGCTAGAGGCAGAGTCCCTCATGTAAACGCGAACTGCCTAGCCTTCATGCCAAACGCCACCCAACCCCTTTCTCACCGGATTGCGATCGCTGACCTTAGCGGTAGAACGCATCTGTAAACAAATCGCCCTGCGGCAACTGGGCCGTGGCGAGTAGGGTTTCCTTCTTGGCTTTCTTCTCATAAGATAGGCAGGTGCGGCAAGGCTCCCGATCGTTCCTCTCGCTCAAGGCAAAGGCCCGCTATATCTCCATGGTTGAGATTATCAAACCCGCTGCAGAATGGTGTTCGGTGATCATTGAAGCCTTTGGTATCGGCTTAATCACCGTATTTTCAATTTATTCTTTAGTGATATCTGTATCGGGTTTCTTCAAGGGCCGGCAACGAGATGCCATCTTTCAGGACGCTAGACAAAGGCTAGGGCGCGGCATTTTGGTGGGGCTAGAATTTTTGGTCGCAGCCGATATCATCCATACGGTCGCCGTAGAGTTGGCCTTTGAAACCGTGGGCGTACTGTCCATCATCGTGCTAATTCGGACATTCCTGAGCTTCACCCTCGAGGTGGAGTTGACCGGCAACTGGCCCTGGCAGAATGATGAACCGCCTCAACAAAGGCGCGAAGCCAGCTAAAGCACTTACAGCACTTTTCAGGTGCATGAGGTACAGACATGAGGTACAGATTTTTTGTTGGAAGCCGCGCAGCACGTGGCTTCCAACAAAAAATCTGATTCCATCAAAGCGCGAAGCGCTGTATCTGAAGTTACTGAAACTGAAACCAGAGCATTCCCAGGGCTTGGCAATGGCAAGGTAAAGACAGTCTGATATCTATCTCACATTTAAGGAGTGACAACCATGTCATCTGCTATCTTGCCTCCGTCTGCTACCGTCGCCAGTGCGCTGCGCCGCATTGTGCCCCTTGCCCTGATTATTGTGGGCATTGTCATGGTGGTGAAACCAGCTCCGGCCCAGGAGCAGCCGATGCCTCAAACCCTGACCGTCACAGGCCAGGGCACGGAAATGATTCCCACTTCTCTAGCCCAAGTAGCCCTTGGGGTTGAAGTGAATGCTGCCACCGCCGAAGAGGCCCAGCAGGCGGCTGCCCAGCGCTCATCCTCGGTGGTGGAACTGCTGCGATCGCGCAACGTGGATCAGCTGCAAACCACCGGCATCAGCCTGTCGCCTCGCTACGATTACAGCAACAACCAGCAGCGCCTGGTGGGCTACACCGCCACCAACACAGTGAGCTTTCAGGTGGAAACCGAAGAAGCTGGGGTGATTCTAGACGAGGCCGTGAATGCAGGAGCGAGTCGGATCAACGGCGTCAGCTTTCGAGCTACTGACGAGGCGATCGCCGCTGCTGAGGCCGAGGCCCTGCGGGA
>JBHJGR010000407.1:0-10673 GCA_050331615.1 Elainellaceae cyanobacterium
ACGCCACTTGTCTAGGTCATAGACCCCCGACAGACCGACTTGACAGGCTGTTTCCGTTCCCCAGAGTCCCTGGGCTACTACATTCTCCAGTCCACGATGCAGAACCATCTCTGCTGCGGCATGATCCCGATGCGTTCGATATCCGCACTCAGGACAATGATGCTCTCTAACCTCCAACTCTTTGATGACCGTGGCAAAACAGTTGGGGCAGGTTTGACTACACCTATCTACCGGACACTGACGCGAAGCAATCCAGTCTTTGAGTTCGCGCAAAGCGTAGTTATACACGCCTCTACACGTCTCAAGCCAATCGAGCAATTCAGTCTGCTGCGCGGCATCTGGATAGATTCGATAGGTGTAGTTCATGGTCAGCATGGAGCTACTTTACCAAGACCAGAGCGCAGCGGTAGATGCTTGCTTCGGGGGCATCGTTCGCGTAGCGTCTCCGCAGGAGAAACCCCACTCAGCCAGCGGCGAGACTCCACATATCCCGACGCTGATGCTTCGCATACAGCGCGGGACTTATGTTCTCGCGCTCTTAGGTGTTAAATTCGTGAAAGAATTCCACCAGCCAACCCATGAACAAAGCTCTCCTCCTCCTTACGGCCCTCACCCTTCTGCCTGGATGCTCTCTGTCGGCGATCGCCCAGTCCACTGCTAGATGGGGCGACGCTGGCTATAACTGGGTGGGGGATTTTGATGGCAATGGTTTCGACGACGTCGCCTCGGCCCATCCCGACGGCACCATGACCATGCACCTGTCCAACGGACGGTGGTTTACCTCTGAAACCTGGACTGGGCCGACGGAGTGGGGCGGCTCTAACTATACTTGGGCCGAGGATTTTGATGGCGACGGCAAAACCGATCTGGTCAGCGCCCTGGAAAATCGAATTTTCATTCATCTGGCCCGAGAAGGCGAGTTTCAAAGCAGCACCCAACTAACCCCAGGGCGATGGGGCGAACCGGGCTACAACTGGGCGGGCGACTTCAATGGCGATGGTCGGATGGATCTGGCCTCGGCCCACCCAGACGGTACCCTCTCGATGCGCCTGTTTGATGGCAGCGAGTTTGCCGAAGAAACTTGGACCGTGCCAACTGCATGGGGAGGTGGCCGCTACAGTTGGGCGGCAGATTTCGATGGGAACGGTACCACCGACCTCGCTAGCGCCTTAGAAAACAGCCTCTTTCTCCACCTGTCTGACGGCTCTCAGTTCGATAGCACTACCTACACGACGGGCCAGTGGGGTGATCCGGGATATAACTGGACTGGGGACTTCGATGGTAACGGGCTGATTGACCTAGCATCCGCCTTTCCCAATGGCACGGTTGAGGTTCGCTTCTTCGATGGCAGCGACTTTACCTCCGAGATCTTGCCCATCTCGACACCGTGGGGTGGTTCTACCTACACCTGGGCCGCAGACTTCGATGGCGATGGCCTCACCGATTTTGTTTCAGCCCTCGAAACCAATACGTTCGTGCATTTCACTCGCGATCGCGCGTTTGACAGCCAGACGCTTGCGATCGCCCAATGGGGTGACCCAGGCTACAACTGGGCAGGCGACTTCAACGGCGACGGCATGACCGATCTCCTGTCAGTGCTGCAGGATACCAGCCTCAGCATGCGTCTCGCCACTGGAGACGGCCTGGACGTGCTGATATGGAGCGATTCACTAGCCCTAACCAACTACTAGATAGTCAAGTAGGGAGCCATCAATAAACGAGGCCATGGCCGGGGCGCAACTCACCGTGGCGTCGTTTATACAAAACTGTTTTCTTGGGGTGCAGATCCCAGGAAAATGTAACTAATTGTGCTTTAGCACGTAGAAACTGGGAATTCTGGGGGTTAGATAATCCTTACTCCCGTTGCTGGGTGGTCGCTTGGCTAATTTTTTGCTTTCATTTCTCGCAACAAGAACCCTATGAATACCCCGCCTCAGTTTCTCCCACTTTCAGATATCAGCAGCTTCAATGGCTCAGATCATGCCGAGGGTCAGGCCAGTATGCCGAAGCACCAGGCTGCGATCGCCGCCCTAGGTTACTGGGCTTTGTCTCAGACCGATCTGTCGGTTCTCTTTCGAGATACGGCGTCTTTGGTGGCTCAGGTGCTTCAGGTTCCCTACAGCCGGATTTGGCAAATTCTCTCGGACGGCACTTCTCTAAGCAAAGTGGCTGATGTCGGACCTGATCAGGCGACGGAGAGTCACCAAACTCTCCAAAGCGTGCCGATTCCCGACATTGAAAGCTGGCAGGAAGGGCACCAAATCACTACCAACGGCACCTATCAGGCAGGCCGCCCGTTCAGCAACATTTCAATACCGCCACCGCCTCATAGCTCTGGTAGCATCAGCATTTTAATTCCGGGGCAGCAAAAGCCGTTGGGGGTTGTGGAGGCTCACACCATTGAGCCGCGCGAGTTTTCAACGGATGATCTGCATTTTCTCCAGTCCGCCAGCAATGTGCTGGCAACGGCGATCGAGCGCAGGCGGTCTGAAGCTCTGGGGCAGACTCAGCAGCAGGTTTTGCAGCAGATTGCCATGGGCGACGATTTGCAGGATACGTTCAATAGCCTCTGCATTCTGCTGGAGCAGCAGTTGCCCGGGGCCTACTGTTCGGTGATGACCCTGGACAAGACCACTAATCGACTCCGAGGCGCGGCAGCCCCCAGTCTGCCGGAAGACTACGCTAAAGGCGTAGACGGGCTGATGGTTGGCTCCTGCGCAGGCTCCTGTGGCACTGCTGCGTACCGGGGCGAGGCCGTCTTTGTGACCGATATCGTCACCGATCCCCTTTGGGCACCGTTCAAGGACTTTGCCCTGGGCCATAACATTCGCGCCTGCTGGTCCACGCCTTTTCTCTCCTCGGCAGGGGAGGTGCTGGGAACCTTTGCTATCTCCCACAATGTCGCCTGTGAGCCCGTTCCCTATCACTATGAGGTGCTGAAAACCGCCGCTCATTTGGCCAGCATCGCTACCGAAAATCGCCGTGCTGCAGAAGCTTTGCAGATGACCAACCAGAACCTGGAGCGATTAGTAGCCGAACGTACGGCGGAACTGAAGCAGGCGAAGGAGCTGGCAGACAGCGCCAACCAGGCCAAAAGCGAGTTTCTTGCCAACATGAGCCATGAGTTGCGCACTCCCCTAAACGGGATTTTGGGCTATGCCCAGATTCTGAAGCGCGATCGCACGCTGAACCACCAGCAGGCCAATGGTTTGAACATCATCGAGCAGAGCGGGTCCCACCTGCTGACGCTGATCAACGACATTCTGGATTTATCCAAAATTGAAGCCCGTAAGATGGAGCTGTATCCCAGTGACCTCTACCTGCCGGTTTTTCTGGAGAGTGTGGTCGGCATTATGCAGATGCGGGCGCTGGAAAAGGATATTTTGTTTAAGTACGAACTGGCCCAGGATTTGCCAGAAGGTATTTGGGCCGATGAGAAGCGGCTGCGTCAGGTTCTCCTGAACCTACTGGGCAATGCCGTGAAGTTCACTGACTATGGTCAGGTAACGTTTCGAATCACTGCTATCCCTGAGTTTGAGCGTCAGGTTCGCCTGCGGTTTGACGTGATTGATACAGGGGTCGGGATGACGTCCACCCAACTGGAAAGAATTTTTCAGCCCTTCGAGCAGGTAGGGGATGTCAAAAGCCGGGCAGCAGGAACGGGTTTAGGGCTGGCCATTACCAAGCAGCTCGTTGAGTCTATGGGCGGGACGATAGCAGTTGAAAGTGAACCTGGGCAAGGGTCGAGGTTCTGGTTGGAAGTCAGTTTCCCGGTGGTTAGGGCGATCGCCCAACCCGAACAGCAGGCAACAGAGCAAATCACGGGTTATGAAGGCCCACGACGCACGTTATTAGTAGCGGACGATAAGTTGGAGAATCGACTGGTGCTACAGAACATGCTGGAGCCGCTAGGCTTCGCGATTATCGCCGCCGAGAACGGACAGCAGGCGATCGAGCTGGCCTGTGACCTTCGTCCTGACCTCATCCTGACGGATCTGGTGATGCCAGTGAAGTCGGGCTTTGAAGTCGCCCAGGAAATTCGCCAAATGCCGGAAATTAAGGAAACTCCTATTCTTGCGGTCTCTGCTAGCGTGTTGGATATGGATCAGCGAAAGATCCAGCGGGCAGGCTGTGAAGCGTTTCTACCCAAGCCCGTCGATCATCAAAAGTTGCTGACCCTGCTGGCGCAACATCTCCAGCTAGAGTGGATCTACAGTGAAGACGCGAGTCCATCTCAACCAGAAGGAAGCCCACCTCTAACTCAGCCGTTGGTTGTGCCGCCCCTCAACGAACTGGAAGTGCTGTATGAGCTGGCAATGATTGGCAGCATGCGGCAAGTCCGTGAGCGAGCCGACTATTTAGAGGATCTGGATGCCAAGTACATTCCCTTTTGCCAGCGGCTAAAGGAGCTGGTTCAGGGCTTTCAGGAGAAAGCGTTACTTGCGTGGATTGAACATCACCTCAATCAGCATCATTCCTAAATTTTAAAGACAATCCTGCTCCTGACATGCTTCTCGGAATCAGATGTGCGATGCCTTTAGCACAGGTTTAGGACGGACGGGCTGCATCGGGGTGAGCCAATCTAGCCAATCCATACCCTACTTAAGCAGATTCACCCCGACTATTCACAAAAGCGATTCACTAAAACCTTCCATCATCATGGATCACACCCAGGCTAAAAGCACCTTAGTGAAACAGACGATTTCCAACCAGTTCTCAGTCTTAGTTGTTGACGATAATCCCACTAATTTAAGCGTCATTGTCGAATATCTAGAGTCTGAGAATTTCATCACCCTCGTCGCTCAGGACGGCGAGAGCGGACTTAAACGTGCAAAATATACCCGTCCTGATCTAATCTTATTAGACGTGTTAATGCCTGGGATCAATGGCTTTGAAACCTGTCAACATCTCAAGCAAGACGAAACGACCAGCCCAATTCCCGTTATTTTTATGACGGCTCTTTCCACCACTGAAGACAAAGTTAAAGGGTTTGAAGCTGGCGCAGTTGACTACATTGCTAAACCAGTCCAGCGGGAGGAAATGCTGGCTCGGGTCAAGATTCACCTGAAACTCCAGGAACTTTCCCGGAATTTGGAAGAGAAGAATCATCTGTTAGAAAAGGCTAATCAATCGCTTGAGCAGCAGGTTGAAGACCGGACCATTCAATTAACTCAAGCGCTACAAACTTTACAGCATAAAGAAGCCCAGTCGCGCGGCATTTTTGAAGCAGTTAGTGACGGACTGGCCATCACTGATTTAGAAACGGGTATGCTGCTGGCAAGTAATCCAACCTACTGTCAATTGCATGGTTACTCCTACGATGAAATCCTGAAGCTAAACCCTTTGAAACTAATCCGCCCCGATCGCCACGAAAAGTTTATCTCTTTTTTGGCAACAGTTAAAGCCCAGCAGCAGTACATCTGCGAAGCCAACTGCCGTAAATCAGATGGCAGTCCCCTCTACCTCGAAATCAAGTCCGTTCCCTTCCGCTACAACGATCGCCCCTGTGCGCTATCCATTATTCGGGATGTTACCGAGCGCAAGCAGATGGAATTAGCCATCCAGGAGAAGAACCATCGTTTAGAAACTGCTTTAAAGGAGCTGCAGCAGGCTCAGATTCAGATTATTCAAAGTGAGAAGATGTCTAGCTTAGGGCAACTGGTCGCTGGCGTTGCCCATGAGATTAACAATCCAATTAATTTTATCTACGGCAACCTCAGCCATGTTCGGAACTATGCCCACGATTTATTGAGCTTCATACAAGTTTTTCAGGCACACTATCCCGAGCCGGTACCTCAGATGCAAGCTAAGACTAAAGAAATTGACCTGGAGTTTTTGCAGAAAGACTTCTACAAAACTCTCGAATCAATGAGAATAGGCACCGACCGTATTCGCCAAATTGTCTTATCGCTGCGTAACTTTTCTCGCATGGATGAGGCCGAATTCAAAGCGACCGATCTCCATGAAGGCATCGACAGTACTTTGATGATTTTGCAGCATCGCCTAAAAGCAAGTCCTGAACATTCAGCCATCGAAGTGATTCAGAATTATTCCAGTCTACCTCTGGTGGAGTGCTATCCTGGTCAGCTTAATCAGGTATTCATGAATATTCTAGCAAACGCTATTGATGCTCTAGAGGAAAGTAGCGCAGAGCAAACCTTTCAAGAAAATAGTGATAGCTCTGGTCGAATTAGTATCCGCACATCTGTTGTCAACTATGACTGGGTAGAGATTGCGATCGCCGACAACGGCCCCGGTATCCCTGAAGATGTAAAGGAACGAATTTTTGACCCTTTCTTCACCACAAAACCCATTGGTAAAGGAACGGGCATGGGATTGTCAATTAGCTATCAAATTATTACTGAGAAACATGGCGGCAAGTTGGAGTGCTTTTCCAAGCCTAATCAAGGAACAGAATTCGTCATCCAGATTCCAATTCAGCAAAAGGCTACTTAATACCAATTTTGGGTGAGGACGCATAGGAGCAGTATTTGTGGCCAGACACAGAAAGTTACCATTGAATAAAACAGTAGCCGCTAGCGGTGAACCGCTCAGGCCGTGGCGGCAGTTGTCGGAATCGAACGGGGAGCAATGGAACCTTTTTATGGAGAAATTATTGGCACGGCCCTGCTGCTGCTATTAGGAAACGGGGTAGTCGCCAACATTACCCTGGAGGGCACTAAGGCCGAAGCATCCAACTGGAATACGGTTGCCATCGGCTGGGGAATGGCGGTTTTCGTTGCCGTCTTCTCCGTCGCCGCCATTAGCGGTGCCCATCTCAATCCAGCCGTCAGTCTCGGCCTGGCGATTGCGGGAAAATTTAGCTGGTCGAGTCTGCCGCTCTACGTGCTCGGTCAGTTTCTCGGCGCAGCCCTGGGCTCTTGCCTGGTATGTCTATTTTACCGACCGCAGTTTGCCAAAACCCGCGATCGCGATCGCAAGCTAGCGGTCTTTTGTACGTCTCCAGCCATTCGCGATCGCCTATCCAACTTCCTCTGCGAATCAATGGGCACTTCGGTCCTCGTATTCTCAGTACTACAGCTCGCCCAACCCACCTTTGGCTTGGGAGCGCTTGACGCCCTGCCTGTGGGCCTGCTGGTGCTGGCCATCGGCCTATCCTTGGGAGGCACAACAGGTTATGCAATCAACCCCGCCCGTGATTTGGCTCCCAGACTGATGCACGCGCTGCTGCCCATCCCCGGTGGCAAGCGCGATAGCGACTGGACCTATGCCTGGATTCCCACCGTTGCTCCCCTCTTCGGCGCAGTGCTGTCAGCCTGGCTATACCTCGCCCTGGGGGGAGAGGTTCGCATTGATCTGCCCAGCGTCAGCGAGCTGCTTTAGTCCATCTTGTGGGGGGCGTACGTCCTCCAAGAGAGTAGCTTTGTTTAGCTGCTCAAGCAGGCTATTTCGCCGGATCAACGCTCTCTGGTGGCGGTTGAGCCTTGGCTGCCTGCGGATCGTATTTGGCTCCCGCCCCATAGGAATCGATGTCCATCGCCTCAGAGCCACCGATCACCAGCAGCTTGAGCATGGAGCCGAGCTGCAGCCAGACGAGAATGGCCGTCGGCACCACCACGATCGCCCCCACTAGATAGGCAAACCAGTCGGGTAGACCAAAAACCGAGAGGCTTGCCCCCATCGTCACCGTCACGAACAGCGTCACCCCCAGGTAGGCCACGATGATGTTAGGTGTACGGTAATTAATGTCTGACTGGGTCTGCCGCTCCGCATTCCAGCGGTTGACCTGGTATTCCAGCATATCTTTGAAGATGATGCCCCAGGTCACCGCCAGAAAGGTGGACACCATAATCAGGGTATAGACCGGTGGGTTGACAAATGATTCAGAGTACAGTTCAGGATACATATGCTAAACGCCTGTTCAGTAGCGCAATTTTGAGCTAACTGTAACACTTTGCCTGGAGGGGCGATCGCTAAATCTTCAGCACCGCCATAAAAGCTTCCTGGGGCACATCCACCGTGCCAATCGCCTTCAGCCGTTTCTTACCCTTCGCCTGCTTCTTCAGCAGCTTTTTCTTCCGGCTAATGTCGCCGCCGTAGCATTTCGCCAGCACGTCTTTTCGCAGAGCGGGAATGCTCTCACTGGCGATGATGCGGCTACCGATGGCGGCCTGGAGGGGAATTTTGAACTGGTGGCGGGGAATCAGCTCCTTCAGCTTTTCCACTAGGGCGCGTCCTACAAAATATGCCTTATCGCGGTGAACAATGTTAGCCAGCGGATCCACCACCTCGCCGTTGATCATCACGTCTAGCTTTACCAAGGGATTGGGGCGATAGCCGATGAGGTGGTACTCCATGCTGGCATAGCCGCGGGAGCGAGACTTCATCTGGTCAAAGAAGTCTGTCACCACCTCGGCCAGAGGCAGCTCATAAACCAGGGCAGCGCGGCCCTGGGTGAGATACTTCATGTCCTTAAAGTCGCCCCGCCGGGATTGGCTCAGCTCCATCAGCGGCCCGACAAACTCCTCTGGCACGATCATCTCCACCCGCACGTAAGGTTCCTCGATCTTCTCCCGATATTGGGGATCGGGCAGCAGACAGGGGTTGTCCACTTGGATCACCTCCCCTTCAATGGTGGTGACTCGATAAATAACGGAAGGAGCCGTGGTAATCAGATCTAGGTTATACTCCCGCTCCAGGCGTTCCTGCACGATTTCCATGTGCAGCAGACCGAGGAAGCCGCAGCGGAAGCCAAATCCCATCGCGCTAGAGGTTTCCGGCTCGTACTGGAGGGCGGCATCATTGAGGCGCAGCTTTTCCAGAGCCTCCCGCAGGTCTTCAAACTGCTCAGAGTCGGTGGGGAAGAGACCGCAGAACACCATCGGCTTGGCTTCGGTATAGCCCGGCAAAGGATTGGGGGCACCGCCCTTGGCCAGGGTAATTGTGTCGCCGACCCGGGCATCCTCCACGGCCTTGATAGCTGCGGCGAAATAGCCCACTTCTCCGGCGTGGAGTTCTTCAACGGGAATCTGGGTGGGGGAGAGTACCCCCAGTTCGTCGATCTCGTATTCCTTTTTGGAGGCCATTAGCTTGACGCGATCGCCCTGCTGCACCTTCCCGTCCATCACCCGGAAGTAGACGATCACGCCCCGGTAGGGATCATAGTAGCTGTCGAAGATCAGAGCCCGGAGGGGCTTTTCGGTCGTTTCCTGGGGGGGCGGCACCAGATGCACAATTGACTCCAGGATCTCCGAGATGCCAATGCCCTCTTTAGCGGAGGCGAGGATGGCGTTGCTGCAGTCGAGGCCGACAATCTCCTCGATCTCAGCCTTGACCCGGTCCGGTTCGGCCCCCGGCAGATCGATTTTGTTGAGTACTGGAATAATCTCCAGGTCGTGCTCCAGGGCCAGATACACGTTCGCCAGGGTTTGAGCTTCTACCCCCTGGGAGGCGTCCACCACCAATAGCGCTCCTTCACAGGCGGCGAGCGATCGCGACACTTCATAGGAGAAATCAACGTGTCCGGGGGTGTCGATTAGATTGAGAACGTACTCCTTACCGTCCTCCGAGACGTATTTCATCCGGGCGGCCTGGAGCTTAATGGTAATGCCCCGTTCCCGCTCCAGATCCATCGAGTCGAGAAACTGCTGCTTCATCTCGCGATCGCTCACGGTGTCGGTTACCTGGAGCAGACGATCTGCCAGGGTCGATTTACCGTGGTCGATGTGGGCGATGATGGAAAAATTTCGGATGCGAGAAACGGGAATATCGGTCATAGGTATCTAGAACAAAGAGTCGTCGAATAAAAAGAAAACTTAATGTCCAGCAATCCAGGGGAACGGGCGCGACAGATTGGCGCTAGGATGGTGGGACGATTAAGATAGTGAGACAATTCGATTAGAGGGGTGATTAAGGCCCAACTGAAGATATTGTAATCCCTCCAACTCGCTAGCGGCGTGATTCTTCATGGCTGAACTGGAGGCGTTTTTGTTCATCAGAACCCGCTATGACCAACCCAACTGACCATATGACCCCGACTCCCCATGTGGATGACCCGGAAACCGAAAAGGTCGAGATATCTATCCGACTCGACCCTGATCTGCTGCGCCAGGTTGGCTATTTAACCGATGACCCCAGTCGCGTCATCGAGGTTGCCGTGCGGCAATGGCTGCGGGGCGGTGCTCGCCGAGATGACGACCTGACCCGCTCCCTAGAACGAAATCCTCCGGTTCCCACCCGAGGAGAATGGAACGATTAAGTAGGATGAGTAGATGCTGTGTTACGGTTGGGCTGAAGCAAGCCACCGCCAGTTCTGCCAGATGCGCTAGGTGCCTATCCAAAAGCTCGCCAGTTTTTTGGCATCCAAAATCTCTATCGGGGATTTGGCGTAGGCCCTAAGTTGACGGACGGAATCAGCGGCTAGTTTGCTAGCTGAGGCGGGGATGAGCAATATCAGCCTACGGTTGGGGTGCAGGACATTGCGCTAGTTTCCAAGCAACCTTGATGTGTATGTAGATTGTAGCCTTTGAGACGGGCACTCTGGAAATTAGTTGAGTAGGTAGCCATAAATAAACGACGCTATGGTGGGGTGGGGCCCCCCCCCGGGGGGGCCCCCCCCGGCGGTGTTTTTTTTGGGAGTTTGTTTTTTTTGATGGGGGGTTTTTAAAATATTTTTTTTGGACAATTATATTTGGTTGTGGGTGTTTTGGGAT
>JBHJGR010000408.1:0-14605 GCA_050331615.1 Elainellaceae cyanobacterium
TCGTCTGCGTACCTTTCAGACGCGAGTGGGACACAAGATTCAGTTCATCGAGGATGGTGGGGTGTTAGTTGAAACGAATGGAGGCCATAAGATCTACCTTGAAGATAGCAGTAATTCGATCAGCATTAAGTCTACAGGAGACTTGAAAATTGATGCGAAGAATATTGACATCACTGCTAGTGCCGTCATGAATTTGAAAGGAATAAAAATGATTAATATTAACTAATGCTTGGAGATTTTTTTATGGGAATGCCAGCTGCACGTGTTGGGGATTTAGTAAGTCACGCGGCTCCACCAGTTTTAGGGCCGGGGCCTGGTAGCTCGAATGTCTTTATTGGTGGAAAACCTGCATGGAGAGCTCTACCAGCAGGAACTACCATACCAGAGCCACCAGAACCACCAGAGCCACCAGAACTTACTGAGGAAGAAAAAGAGGCAGAAGCTGAACTTTCCGAAGAAGAGAGGGAAAAAAAGCAAGAAGAGAGAGAAAAAGAAGTTGGTAAAGAACATGAAGAAAAGGCAGCTGAAATGATGATGAGTGTTGGGGGTGCAGCTGATATGCATGCCTGTACGCAACCTTCACCCGTTCCTTTCTGTGTGGATGGGCCTGGTTTTGTCATCAAAGGTAGCTCTACAGTTATGATCAATGGCTTACCAGCAGCTCGCCAAGGAGATATCGTTCAAGAAATCCTGGGGCCGCCGAATCCGATTTCTATGGGCTGTCCCACAGTCCGTATTGGCGGTTAGCAGCTTGTAGCGGTAGGGTATGTTGTGGCGCAAGCCCAACGCACCATCGAGCAAGGCTTTGGTGCGTCATCGCTTTGCGTGACGCACCCTACGAGGAAACCAACGTGCGATCGCCCATACCCTTAAGTATTTCTCATGATTCTGGTCATGAGATTAGCGATAGGATTGTGCCAAAGATGAATGATCATGGGAGAGCCATGCCATGCCCACGGGAATGAATGAAGTCCCCAATCCGGTCATTGGGGCTGGGTTTGCATTTCCCGCCAGCGTTAACGTGCAGGGAAGCATTCAGCTCAGCGCCAATAGCCCGAACCTGGAAGAGTCCATTCGCATCATTTTGGGCACCAAGCTGGGTGAGCGGGTATATCGCCCCAACTTTGGCTCGCGCCTTTCGGAGCTTGTATTTGAGCCGATGAACTCCAGCACCATGACCCTGATTCGCCTCTACGTCGAAGAAGCCCTGGAGATGTGGGAACCGCGCATTCTGCTGCGGCAAATCATTACCGAACCGGATGGGGCGGGGCAGAGCGGTCGAGTCGATATTCACATTCTCTATTCCCCCAAAGACGAGCCTGATACCCGCAGCATGGTCTATCCCTTCTACTTGCAGCAGGCTGAACCCAGTTAGGAAACCGCCAGTTTGCCGCCTTGCCCCCACTTGCCCCCCAGCCGTTATGCCCAACACCGAATTCCGCCGCGAGTTTGAATTTTTGCCCAATCTGCCTAAGTCGAATCTGGACGATCGCGCGTTCAACGACCTGGTGCAGGAATGCAAGCTGCGCATCCCCCGCTACTGCCAGGAGTGGACCAACCATAACCCTAGCGATCCGGGTATTACTTTAATTGAGCTATTCGCCTGGTTGGTGGATCAAATGCTGCTGCGGTTCAACCAGGTGCCCCGGCTGCACTACGTCACCTTTCTAGAGCTGCTGGGCATTCGGCTCCGCCCCCCCACCGCTGCGGAGACGGAGCTGACTTTCTATCTCACTAAACCCGTAATTGCAGGGGAAAGTTACCCCGTGCGGGTGGCGAAAGGGACGGAAGTGGCCACGGTGCGCACCGAGACGGAGCCTGCCGTCGTGTTCACCACCTATTCGGATCTCATCATTGGGCAACCGGCGCTCAAAGGACAGTTGACCGCCCGTAAAGCGACCGAGACTGCCCCCAGTGCTAGCGAATTAGAGAATCCCGTCGTGACCGGCGAAGTAGACTGGGAGGCCATGGGGTCGGTGCGGTTGTTCTCCACCAGCGAGCACGACAACTGCTTTTATCTGGTGCTGGCTCCGGCGGCGGATTCCCAGGATGGCGCATCCCCCCTGACAAACGGCAACGGAGCCTACCGGGTGAACGGCAATGGTCGGGGCGACTTCTCCCCAAATGGAGCGATCGCCCCTGGCGAGCATCGCATTACGGGCACGGTGCTGGCGCTTAACTTTCGTGGCGTGATTGCGGGCAGCACGGGCATCGACCCGACCGATCCGCCCCTGGTTTGGGAAGTGTGGGATGGCGATCGCTGGCGTTCAGGCATTCTGCGACAACCCCAGGACGACAGAACCAAAGGATTCAGCTTTCATGAGCTGCGGGAACAGGGTGCAAATCCAGAAGGTGAAGGGGCTGATGTCATTCTCCACTTGCCCCAGCACTGGCCGGAGGCGGAGTTTAAGCCGGGGTATCGGGGGCATTGGATTCGCTGCGTCTATCGGCGATCGCACGAAGAGCAGGGCGACTACAGCTATTCCCCCATCATCAACCGTATGCGGGTACGGGCGATCGGCGGCACCATTGGCGCGAGGGAATGCCTGACGGTGTTCAATGAGTTCCTGGGGATTAGCAACGGCAAGCCCGGCCAGACCTTCCAGCTCGAAGGCTTTCCAGTGTTAGATCGGGAACCGGAACAGGAATCTATCTTTGTCAAACTACCCGACGATGCTCTCGAATCAGAGGCGACCCTTGAGGTCAACGGCATGGTCGGGCAGCGCTGGCGGGAAGTCGAGGATTTCAGCGACTCTGACGTGTATGAACTGGATGAGGACGAAGACGACAAGCGCCACTACACCCTGGATTCCCGCACTGGCACCGTCCAGTTCGGTCCCCTGATCTACGAGCCATCCCGGTTAAAGCATCAGACCCTGGAGCGCACCGGGCTACAGCCCTGGGGCAAAGAAACGCGGGGATTTTCCACCCGCATTGGCCCTGCCGATATGCCGCTGATTGCCGCCGATGACTCAGAGCACATGCAGCGGCGCGAATGGCAGTACGGCAAAATTCCTCCCCGTGGTGCAGAGATTTACATGACCGCCTATCGCATTGGCGGCGGCACCCGTGGTAATGTCCAGACCCATACGCTGAACACGCTGAAGACCGCTATTCCCTACATCAAGTCCGTGACCAATCACCGACCTGCCGAGGGTGGCGCTGACGCGGAATCTCTGGATGAGGCCGTCCTGCGAGTACCCCGCGTCCTCCGCACCGCCAAGTCGGCCATGATTCCCGAGGACTTTGAAACGGTTGCCAAAGAAGCCCACCCTGGTATTTACCGCGCCCACTGCCTGCCCTGCACCACCCCCGGCATCGTGCGGCTGCTGGTGGTGCCCAATCTGACCAACTGGAGAGATCCGGCAGACATTGACCTGCGCACCGCCTTTCCCTACGGCATGCATCCCGACCAAACCTTTGCCTTAGAGACGAATGTGTGCGATCGCCTCCTGGCAGAACTTAAGGAACGCAAGCCGTTGGGGGTGCAGGTACACCTGGAGCCGCCCAACTATGTGGGAGTCAGGGTCGCTATCGAGGTATTGCTCAATCCCCAGTACCGGAGCGAAACCCTGGAAACAGAGATCTTGTCTCGCATCCAGACCACCCTGTACCGCTTTCTGAATCCCCTCACCGGAGGCTTTAATGGCAAAGGGTGGGAACTGGGGCGATCGCTCCGAGGTTCCGACATCATTGCCATCCTGCAAGACCTGGTGGAAGTACAGTCGGTCGGCAGCATCCAGCTTTACAGCATCCGTCACCATCCCCGACAGGGCTGGTTGCTAAACGAGCGGCCCGAGCTAGTGGTCGATCCCGGCCCTCTGGGGCTGATCTGCTCCTGGGATGAGGAAGGGCTGAACCCCGGTGAAACCGCTTTCGCGTCTGGTCACGAAATCCACTTCATGAGGAGGTAAAACACTCTTTCCGTCACTGCCACCCAGTAACAAGAGGGACTACCATGACTCAAGCCCTGACCCGCCCCACCCTTCCTCTACAGCTCGTGTCCATGCGGTTGCCGGAAACCGTGGATTGGATCAGGCGTCCCCGTTCCCAGGCCGCGACCGAACCAGCCCCCAACGTGCTACAGCTCACGCCGGGTATGGTGGGCGAAATCGACCTTGAGCTGGAAAATTCCGGTACCCACGCCATCGAGTGGTCGCTAGAGCTGACGGGAAACTTTCCGGTGGACTGGGGTCTTCCGTCTTCCACGGGGCAAGAGACTGGAGACGGCGCAGCCGCTCCATCGCCTGTACCCCCAGGACACCATCCTGCCCACCAGTTAAGCGGTACGATTCAGCAGCGGACTACCCTCCATCACTCCATTCGGCTCCGGGTTCCCGATGACTTTTTTGAACGGCAGGCAGCCCTGCTCCATCAACCGGCCCTTGAGCTGAATTATGAGGGTGAGATTTTTCTGTTCGCCCATTGGCAGGGGCGACAGCGGCTGGCGGGCTATCAGTCGCTGCGCATCGAGGTCCGCCCCGTTTGCGACTACATGACCCTGTTGCCCGAAATCTTTCACAGCGAAGATTTCATGGCCCGCTTCCTGAGTGTCTTCGAGCAAACCTTTGATCCCAACCTGCAGATGCTACGCATGCTGCGGAGCTATCTCGATCCGCTGACGGCCCCCCGCACCCTGCTGCCGTTTCTGTCGAAGTGGGTGGCCTGGGAACTGGAGCCCCGCTGGAGCCTGAAGCAGCAGCGCCGCCTGATTCGCTACGCCGTCGAGCTTTACCGCTGGCGGGGCACCCGGCGAGGCTTACTCTACTACCTCCACCTTTACACCGACTTACCCCTGGATGAGGAGCTGCCAGAGGCCGAAAAGCACATCAGCATTACGGACGAAACCCAAAACGCCTTCGTATTTGGGCAGGCAAAGTTTGGAGACCTGGCTGCTGCGGATGCGGCTACCGCTGATGAAAGGCCGTTCGCCTTTGGCGGCGGCAAGCCTTTTCACTTTAAGGTCGTCTTGCGCCCCGATCGCCCCAACCCGATCGACGAATCCCTGGTCAGGCAGGTAATTGAGCAGGTGAAGCCAGCTTTCTGTACGTATGATCTGAACATTGACTACCCCCAGGCAGCACGGTCTGAAACCGGGGTCAGGGAACCCCAGGCACAGCCATCCTAGCTCTGGCCAACTAGAGCATCCAGCCGGAGTTGAGCAGGCGTGTAGGTCGGGTCAAGGTTGAGAACCTGCTCGTAAACGGCGATCGCCTCCTCCGACCGCCCCTGCAAAGCCAGCACTTCCCCCACCCCCATCAAAACCTGAAGATTCTCTGGTTCAATGCGATGGGCAATGTTGTAGGCATAGTAGGCGTCTTCCAGGTTCCCAGACCGTAGCCCTGCCAGCCCCAGGTTGTGCCAGGCCACAAACGATTCTGGGTCAAGCTGTACCGTCATCGACGCAAAGGTAAAGGCCACTTGATGACGGTTGGGCAAACGTCTGTCGGTATAAACTGCCGCGAGATTCAGCAGTGTGTTTGCATAGCGGTCAAGCGGCAGAACCGGCTGGGTCTGTAGACGCACAACAGGGTCCATCACGATAACGACAAACTCTTCATCGATCGCGCTGACTTGCCATAAATTTGCAGCGAATTCGCCCTGGCTCACTGGGCGTTCGTTTGGCTCGTTCAGACAGGCTGATGGAGCTTCCGGCAAATTGGTTGGATTCTGGGAGTGCTGTACGAACTTCTGCACAGGACACTGCAAAGACTGAATGTAGGCATAGGCTGCACCCTCAAGGTCTTGAATTCCTTGACTGGCCAGGATACGCCCGTAGTTGAACCATGCCAATCCATAATCGCGGTAAAACAACGGCCACGGATCGCTGTTTGGGCGATAGAAGGTGTCTTCAAACTGCTCCTCCCGACCGGCGTAAAGCTGGAGTGCCGTCTGGATGGTTTGGTTAGCCGCAAAGTTCTGGTCGATGCGCCACAGGCCGACGGCTTTGCTGTTGTGGGCAGGCCCATAGTCGGGCAAAATGGCGATCGCCCGTTCCGCCGCTGCCAGAGCTTCCTCATAGCGCTCCAGCCCCAACAGGGCAACACTGTGCTGATTCAGGCGATAGGCCATGCCGTGAGCGTCCCGAGACTGAACCGTTTGCAGGGCCGCTTCACAGGCTACGAGAGCAGCTTCATAACGCTCTAGCTGGTTCAGTACGCCGCACTGTCGGGCCAGGGTTTGAGCATGGTCAGGAATTAGAACGAGTGCCTGATTATAAGCTTCCAAAGCCCGTTCGTAGGCTCCCCGCTGTTCGAGGGCAAATCCCTGCTGCCGCCAGAGAACGCTGTCCTGGGGGTCGGCCAGGAGTGCCTGCTCGTAGAGGGCGATCGCTTCGTCTAATCCGCACAGCTCCCACGACGGACTCACCAGGTCGTCTCGCCCCTGCCCCAGCAAATGCAGTGTGTGGCACCACTCTGCCTGCGCCAGCGGTTCTTCCACCGTGTTGGGTGGATTGACCACCGGGCCTGGCTGAGGATTTGCCACTTCCTGATCCCCATCTGTAGGGTCAGGACCAGACTCACCCTCGGCCAAGTTACTGCTCCCCAGTCGGACGGCTCGCTCAAAGGATTCCAGCGCAGTCTCCAGAAATCCCATCTGCTGCAGGGATAGGCCCCGATAATACCAGGCTGAGGCGGGCGATCGCTGTCCCCAGTTGCCGTCAGTCAATAGGGCAGCTTCGCAGGTATCAACGGCCTCCTCAAATCGCCCCAGGTTATACTGGGCCATGCATTGGAACGTCATAACCAGGGAGTAGTCGGGCTGTTCCTCTAGAACCCGGTCAAAGGAAACGAGAGCATCCTCGTACCGCCCCAGGTAGACCAGCACTGCGCCACGGGTTGACCATTCCTCAAGCGTTTCATCGATATCATCATTGAGGGCGATCGCCTGTTCGCAAGCGGCTAGAGCCTCCTCATATTGGCGATTTTGAGCCAGCATTTGACACTGCTCCGCCCAAAAGTCAAAGTCTTCTAACTCCAGGCTAGAGTCTGAGCTGTTGGACTGGGCGATCGCACCATTACTCTTCACAAGCAGCCACAGGAACGCAGCAGCGCAAGCAAATGCAGTCCGCCGCCACCTTTCTTCTGATTCTTTTATATTTCTACGACCAGGCCAGCGAACCATATGCTTTCTTCCATCGCTTACGGGCTATACTACACCCTGCCTATCCTCAGATCCGTTTTGACCAACAAGCCAATAATACTTCATGCTCCTCATGCAATTCTACGGCTATCAATAAGACCACTCCAGAACTGGATTTCTTTCGGTGAATCCGCTTCGCTATGATCAAGAGGGCAGCGATGATGTTGTCAAATGGCTCAGAGTCTGCTTGATAAGTAGAACTGCGTCGAAAAACGAAGGTTAGAAAACCGGGGCGCTCCCCCGGTTTTCTAACATGAATTTAATTGTGCCGACCTACTTAGATCGATTGATGGGTGATAGCGATGGCAAGGCCGAACTATGGTCCAAGTGCTCAAAAGCGAACGAGACGGCTTTTAGAAGCTCTCATCGCTTACGCAAACGATGAGCTAGAGGACGGCGATCGCCTACGCCCTCACGTTCAAACGAATTGGCAGACCGAGACCCAGCTAGTCGTTAGAACAAAGGTTCGATTCTTAGAAGAGCTGACCGCAAAAACTTGGGGACATAATAAGCTAAAGGCCGACCACGTCAAAGAAGCATTGAAGCGGTTTGATGACTATTTGAAGATTCTTGAAGACAATCGCGCCTCAACTCAAGGATCGGACATTTGGCACTTTACACTGAAGCTTTGGTATCACCGGTATGAGATGCAGGCCAATCTGCAGCGATTTGACCTGGAGTGGGAGGAACGCAGACCGCTCAAGTCCAGGCAGGTCCTTAGCAAAGCGTTAGATGAAGTTGCCGAACCGGAATCCACCTCTCCCAGTAAAGCAGCATTGGCCGACCCAATTCAGGCTCGGACTACTCCAAGGTCTACCTATCAAGATTGGGGAGGGGCGCTGGATGTGTCTGCATTCTACGGTCGTGCGGACGAGCTGGCGACCCTGCGGCATTGGGTCGTCGCCGATCGCTGCCGATTGATTGCGATTCTCGGCATGGGTGGGATTGGAAAAACTGCCCTCTCCATCAAGTTGGCGGAGCAGGTGCAGGATGAGTTTGAGTATCTCATCTGGCGATCGCTCCGCAATGCCCCGCCTGTTCTAGAAACGCTGGCAGAGCTGGTTAACTTCCTGGCAAATCAACAAGAAACGGAATTGCCAGCGTCGGTAGATGGCAGAATCTCACGTCTACTGGAATATCTGCGCTCCTCCCGGTGCCTACTGATTCTAGATAATGCTGAATCTATTCTTTGCAGCAACGAACGGGCGGGGGTTTTTCGGGCCGGGTTTGAAGGATACGGACAGCTACTGCGATTGGTTGGCGAACCCTATCATCAGAGCTGCTTGATACTAACCAGCCGAGAAAAGCCCAGAGGTTTTGCTGCCAGGGAGGGGGAGCAGTTGCCCGTGCGTTCAATGCGGCTTGCCGGAGTTGGGCAGGATGAGAGCCAGCAAATTTTTCAGCAGAAGGGATTATTGATTGCGGCTGAGGACACGTCGGTACTGGTTAAACGCTATGCAGGTAATCCTCTGGCGCTTCAAATCATCGCGAATACGATTCAGGAAATTTTTGGTGGCGATGCTCACCAGTTCCTTGAGCAAGGGACGGCTGTATTTGGTGACATCTCAGACTTGATTGACCAGCAGTTCAATCGGCTATTAAACCTTGAGCAGAGCCTGATGTATTGGCTGGCGATTAACCGGGAGTGGGTACCGATCTCAGAGCTAGAGGCAGACCTATTTCCGCCTGTACCTTTGCAGTCGCTCCTGGAGGCGCTGGAATCGCTGCAGCGGCGATCGCTCATCGAAAAATCGGCAGCGACCTTCACGCAACAGCCTGTGATCATGGAATACGTGACAGCGCGTCTGGTGGAGCAGGTTTGTGAAGAGCTACAAACCGGCAACTTGGAGCATTTGGACAGCTACGCCCTTCGCAAAGCGCAGGCCAGGGACTACATCCAACAGGCCCAGGTTAACTTGATCTTGCAAGTGATTGGCGATCGCCTCCTGGCGCTGTTTGGCACTCGGGAACGAGTCCAGCAGTGTTTGACGCAGTGCCTGAATCAACTCAGAGCACGTCCCCCTCGTCAGCCGGGCTATGCAGCGGGCAACTTGTTGAATTTGATGGAATACCTGAAGCTAGAGCTTCGGGGCTACGATTTTTCTGAACTGACTATCTGGCAGGTGAATTTACAGGGCATGGCGCTCCAGGGCGTGAACATGGCCCAGGCGGATTTGAGCAAATCCAGCCTGACTCAGATCACGGGCGGCGCACTGTCAGCCGCGTTCAGTCCAGACGGTACTCAACTCGCAACCGGAATTGATGGCGATATTGTGCTCTGGCAGGTTGCCGACGGTAAACAGTTGATTTCGCTAAAAGGGCATCAAGCCTGGGTAGTTTCCGTTGCCTTTAGTCCCAGTCGTCCAATCCTGGCCAGCGGCAGCAGCGACCAAATGGTGCGCCTGTGGGGTATCACGACAGGACAGTGCCTCAAAACGCTGCGTGACCACACCAGCTGGGTGCAGTTTGTCGCGTTCAGTCCAAACGGTCAGCTTCTCGCTAGCTGTAGCCGGGATCTGACGATTCGTCTATGGGATGTTTCTCGGCTTGAAGGACCGGGTGATTCAGTCAGGGGTCTGCGTGTGCTACAAGGACACACCGATCGCATCCTCAAAATTCTGTTTAGTGCCGATGGGCGATCGCTGGTCAGCAGCAGCAACGATCAAACCGTCAAAGTGTGGGACGTTGAGACTGGGGAGTGCCTGCGAACGCTGGAAATCCAGACTAACTGGGTACTGTCGATGGCGCTCAGCCCTGATGGACGAACGCTGGCGGTAGGGTGTGACGGGAAAGCCGTTCAGTTTTGGACCGTCACGACGGGCGAGTATATCAGTACCTTGCCGATGGATCAAAGCCACATCTGGGCGCTGGATTTCAGCTCAGACGGGCAGCTTTTGGTTACAGGAAGTGAAGACAAAACAATTCGATTTTGGCATCCCCATACTGGAGATTGTCTCAAAACCTTACAGGAACACACGCAACGGGTTTGGTGCGTTGCCTTTAGCCCGAACGGTCAAGTACTGGCCAGTATCAGCGATGACCAGACGATTAAGCTTTGGGATGTCAGGTCTGGGAAGTGTTTGAGAACGCTAGAGGTTTACAGCAATTGGCTGTCGTCAGCGGCGTTTAGCCCGGCTGGTCGGCAGCTCGTTAGCGCTGGGCAGGACTGGATAGTGCGCCTATGGGATGTGGAGTCTGGCACCTGCTCCAAGGTTTTGCAAGGACATAACAATCAGGTGGCGATCGCCCTCTTCAGTCCCGATGGTCACCTAATTGCCAGCGGCAGCGATGACCACACGATTAAGATCTGGGATGCGGTGTCGGGAAATTGCCTGAGAACTTTCTGGGGGCACCAGGGGTGGGTGCATGCGATCGCCTTTAGTCCCGACGGTCGCACCCTGGCCAGCGGCAGTCATGACCGCACGGCTAAGCTTTGGGATGGGCTGACCGGCGAGTGTTTGCAGTCATTTGAGGGGCATATTCATCCCGTCAAAGCCGTTGCGTTTCATCCACGGGAGGCTATCCTGGCCAGCGGCAGCGATGACCAGACGATTAAGCTCTGGGATCTAAACACGGGCATTGGCCTACAAACCCTGGAGGGACACTCTGATTGGGTTCTATCCGTAGCTTTTAGTCCGACGGGGGATCGGTTGGTGAGTGGCAGTGGCGATCGCACCCTCAAGCTTTGGGATAGCCAGAGCGGACAGTGTTTGCAGACTTTCTCAGGTCACGCTAGCCGAATTCGGGCGGTTGAGTTCAGCCCTGACGGAAATAGAATTGTCAGCAGCGGTGATGACCAAACGATTCGACTGTGGGACGCCGCGACAGGTGGGTGCATCTATGTGCTGAATGAACACGCACAAACAGTGTTATCCGTCAGCTTCAGTCCAGACGGGCGCAGGCTGGTGAGCTGTAGTCAAGACGAGACAATGAAGCTCTGGGATGCGGTCTCTGGCGAGTGTCTGATGACGCTCAGGGTCGAACGTCCCTATGAGGGCATGAATATTACAGGTATCACTGGGCTGACCGCTGCCCAAAAGGCGACTTTACTGGCTCTCGGAGCTGTAGAGCTGGAAGAAAAATAGGATTCGAAGATTACCCCTGCGGGTACTTTAAGTTTCTAGCAAAAGCAATCACAATGACCGGCATAGAGGCAGAGAGATTTGCTTACGATTCTTTGCATTTACCGTCGAGTTGGGTATTGAACGATGAACGATGAGCTGCGAGAGCAACCGGACCAAACTCCTGAGAAGTCAACCAAACAAAAAGTAAGTGGAGAAGTGGGTGGCGATCGCTCTCCCACCTATCAGGAACGCGGGCCTGTTGAAGAGTCTGCTAAAGAAGTTGCAGACAAAGCCGAAGTATCGAAAACAGGGCCAGAGGTTGAGAAGAAATCTAAGGGAGAAATTGGGGGCGATCGCTCTCCTACCTATCAGGAGCGGGATCTCGTCGAATAAAGTAAACAGACAACTTTGGAGCAAAAAGCTCTTAAGAAATCATAACTTCCATTGACTCTTTCCTTCAAAATCTATAGACTCTGCTCATGACTTTGCAAGTATGACCAGAATCAGTTTTTTCCAGCCTGATAAGTTGAGCGCAGTTCTGACATGTCAGCATTAATAGCTTTCTGAGGTGTTAAGTATGATAAAGGCTACAACCTCATCCATGCGAGCGACTATTGCAGCTGTAGTTGTTTCTCTGTCTTTAGCAAACTCAGCGTTAGCTCAGAGAGTAAATATATCCAATGAGTCCTTAGGTACGCGATTTCATCTTGGGGGCAGGACTTGGATATCTCTACCCAGCAATCGAAAATATATCCAGCACCTCCATTGGACTCGATCAAATGCTGGTGGCCGAGTAGATTTAGAAGTCCGCCCTTACAATGTTTTGTACTTACAAAGCGAAAGTGCTGAATCCCAGGTATTCCTTTCGGAAGGTGCGTGTAGTTTCTACCAAAATGTTGGCGGAGCTATTCAACTGCATCCTAGCAATGCTTCTACTCGGAGCTGTTCCATCTATACGTCTACGTCTTTAGTTGTACCAAATGGTACTGCGCTTTTCATTATTGTGACTCCTGAGGGTGCGGCAACACGGCAGGGCACCTATGTTGGAGTATTAAGCAACAGCGCCACGGTCACGGCGCTCGATAGCGTAACGATTTCGGAAGACAATACAATCGATGCTACAGGCGTCGGAGCAACTGTCGAAGTCGAGGCCGGTCAACTGGCTTTTGCCTCAATCGATGGCACTGTAGACGTGTTAGGCGAGTTTAACCTGCGCGAGTTCTATGTAAATAATTCGCGATCGCGCGGACTCGGCCCTGAAGACGCTGATACTGCATACATCAATCAGCTGGAATCAGAGTATTCTCAAAGAATTTATCGGGCTGTTCAAGAAGAAACAGTTGCAGCAATCCGCGAACAGGAAGAGCGAAATCCCTTTGATGATGACGAGCTCGTAACAATTGATGAGATCTTCGACCAGATTCCAAATGGTGGAGAAATAGACCCAGTACCACAAGCTCCACCAGAAACCCCACCGCCAGAACCACCACCGGAACCACCACAAACCCCTCAAACAAACGGTACACCACCAAACGGTACACCACCAAACGGTACACCACCAAACGGTACACAAAGACCGAGGCTGGAATAAAAGTAATTGAGCAAAATATCGAACAATAGCAGGAGACCGAAATGACCATCAAACACTGGTGCGTACCACATACTTTGAGTATAAGCATTTCAGCTTTTTTTTTCAGGCTGAAGCAGCAGTAGCTGCCAAGGTAGCGGAGAAGGGCTACCAGGCTCAACATCTCGAACTAGCATCGGAAACAATTTTGTCACACGGGAGTACAACCTTTACTACTCTCTCAGAAGAAGTTGAGCATAAACTGCCGTCAGGTCTAATTATGCGCTTACCTTCTCCTCGCTTCCTCGACCAACATTCTGATAGGAGTACGGAGGGGGAACCTGCTGTACGAGTATTTTCCTTTTCGTCGCCACCAGGACTAGTCATTAGCTTCTTTAGCTGCGACACTGGGTCGTCACTGTGTATGAGCAGAAGTTTCTCGGTAGAAACTTCTGCATCTGCGGCTGCTAGGGAATCACTGGACTTTCATCAATCGATGGGAGTGCCTGTTGCTTTGACTGCAACGATCCAAGGTTTTTTGCTTGAAGATCAGAATCAGGGGTCGCCGCGATCGCTTTCATCCATTGTGTGGGAGCAAGATGGCATGATTTACACCGTAGCTTTTCCACCGCAGGAACACCAGAATCTCCTGCAGGCGGCTCGCTCAATGGCAGATGCGGCTCCGATTGCAGCCTCAGAAGGGAATCCAACAGCTATGGGTGACACTGAGGTGCCTGCAACTCCGGCGATCGCCCAAGCAAGCCAACCCCAGGAAATTTCCCAACCCGTCGATACAGCCTATGTCCTTCCAGATGTAGAGCCAGTTCAGCCCGCAGAGTTGCCCACACCCCTCACCGCTAATTCAAACACTGATTCCCAGGAGATAGAACTATTTGCGCCCACCTCCTTACAGGCGCAAGACACACAGCCCCAGAATGCTCAGGTAGAAGACGGACCAGGAAATCTAATCGTCCCTCCCCCCCCGCCCGATCCCAGTGAGCAAGAGTTTACCCCCGGTGTTGATGACCAGCTTCAGTTGCCCGAAGGGATTCGTCCCCTGCCGCAAGCACAAGCCTCCCGGCCTGAGTCGGATGTACAGTTGCTACTCAGATCTGCAATCATCACCAACTCTGATATTGCGGCAGCGTCACCCACCGAAGATACGGCCTTTGTTAATAGTGCCACCCTGTTGGCAACTCCTGCACTGGGTTCGAGCACTGACTTAATTGCCAGAGCCGGTGGTAGCTTTGTTCGCTTTGCGGCGAGTGACGGATACAACTTGCTGGATCTGGGGTTGGGAGTTCGGCAAAGGCTGGGCCGTCGAACTTTTGGAGAACTGGGATGGGGATATCAGCAGATTTATGGCCTCGGCTCGAATGATGATTCGTCAGAAAATGATGTGCGCCTGGCCGTTAGTCGAGTTGATGAGCTTAACTCCAGGTTATTTCTAAACTCTGGTTATGAATTGATTGCTAGCTTCAACCAGGATGAAGACCGAAGCCGAATTTCCAATCGTCTCCGTTTGGGGTTAAGCTACGACCTGACCGCTAACTTACAGGGGCTTTTGAATTATCGATTTATTTATGACGACTTTACGCGGCGCGATCGCCTGGACAGCCGCCATCAGCTCAGTGCGGGACTGATTTACCGCTTTAACCGCAACGTTTTTTTGGGTGGCTCTGTTTCGTATCTGTTTGGCGAATCTTTGGATTTATTAAACGACAATAATTCACGAGATTTTGATGGGGTTTCCGTAGGAATTAACTTTGGCCTAAACCTGCCTTTATTCGAATAAGTAGTTAAGCAGAATTATTTCCTTGGGGGTGTGCGC
>JBHJGR010000409.1:0-27371 GCA_050331615.1 Elainellaceae cyanobacterium
TAAAGCTGTACCCAGGGACTCTGGGAATTGGAAACAGCCTGTCAAGTCGGTCTGTCGGGGGAAGAATCATGGGGTTCGACCTAGATCAGTGGCGTGGGGCAGGAATGCCTAATCGCGAGGTTAGGAGGCCCGCGCTGTACCCGTAGGAGCAGCGTCGGGAGGATGTCACTGGTAAGCTAGCGTCCTTAACTGAGTATCCCTCTGCCTATTGGCAATACTTTAAACTTTAGAGCGGATGCCGGATGGACTGTCGCAACCGACGCTAGGTACAGCACTGATGAATACGCCAGCCACGTCTACACCTTCTTCACATTCTACCGTCGATGACCTTGCTCTAGATGCCCCCAAACTGCTTCAGCAGCTTTTAGACGGCGAGTCGCTCACTTTGGAGCAAGCCGCCGCCCTCATGCAGGGCTGGTTGATGGAAGTCATTCCTCCAGCTCTATCGGGCGCAATTCTGGCCGCGCTTCAGGCCAAAGGCGTCTCGTCAGCCGAAATCGCAGGCATGGCCCAGGTGCTCCAGGGACAGTCCCTGGGAGGAACGTTTGACCTGACTCACCTGCCATCGCCCCTGATCGACACCTGCGGCACGGGAGGGGATGGGGCCTCAACTTTCAATATCTCAACAGCGGCAGCATTTGTATCGGCAGCGGCGGGGATAGCAGTAGCCAAACATGGCAATCGAGCTGCCTCCAGTAAGGTGGGTTCTGCCGACGTGTTGGAAGCCCTGGGAATCAACCTGAAATCTGATCCGGCGCGGGTCACCGAAGCTCTCCAGGCAGTGGGGATCACCTTCCTGTTTGCCCCTGGCTGGCACCCGGCGATGAGTTCGGTCGTTCCCCTGCGCCGGATCCTCAAGGTTCGCACCGTCTTTAATTTGCTGGGGCCGCTGGTCAACCCGCTGCCGATCACGGGTCAGGTTTTGGGAGTTTTTGATCCCTCCCTGGTAGAAACCATAGCCGCAGCCCTGAATCAGTTGGGGCGATCGCAGGCCATTGTTCTCCACGGTCGCGAGAAGCTTGACGAAGCGGGGCTAGCCGACGCAACCGACCTCGCCGTGCTTACCGATGGCCAGGTGCAGTTTGTCACGCTGAACCCAGAAGAGTTGGGCTTGACCCCCGCCCCCACCCAAGCGCTACGGGGCGGCGAGATCGCCGACAATGCTGCTATCCTCGAAGCTGTCCTCCAGGGGAAGGGCAGCCAGGCCCAAGCAGACGTAGTTGCCCTCAATGCCGCCCTCGCCCTTAAAGTAGGTCAGGTCGTTTCGGGCGAAACGCCCCTGGAAACCTATAGAAAGGGAATTGAAGCCGCACGGGACATTCTCCAGAGCGGAGCGGCTTGGCAGAAGGTAGAAGAGTTAGCGGCTTTCCTCCGCTCTTGAAGGATGAGCCCGCAGGTCCGCCAGTGAGTGTTGGGGCGAAAGCGATCGCCCCAATACGGCATTTGGTCACTAAATCCCGACACCGGTTTGGTTAGGACGATACGGATTCCTGAGGGCGCTTATCCGAGTCGCCTACAGCTTTAGTCGTCTTGGGTTTCCGTCCTCCCGATTTAATAGGGGCTTCCACCGATGACTCCTGCTCAACCCGCATCCAGGAGGGGCGGGTCTTGTCGTAGGCCATCTGCAGAGCAGCAGCGGCGATCGTATGCGGTTCGTAGTGCTCGCTGAGCTGGGCAACAATCGGCAGGAATGAGGCAATGCGCTCGCCCACCAGCACGTCTTCAACCTGCTCCTGGAGCTTCCTCAGGTGGCGAGCCTCAATTTGAGCTCGGGTCGGAATCTTACCCCACTCTAGCTTCTGACGAATGTGGCGCTCAATCTCCCGCAGCTTGCGCTTATCGAGGGGATGCACCAGGGAAATCGCCACCCCTTCCTTACCGGCCCGTCCGGTGCGCCCGATGCGGTGCACATAGCTCTCGACGCTATCGGGCAGGTCATAGTTAATCACGTGGGTCAGGTCTTCAACGTGCAGGCCCCGAGCCGCAATGTCGGTGGCAACAACCCAGCGCACCTGACGTTGGCGGAACCGTAGCAGGAGGCGCTCCCGCTGCGACTGGGTAAGATCACCGTGGTATTCATCCACGCTGTGACCGGCGGCCTGGAGCTGACGAGTCAGCTCAGCGGCGGAGCGGCGGGTGCGCACAAAGATTAGAGCCGAATCTGGGTCTTCCATCTCCAGAATGGGCTGGAGTGCCCGTGCCTTCGTCCAGCCTTTGGGAATCAGGTAGGCCGTCTGGTTAATGCGGGTGGGGGCGGCTTTGGGCTGCTCAACCGTGATATTGACGGGCGATCGCAGAAACTTGGCGGCCAGCTCGCGAATCTGGGGAGCCATCGTCGCCGAGAAGAAAGCGGTCTGGCGCTCAGCCGGAGCCTGGGAGAGGATCAGCTCGACATCCTGGATAAAGCCCATGTTGAGCATTTCGTCCGCCTCGTCCAGCACCAGCCAGTTGAGATGCCGCAAATCCAGGTCGCCCCGATTCAGCAGATCCAGCACCCGTCCCGGCGTACCCACTACAATTTGCACGCCTTTCTGGAGGCGGCTAATCTGGCGCTCGATTGTTTGCCCACCATACACGGAGAGCACGAATACGCGGCGATCGTTGTTGAAGGTGCGAATAGCCTGATAGACCTGCCCCGCCAGCTCGCGAGTGGGCGTCAGAATCAGAGCCTGGACGTTTTTGTTGTTAGGGTCTACCTGCTCCAGCAGCGGCAGCGAAAACGCTGCCGTTTTGCCCGTTCCGGTTTGGGCCTGCCCGACCACGTCGCGGCCTGAAAGCAGTTGGGGAATGGCCTGCGCCTGGATTTCGGTTGGGGTTGTGAATTCTAGCTTCTCCAGAAGCTGCACACGCGCCTCAGATAAGCCCAAGCTCTTGAACGATAAATTCATCGTGTCTCCTGTAGGAAAAATTTTAGTAAGCAGAGACACGACCGAGCGCGCCTCTCAACTGCGTGGCAGTGTTTGCGACTTGGCCCTGCAAGTCATAGACATCGGCCCCTGTGATCAGCACCGGAGCGATCGCCCCCAGTCGGGCCTGTCCCTGAACGTAAACTAGACCGTCTACGTCTGGAGCAAAGCGGGCGGAACGACCAATTAAATCGCCAGTTGCCGGATTCTCTTGTTCAATCAACACATCTACAACCTTGCCAACTTCAGCCTGATTGTGTTTCAGCGAAATGGGCTGCTGTAACTGCATCAATTGCTCTCGCCGCCAATCCATTACCTCCTGAGGCACGGGATTAGGCAAGCTATAGGCGGCAGTACCTTCCTCCGGCGAGAAGGTAAAGACGCCCACGTGGTCAAACTCATGGCGCTGCACGAACTCACAGAGATGCTCGAACTGCTCCTCGGTTTCGCCCGGAAATCCGACGATAAACGTGGTTCGGAGGACTGCCTGGGGTAGAGCAGCTTTAATCCGCTCAATCACCCGATCGTTGACGCGCCCCTGCCAGGGACGATTCATCGCCCGCAGCACCTCTGGGTGGGAGTGCTGAAGCGGCAGATCGAGGTAGGGCAAAACGTTGGGAGTTTCTTGGATCGCCTCCATCACCTGAGGTGACAG
Organism: Elainellaceae cyanobacterium; assembly: GCA_050331615.1. Classification (GTDB taxonomy): domain Bacteria; phylum Cyanobacteriota; class Cyanobacteriia; order CAKZMO01; family CAKZMO01; genus JAYKGU01. The sequence continues at coordinate 3,562 of JBHJGR010000409.1, forward strand.
CCCGGTTGGGTAGGCGTAGTGCATTCGAATCCAGGGAACCTGGACCTGCCCCAGCGCCCGCAACAGCTCTGCCAGCCTTGGCTCGCCATAGAGGTCTAACCCGTAATTTGTTGTGATTTGGGAGATTAAAACGATTTCCTGAACGCCTTCCGCCGCCAGCGATTCAGCTTCGGCGACGATTGACTCAATTGAGCGGGAGCGCTGATTCCCCCGCAGATGGGGGATGATGCAGAAGGCACAGCGGTAGTCGCAGCCTTCAGCCACCCGCAGGTAGGCCACCCCTTCAGTCGTAGTGCGATAGCGGGGAACGGATTCATCAGCAATGTAAGTGGGGTTGGGGGAAATCTCCTGGACTCGCTCCCCGGTCTGCGCCCGCTCCAGAACGTCGACGATTTTGTGATAGTCTCCTGTTCCCACGATGGCGACCGCTTCTGGCAGCTCATCGAGCAGCTCCTGCTGAAAATGCTGAGCCATGCAGCCCGCGATAATGATCTTTTTATCGGCTTCGGCTAGCTCAACCAGGGCACGGACTGACTCTTCCCGCGCAGCCTGAATAAAGCTACAGGTGTTCACGATAACGAAGTCTGCCAGCTCTTCGTTGCTGTCGACCGGGTAGCCTGCCTGTACCAGCAGGCCCAGCATGTGTTCGGTATCAACCCGGTTCTTCTCGCAACCCAGGTGAGAAATGGCGACGGTTGGCTTTGTGCCCATAGAGAAATGAGACGGCCTTGTAAAGTCCAAAACGTAAATTGATTAAAATAGCGCTGACCGAAATCACATGAAGAGGAAGATTTCTGAACCCGAAAAACTGATCCTTAAACCCAAACAAACTCAACCGCGATCGCCCACAGCTTTGAAACATGGACGCCTGCAGCTAAACCCTACACCACAGCCCCTTTAACTCGGATGCCTACCGATTTCGATACTCTAAAGCTAATTCTTAAGCTGATTTCAATATCAGTCGGCTTTGACATCTAAACACGCAGATAGCTGCGATCGCTCGACTTCATGTGCCTGCGATGTCATCCTAACGCAAAACTGCATAACATAACTACACAATTTCGGTCCTCCTTTATAAAGATTGGATGAGGCAGGGGAAGATCGGCCAGGGTGCAGCCAAAACGCGATCGCCTCATGATTTAGGGCCTCGCAATCCTGTTAAAGTAGAAGTCTGTATGCGTCGGGGACGACAAGCGCCCGAACCGGTTTTGATTTTGTCCTTTGCTCCTGCAACCCTTGCGCCTTACTGTTGATTGCAGCTAACCACCGAGTCCGAAGCGAAAAGTCCGTGGACTTAAGTCAAATTTTTGGAACCGCAAATCCCATCATTGGTGTTGTTCACCTCCAACCGCTCCCCACGTCTCCCCGGTGGGGCGGCAACCTCAAGGCAGTTGTTAGCCGTGCTGAGCAGGAAGCAACGGCGCTGGCCTCTGGCGGCGTCGACGGCATTATTGTTGAAAACTTCTTCGACGCCCCGTTTGCCAAAACCCAGGTTGATCCGGCTATCGTCAGCGCCATGAGCCTGATTGTGCAGCGCCTGAAAAACCTGGTAACGCTGCCGCTGGGAATTAACGTTTTGCGAAACGATGCCCATAGCGCGATGGCGATCGCCAGCTGTGTTGACGCCCAGTTTATTCGGGTCAACGTTTTGACGGGCGTGATGGCCACCGATCAAGGTCTGATTGAAGGGGATGCCCATCTCCTGCTGCGCTATCGCCGTGAACTGGGTAGCCAAGTCAAAATCCTGGCGGATGTGCTGGTCAAACACGCCCGCCCGCTCGGGTCGCCCAATCTAACCACCGCTGTCCAGGAGACCATTGAGCGGGGTCTGGCCGACGGCGTCATTTTGTCGGGATGGGCAACGGGCAGCCCCCCCTCCCAGGAAGACCTGGAGCTGGCAACTGCCGCCGCCAGCGGTACCCCCGTATTTATCGGCAGCGGTGCAACCTGGGAAAATATTCCCTATCTAATTCAGGCAGCGGATGGGGTCATTGTCTCCAGTTCCCTTAAGCGCAAGGGACGCATCGATCACCCCATCGATCCCATTCGCGTCAGTCAGTTCGTCGAGGCCATGCGCCGCAGCCTATCCACTAAGGGCAAATCGGCTCAGTTCTCCTCCAGCGCCGTACCCACCTACTCTGAACCCTGTCCCGATTAGTGCCGTGCCGCAGTTTGTCAAAATGTCTCAAAGTTGAACGGATGCGGCAAAATGGGGAAGGATATTTTCATTGAACTCATTGAACGCGTTCAGGTAGAGTTTATGAGCCGTCGTCGCCAACAAAACATTCCCTGGCTGCACCGCAAGTCCCGGTTTATCCTCGGGGCGATCGCAGTCGTCGGTGCTGTCTTAACGGGCTATCTCACTGTTGTCAAAATCACTGGAGGCGGAGCCACCTGTCCCACAGAAGGCTGCAACACCGTACTCACCAGTCCTTGGGCATCCATTTTTGGCATCCCACTCACGATTTTTGGTACGCTTGCCTACGCCGGAATGGCTGTCCTGGCGTTGGGTCCCCTTGTGGTCAAGCCAGAGGTCAATAAGGATCTGCGCGTCAAGCTGGAAAACTGGAGCTGGCTACTGCTGTTCGTCGGGGCGCTAGCCATGACGGTGTTTAGTGGCTATTTGATGTACGTCCTGGCCACTCAGCTGCAGGCAGTTTGTCCATACTGTATTGCGTCGGCCATTTTCAGCCTGAGTTTGCTGACGGTAACCCTGCTGGGGCGCAACTGGGAAGACAGAGGGCAGCTAGCCTTTACCGGAGTGCTGGTGGTAATGGTGACGCTGGTGGGTACCTTGGGCGTCTACTCGGGGATCAACAGCCCCGCAACGTCTCCTGGTGGGGCGATCGCTGGCGAGGTGCCTCCCCCCATTGATACGACGTCTGGCGAGTCGGAAATTGCCTTGGCTCAGCACCTGACCTCAATTGGTGCTAAAAAGTACAGCGCCTTCTGGTGTCCCCACTGCCACGAGCAGCAGCGGCTGTTTGGCGAAGAAGCCTTTAGCTATATCGACTACATCGAATGTGACCCGCGGGGACGCGATGCTCAGCCTGAAGTTTGTGAAGCCGCGGGCGTACAAGGATTTCCCTCCTGGGAGATCAATGGCGAACTCTACTCGGGGGCGCGGCCTCTAAACGACCTGGCAGACCTCTCTGGTTATACCGGTCCCCGCAATTTCAAAAATTAGGGCTGTCTACAGCGATCGCCTAGTTACTGGGCAAAACGAGGATAGCGGACTTAATCGAACGCTCAATGGGCTGACCGTTGGCGTCTAGCCGGCCAAGGTGGGTTATACCGCGGTAGTAAAGCGAGGTGGAGCTACCGCCGTCTAGGTTCATTGCCGCTTGAGCACCCAGGGACCTCATAAAATCCGCTAGCTCAGGCAGGGAGAGGCCAGAGCGATCGCCGGTTTCTCCTGTCTGAGCAATTATTACTAGCAGCACCTCCCCGCTTGGCATGATTCCTATAGCGCTGCGGGCATTAGGCGAAAAGCTGCCGATGGCGTCCCGCACTACATCGGTCCCTGCTCGCGCCACAAAACCTTCTTCAACGGCCAGCAGCTCTGGCAGAAGCTGGGGACCGGCCCCTACAGCATCTTCTAGCCGACAGCCGCTGGGAACTGGCGTTTCATGGCGAGCGATCCCATACCGCTCCTGCGTGCCACAGGCGTAGCGACGAAATTCGGAACGGTTGAGGATTCGGTCCAGGTAGGGAGCCGCATTCGGGTTTTCCATAAGGCTGGCGTTTTGCCGGGGATCGTCGACTACAGTGCCGCCCGCAACCACATAGGACGTAGTCTGCTGGTTTTGCGGATCGAAAAATCCAGCATTGATCGCGGCGATCGCCCCCGTTTGACGAGCCAGCACCGCCAACTTCTCCAGGTTGGGGGCAACAGCAGGAGTGATGCGATACTGTCCATTATTGGGAATGCGAACCACATGCGCCATCGCCCGCTCAAGGGAATGCACCTCATAGCGAAGTGACGCTGGCTGGGTCAGCGGCGAGGAAGCCAATGAAAAGGTCGATGGAGCTGCCAGTGGCGGCAGCATTACTCCCTCGAACTGACAGGAACCGCTCAACATGATGATCGAGCCGAGAAGACCTGCTGACCCGACGCCTGCCGTTTGGAAAAAGTGGAGCGATCGCACCGATGTTCTCCCTTGAATCAATTCATGTTGGACTGGTAAGTGCTCGTAACTACATCCTATGGGGGTGCGCGCCCGGCGAGACCGTACCCCCCCGAGAAAATAATTCTGTTTAACTATTTACATCAGCCTGCTCACCGCTCTCTTCCTGCTGTGGCTGTTGCAATACCCGCGTCAAAATTTCGCTAGATGGCTCTACTAAAGCCCAAGTGCCATCAGGCTGCTGACGGAGGGTGGCAAACTGCAGTTGCTCAGCCCTCCCAATGGTGCTCCCGACTCGGTGGGAACCATAGCGGGGACGCTTCAGGCCGCAGAGGCGAAATAGATAAGCAGGAACTTCATCACTCAGGAACACAACACAGCTCTGAGGCGAGTTCGCGTAGGGCCGGACCGTACCATTAAACGGTGCAAACACCGAATGGCCATCAAGCTCGATAGAAATATCGCCTAAACTGCCCGCAACCGTGTAACCCGCTACCTGCTCGCCTGGCTGAATTTCCCAAGCTTGGTGAATGTTGACGACCTGAGCTTCCTCAGGAGATAAGGAGGCGGCACACCCAGTGCCCACCATCGAGCCAATCACCAAAATAAGCTGCAGGTAGCTAATTCTTTGCTTCATCGAACGAAAACTTACAGTTAAGTGCTGAAGCACAATTACAGCACTTTTCAGGTGCATGAGGTACAGATTTTTTGTTGAAAGCCGCGTTACGCGGGGCTTTCAACAAAAAATCTGATTCCATCAAAGCGCGAAGCGCTGTAACTCCATTGCTGGGGGTGTGCACCCCCGGCGGGGGCGCACACCCCCAGGAAAATAATTTTGTTTAACGACTTGTCGATGCACCAGCGCCTGACCTCAGTCGATGCTGAACCGATATCCAGCGTATTCTTCTCCTTCATAAAGCACCACCAGCCAGGTATTTGGGTCAAAGGCGAGGGGATAGGCTTCGCGCTCGGCTTTAACCCCCGATCGAATTTCCAGATCGGGAAGCGCACAAAACGGCTCTGAAAGAATGTCGCGAACCTGCTGCTTGGTACCCCGCTCGGGGATGGTTAAAACCTGGGCTAACTGGGTCTCCGAGAGCTGTATCTCGGGTTGGACGTCTCCCTGGCAGGCGTGGAAGTGACGTGCTCTTTGGCTATTGGGCGAACTGCCCTGGAAGTCAATAATGACGCCAACCAATACAAACATTAGTCCCCCCGCCAGTAGGGGCTTCAGGGTTGAATACTGAGTGGGAGGAGTTTTCATAGCACCGATTGCCATAGGAAACGATAAGTGTCTGGCCATCAACCGAGCTGTCGGGGGATGCCCCTACCTGCCTTGTAGCGCTTACCAATCGCGTGAAATACCGATTGAGCAGGTGGCGGCACACCGCGCCCCCACCTGCCGTACTCCACTCGCGTAAGAAACGCTGTAAGTAGGTCGGCACAATTAAATTCATGTTAGAAAATCGGGGGAACGCCCCGCCGGGGCGCTCCCCCGGTTTTCTAACCTTCGTTTTTTTAACGCGGTTCTACTTAATTCATAGAGAACTAGAATAGGCGACCACCAATCAGCAATCCAATCATGATGAGCAGCAGGCGCCGCCCCATGATAAAGCTGGAATCGGGGTCAACGGCGGTACAGTAGATAGCGATCGCCGCTGGCGTAACCACCATGGCAGCAATGGGTAGCCAGAGCGTGGGATAGGAAGCCAGGAGCAGATCGAGGACAATTCGGGCGATCGCTGCACCCATGACCCAAAGCACTGCATCTTGGAGCGTAATCTTCGTGGACGGTATTGCTTTGACCGCATGGCCAGCATTTTGGCGCGAGCGCATATCAGACTTGGCCGAATCAAAGCTCAGCAAGACGCCAAGCGACCGTCCCAACCGTGAAGCGGTTTGCGTTAGCACGTTTCGGGCTGAACCGGAGCGGGATGACCGTTCTCCGCTCATGGAGGGTGGATAGTCTCCTCGCAAGGCCGTTTGCTGCCGCAACTGATCGGCGACCTGCTGGGCGCGCCACTCCGCAAGATAGCTAGAGTGGGAGGCTGATTGAGATTGAACGCGGCCATCTAAAACCGGTGCCGTGGCATCGGAGTGCGTTCTACTCGAATGAGTCTTTAAGATAAGCGTCCCCTGGGGATCTCGCTCAACGTAGGGAAGGATTGAACCGTGAATTCGGCTGTCCTCCAACGCGGCTTGGTCAACTGCCTCTGGCCACTGCCAAATGAGACCGACGGGTTGGTCAGGGTGCTGACGCTCCAATTGGGTCGCCATTGCCCTCAGATCTAACAACGCTGCCTCCAGGGCAGAGGATAGTTCATTGACGTGCTGGGCCTGCTGGTCGAGCTGCTGATACTCCGCCGCGATCGCTCTGGGCGTTTCCCTTGACGGCACTCGTGCTGCTGCAGTCGGTTTGGGAGCAGGCGCGGGGGATTTAGCCCGAGGCAAATGGTCATTCGCCTCGGGCTGCTCTAAGGATGACGGATGTGCATCTGGCGCAGTCCCCGATTCAACGTAGCCCAATCCCATCTGGGATGACAGCAATGGCGATTCTGATCCCAGGGAAGTCGCTCGGCGTGAATGGCGATCGCCACCGGGTAAGCTGATCTCTGGATAAGGCTGGGCTTCAGCCAAAGCCAGGACCGTGGACGGTCCGGATGTCTCAGTGGGAGGCGCTACTGCGAGCTGGGTCGAGTTTGGCGATTTACGCCGCGCGCTTTTCCCAATGGTTTGCAGTCTTGCCTGAATCCGTTGAATTTCAGCTTGCGTCTCTTTCATTGCCAGCAGCCTCAGACTCGGTTAGCTACAGTTCAATCGTACTATAGCTGAGCCAGAATGTCTGCATAGATTTACAAATTATTTGTAATATTCTCCGCCGAATCCTTCGTTAAACCCTGGGACGGGCATGCCCGGCTATAGCCCAAGCTTTTCCAAAACAGGACGGGTGGATACGATATGACGATCAAGCCCGAGCTGTTTGGGAGGAACGCCTAAAGCCAGGGCCACGAGCTGGGGTAGGTGCAGGACGGGTAGACCTAGAGGTCGCCCAATCACCTGCTCAACTTCTGGCTGGCGCGAGTCTAAGTTGAGATGGCACAGCGGACAGGGGGTAACCAGGCAATCTGCCCCGGCGGCGATCGCCTCTTGAATATGGCGGCCTGCCATCGTAAATGATTCAGCGGTGGCATAGCTTGAGATCGGCCAGCCGCAGCACTGCGTCCGTCCTCGATAATAAATAGGTTCTGCCCCGACAGCGCAAAATACGTTTTCCAAAGACTGGGGGTTGTGGGGATCGTCATAGCGACGGCCCTGCTGCGATCGCAGCAGATAGCACCCATAAAACGATGCGCACTTCAAGCCAGCCAGAGCCTTGGTAACACGCTGCTGCAGGGCGGCCAGGCCGTAGTCGTGCACCAGTACCCAGAGCAGATGTCTCACATCTGTACTGCCGCGGTAGGGAGCACACCCCTGCTGCAGCAGCAGCCCGTTGACCTGACTCAGATACTCGGGGTTACTTTGCTGAGATTCTTTCAGGCGCTCATCTACGTGCCCAATCACTCCCTGGCAGGTGCTGCAGTGGGTCAGCAGGGGCAGATTGAGCGACTCCGCCAAGGCGATGTTGCGGGCATTCACCGTATCTTCCAGCAGCAGTGAGTCTTCCTTGAAAGTGCCAGAACCGCAGCAAGAGGCTCGCTTGAGTTCAACCAGCTCGATACCCAAGGTTTTTGCCAGAATTTGGGTCGACCAGTCTAATTCGCGACACGCGCCCTGAGCGACGCAGCCCGGATAGTAAGCATATTTGAGGGGCGGGGGCGAAGATGCGGGAGCGTTGGGAGATGTTGGCTGTGCCGATATGGAAGGTGAAGAGGTTGGAGTCATAAAGCGGTCAGGAGGGGACTGGTCGTAGCGAGCGAAGTGGGTGCTTGAAGTATTTGCCCCAACGAGTCTAGCATTTGAAGCCTGAACTGGGAGGCATCTGGTTAACGGAGAGAATGCGCTGGTAGGTTTGAGGCAGTCGCTGCTAGGCAAACTTCTAGGAGGAGCGCCTGTAACTCTAGTGACGCTTTCAGATAAGATGGAGGAATTCCCTACCCCGCCTACTAGCTTTGGATTAGCAGGAAGTAAGGCACTCGTGTTGCTCTTGAAGTAGCCGTGCTGCATTCGAGAATGCTACGTTTGCGACTACCTGAGGGGCTATGGCAAAGTTCAGTGTCGCATCTAGTGCACCGGATGCTGGATGTTAAAGAATCGGGGGAATGGTTTAATATTAGCTGCTGGAACGATCTTTGTAAGGAGCACCATGAGTCAGGACGAGATTTTTCAAAAGGTCAAAAAAATTGTCTGTGAACAGCTAGGCGTGGACGAAGCCGAGGTGAAGCCGGAAGCAAGCTTCGCTAACGATCTGGGTGCCGATTCCCTGGATACGGTTGAGCTGGTCATGGCGCTAGAAGAAGAATTTGACATTGAAATTCCAGACGAGGCCGCCGAGAATATTGCCACGGTTCAAGCCGCCGTCGATTACATCAATGAAAAGGCTGCCGTCTAAGCCCTAGTCGTTGCCAATCTTCATCTCAACTAGCTGAAGCGTCTGAATCTTGCCACCCCAATGCTGGAACCATGACATATTCTGACACTGAAAATAAACGAGTCGTCGTTACCGGGCTTGGTGCGATTACTCCTTTAGGAAACACCCCCAATGACTACTGGCAGGGGCTAATGGAGGGGCGCAGCGGTATTGCGCCGATCACGCTGTTTGACGCCTCTCGTCATGCCTGTCGCATTGCCGGTGAGGTGAAGGAGTTTGATCCGCTCCAGCATATGGATCGCAAAGACGCTAAGCGGATGGATCGGTTCGCTCAGTTTGGGGTGTCGGCCAGCAAGCAGGCGCTTGCCGATGCGGGCTTGGAAATTACCGACCTCAATGCCGAGCAGGTAGGCATCATGATTGGTACCGGTATTGGCGGCCTCAAGGTTTTGGAAGACCAGCAGGAAGTGCTGCTAACCCGTGGTCCCGATCGCTGTAGCCCTTTCATGATCCCAACCATGATTGCCAATATGGCGGCGGGCCTAACGGCAATTCACACCGGGGCGAAAGGCCCCAACTCCTGCCCAGTAACGGCCTGTGCGGCGGGGTCAAACGCGGTAGGCGATGCATTTCGGCTGGTGCAGCGAGGCTACGTGCAGGCCATGATCTGTGGTGGGACCGAAGCGGCGGTGACGCCCCTGTCTCTGGCAGGGTTTGCGTCAGCTAAGGCTCTGTCAACCCGTAACGAGGAGCCGTCGCGCGCCTCTCGCCCATTCGACCGCGATCGCGACGGCTTCGTCATGGGTGAGGGGGCGGGCATTCTGATCCTGGAAGAGCTGGAACATGCTCGCAGCCGGGGAGCCCGCATCTATGCCGAGGTGATTGGCTACGGCATGACCTGTGACGCTTACCACATGACGTCTCCAGTTCCTGGCGGCTTAGGGGCAGCTCGGGCTATCCAGCTTGCCCTGAAGGATGCCGGTGTTTCGCCGGAGGAAGTAACCTATATCAACGCCCACGGTACGAGCACCCCGGCCAACGATTCTACCGAAACCGCCGCCATTAAGGCCGCCCTCGGTGACCGGGCCTACCAGATAGCCATTAGCTCGACCAAGTCCATGACGGGGCATCTCCTGGGGGGGTCAGGAGGCATCGAAGCGGTGGCAACGGTGATGGCGATCGCCCACGACAAAGTTCCACCCACCATCAATTTAGAAAATTCTGACCCCGCCTGCGACTTAGACTACGTCCCCAACGCCAGCCGTTCAGCCCACATCGACGTTGCCCTTTCAAATTCCTTTGGTTTTGGCGGTCACAACGTCACGCTGGCCTTTCGAAAATATGCTGATTAGAAATATAGAGATTTATGTCAATTAGCTATAGACTGGGTTGAAGACGGGTAAGTATAGTTACCTACTACCTTGTGGCGTGTGAGGGGCGAACGATTTCCTCAACCTAATGCTTGTCCCAACTTGAGCTGCGCTGTTGATAGACTGCTCTTGCCTGAGGCTCTCGTCTGGTGGGATGATGAAAGTCATCGCAGGAGTTTGATGACGAAAATTAATCCTCAGCGCGTGGGTTCTATGTAGCCCTCGGTACTCCGCTGGCTCATCCGCAAAGTTATCCGGCAAGCATTCACCTATATCGTTGTTTCAATTGAGAAAGTTATGGCAGTCGTATCCCAGTCTCTTGAAAATCTTTGTATTAATTCAATTCGATTTTTAGCGATTGACGCTGTTGAGAAAGCTAAGTCTGGTCATCCGGGGCTGCCAATGGGAGCTGCGCCGATGGCGTTTGTGCTTTGGGATCAGTTCATGCGGTTCAACCCGAAGAACCCCCAGTGGTTTAATCGCGATCGCTTCGTTCTGTCTGCCGGTCACGGCTGTATGCTGCAGTATGCTCTACTCTACCTGACGGGCTATGACAGCGTTACCCTAGACGAGATTAAGAACTTCCGCCAGTGGGGGTCGAAAACTCCGGGTCACCCCGAAAATTTTGAAACCTCTGGAGTTGAGGTCACCACGGGTCCCTTAGGTCAGGGCATTGCCAATGCCGTCGGTCTGGCGATGGCAGAAGCTCACCTGGCGGCTCGGTTCAATAAGCCCGACTGCACGGTGGTTGACCACTCCACCTACGTGATTCTGGGAGACGGCTGCAACATGGAGGGCGTTTCTGGCGAAGCCTGCTCTCTGGCAGGCCACCTGGGGCTGGGCAAGCTCATTGCCATGTATGACGACAACCACATCTCTATCGACGGCTCCACCGACATTGCCTTTACCGAAGATGTGGCCAAGCGCTTTGAAGCCTACGGCTGGCATGTGCAGCACGTCGCTGACGGCAACACCGACCTGGAAGCTATTCAGAAGGCGATTGAGACGGCGAAATCTGTCACCGATCGCCCCTCCCTGATCAAGGTCACTACCACCATCGGCTATGGCTCCCCCAATAAAGCCAACACGGCAGGGATTCACGGTGCCGCCCTGGGCAATGACGAAATTGAGGCAACTCGCAAGCACCTGGGCTGGGACTACGAGCCATTTGTTATCCCCGATGACGTGATGAACCGCTTCCGACAAGCCATTGACCGGGGTGCAGGCTATGAGGCCGAGTGGCAGGAGACTATGGCCACCTACCGCACCAAGTATCCTGAAGACGCCGCCGAACTGGAGCGGATGCTGAGCGGCACCCTGCCGGAGAACTGGACCGATACCCTGCCGACCTACACCAGTACTGATAAAGGTATTGCGACCCGCAAGCATTCTCAGGCGACTTTGAACGCGATCGCCCCTGCCTTACCCGAACTCATCGGTGGCTCCGCCGACCTCACCCACTCCAACCTAACAGAGCTGAAGATTTCCGGTGATTTCCAGCAGGGCCAGTATGAGAATCGCAACCTGCGTTTCGGGGTGCGGGAGCACGGCATGGGAGCAATCTGCAACGGCATCGCTCTGCACAACTCCGGCCTCATCCCCTACTGCGCCACCTTCCTGGTGTTTGCCGACTATATGCGGGCTGCCATTCGTTTATCGGCCCTCTCTGAGGCAGGTGTGGTCTACGTGATGACCCATGACTCCGTTGGTTTGGGAGAAGACGGCCCTACCCACCAGCCCGTGGAAACGCTGGCATCGCTGCGGGCCATTCCCAACCTGACCGTTATCCGTCCCGCTGATGGCAACGAGGTCTCTGGAGCCTACAAGATTGCGATTGAAAGCCGCAAAGCTCCTACGCTGATCGCGTTCACCCGCCAGAGCCTGCCCAACTATGACGAAACTTCCATTGAGGGAGTGGCGAAGGGCGCTTACGTCATCTCAGATGATGGCGGCACTCCCGACATTCTGCTGATTGGGACGGGAAGCGAGCTTTCCCTCTGCGTTGAGGCGGCGAAAGCGCTGCGCTCCGAAGGCAAGAAGGTCCGAGTGGTATCTATGCCCTCCTGGGAACTGTTTGAAGCCCAGGACGCTGCCTATAAGGAGTCCGTTCTGCCTAAGGCCGTGACGAAGCGGCTTGCGGTCGAGGCAGCTTCAGCCTTTGGCTGGTGCCAATATGTTGGTACGGAGGGTGCAACCGTGAGCATCGATCGCTTTGGCGCATCGGCACCAGGCGGCACCTGCATGGAGAAGTTTGGCTTCACGGTAGATAACGTCCTGGCGAGGGCAAAGGCTCTACTCAGCTAGGGACAAACGCTGTAGGGGCGAATGGCATTCGCCCCGCACAAACCCGCAGGAAATATCATTTGGTTAATGCCTAACCGGGGTGACTGACAAGCACCCCGACTTCGCGCTGACAGGGTAGGATGTCGAGTACGTCTGTCTGCGCACAGAACTTCAGGTCATCGTGGCAGTCCAGCCGCAGGAGGCGCTTGCCGTGGCTGGCATGGGACATCAGGGAGAGGAGCTGATCGCTCCACTGGCGGTAGAGGGCGATCGCCCCCATCACCTCGTCATTGCCCAGGGTGTCTTCCAGGGTATGTTCGCCCAACTGCTCTAGCCGCTGAATGAGGCTGTGGGCGATCGCCCCTGCACAGACCGTATCCTCCAGAGAGTAGCTGCCTTCCCAGCCAGAGCCCGCAATCCAGACCACCTCTGGGCGCTGCTCCAGCAGGTAGTCCACTACCACATGGCGATTCACCAGGGCTGCCGCCATCACCACCTTCGCGGTACTGATGCGCTCCAGGCAGCGGGTACCATTGGTGGTACTCAAAAACAGCCGCTTCCCCTGAACCAGCTCAGGCGTACAGTCGAGGGGGGAGTTGCCCAAATCGAAATTATCCAGCTTTGCGCCACCCCGCTCACCAGCCCGAATCCGCATGTCTTGCGGCCACTGGTCGCTGGTCTGGATTAGGGTATCGATGTTGCTGAACGTTTGCACCGCTTCGGCCCCATTCGCCAGGGCGGCAGAAATGGTGGTGGTGGCCCGCAGCACATCAACGGCGATCGCACAGTCAGGAACCCCGTCGGCTGGAGTTAGCTCAGGTGTGTGGAAAACAAATAACTTCACGAGTGGGTCGTCCCTGTCCTACCGCTACGCTAAACTACACCATTCTATGGCGGCGGGGTCACTTTGTAACGGTATCGAAAGGATATTCCCAGGGACGGCGCCAGCAATCTGTGTTAGAGGGTCTTAGCAAAGGCCAGGTTGGTGTGCAGCAGCTCGAACCCCACCGATTCATAGAGCGATCGCGCACAGTTGGGATTTTGGGTATCCACCCCCAGCTTGGCCGTGTCCATGCCTGCCGCTTGCAGACGCTGTAGACCGCTCAGCAGCATGGCCCGCCCCAGACCCTGGCGACGAAATCCCCGCCGCGTTCCCAAAACCCCGATCCAGCCCTCCCGGCGGTTCTTCTGCTGGTTGAATGCTGGGTCAATGCTGGCGTAGCAAAAGGCGGCCAGGGTGCCGTCGGGGGCGATCGCCACCAGATCCAGCTCCGGGCGATAGTCTGGGTCGGTCAGGTAATGCCGATACTCCTCAATGGTAAGGGGGTGGTGATTCCAATGGTCGATGAAGGACTGGTTGAACATCTCCACCCAGGCTGCGGCTTCCTGCTCGCCCATCACCGGGCGGACGGTGAATCCGGGGGGAAGCTGGGGGGTGGCGATGGAGTCAGCGAGCGATCGCGTCATGGTCAGGAAGCAGCGATCGCTCACAAATCCATGGGCTTCCAATAGCTGGAGACGCTCGGTGAGGGTATTGCGACAGCCCGACCGCAGCAGGACGGGGACGGCCCGCTCTTGGCCAACCTGCCGCAGGCGCGATTCGCCCCAGGCGATCATATCGGCCTCCAGCCCCTGCCCCCGCGACTGGGGATGTACCCGGAACCAGAGATGACCGTCCAGGGGATTGCCAGAGGTGGGAATCCAGAGCTGCCCGAACCCCAACAAGGTGCCATCGCTATCTTCCCAGAGCCGCCAGTTGCTGGCCGGGTCCTCATTGGGGCCGCTGGCCTCCTGTCGCAGTTCTGAGACTGTATAGAAGGCGTCCAGTTGGTCGACGGCTTCGCAAGCGTTCAGCAGGTCTGTAATCTTCTCTAAATCGCGATCGCCCTGGTAGGCGCGGGTGGTAAGCATCAGCATGGAAACCTCCAGGCATTGTTTATGGCGTTACGCTTTCGCGTTAGGACATTCAAGAGGTGTGGAACCCCCGCGACGCGGGGAGTTCGCACTCAGACCTTAGCCCGTAGGGCTACAACCGGTGAAATCGATTGTTTGGGGAAGCGTCGCGGTGGCCGGGAATTGTCGGATTAGCGCAGGGGCGATCGCTCTAGAAAATAATTTGCCTCCAGCCGCCGATGCTGTTGCCGCAGAGCTTCCTGAACCGCTCGCTCGTTGGATAGCTCATCGAAGCAGTTGGACGGACGGGAATCACCGGACTGCCCGTCTGCGCAGTGGCGGTCTGAATCGATTGACCTGAGGCCCTTGGAGGACAATGGGTGCCGACCGGAGCGGGGGTGAAGTCGACCTAGAAAAAACAGCATGATGATCACCTGTGAGCGATTCAATCAATATACTACATTATACTACAAATACTACAGTGGTTGTCCAGCAATTCGACAAAAGCCGCAGAATGTTACTGAATTAAGGTTGGTGGGCACTGCCCACCCTACTTCTACTTGCCAAGCTTTACTGGTGAGCACTGCCCACCCTACTTCTGGTGGGCAGTGCTCACTTCTGACTAAGCCTTTTGTCGCTGGGAGGTTGGGGTGCGATCGCACGCTTTCTCCCACAGTTCCGCAATCACTGCTTCCAGACGGGGGTGCAGCGCGGCGACGAAGACGCCCTCGGCATCGGCGGGATATGAGGTGATCCAGTGGCCGGTTAGGCTCACTTCCATGAACTCGGCGTCGGCCAGGGCCAGGTTGATCCCACTGGCGCGATCGCACTCCAACCAACGCCGCAGCACCTCCATCTGCCGCAGATGTTTGGGCAGCAGAAATGAAGCCGTGCAAGCTTCGCTGCGAAAGACATGACCAGTCCGGTGAGCCAGGGAGCGCCGCAGCGCAATCCACTCCTCCACCGGCTGGTCAATCACCTTCAAATCCAAACCCGTCTCGGTATAAATCAGCCTCAACATGGGGTCAAACTCCCGTTGCGTTTAGGTTTGCCGTCAATTTCAATGGGTCGAACTGAATTGGGGTTAAGCTCTGGGTCGCTGGCGTGAATCGATCCGCCCAATCTGTGAGCGGCGCGGTGGAGCGATAGGTGGGTCAACTAACCCATGCAAAAACCCCCGCTTCTACTGGCTAGAAGCGGGGGCTAGAAAATCGGTCAGACCTTTCTAGTTTGTATTCGGTACAGCTCTAGGGTCTCTGTACCTCCCGCTTTGCCAACGAAAATCGACTGCCTTTGCAGCTACACGAATTCCGCGATCGCCAATGGTGGACTGCGCTGCCTGGAAGCGGCGGAGCACAGGTACACCAACCCCTTGGTTGCCGGTGGACAAATGGCCGTGACGCAGCGCCAGCGATAGCCACTCCAGCAACGAAGAAATTGCATGGCGACGAGGCGAACCCATGAGCGCCCCCAAACCAATGCCGCCCAGACATCCGCCCCACTGCTGGAGCGCCGAAGCGATGGCTGGTAACGGTTTGGCGTGAGTCGTAATAAACTTCATGGTTTCACCTCGCGAGAGGGATTGTTTGACTCTGACATCCAACATACTACACTTGTAATACTGAGGTGTCTACCCTTTTTTAGGAAACATTCAGAAAGTTTCTATTCCGGAGGGCGATCGCCCCCAATTTCGGCCCGATTGCTCACCGGAAGCGGTAACACCCCACCCCTGTTGAAGCTCGTTAAACCCTTAGATAGGAGACCATTGATGCAAACCTTGAACCAGGCCGCCCATAACCGCACTCCCACCACCGAGATGGAGGTCACCAGCATTCGGTTGGAGCGGGAGTTGAAGGAGCAGTTAAAACAGCTCGCCGGAAATCAAGGCTACCAGGCCCTGATTCGCGACGTGTTATGGCGCTACGTTCAGCAAAAATCGGGATACTCGGCGACCAACGTGCGTCGAGAAGACATTCGCGCCAGCATCGCAGCCACGGCGCAACAGGAAGAGCGCTGTGTGTTGACGGGCAACCTCATCCGGCCCCAGGAGTCCATGCTGCTGGGATTCACTACAACCGGCGAGATGGTGCCCCTCAGCGTTGACAGTTTGGAGAATTAGGAGTTCTGCAGGGATTCGGGTAGGGGCGATCGCTCCCCGATCGAATAGTCCCGCTGGCGAATCAGCTTTTCAATCCGCTCCACCCGTGATTTTGAGGTGGGGTGGGTTGCCAGAAAGGCCAGTTCAGCGCCGCGCTGCTCGCTCATGCGGGCAAAGAAATCCGTGGCTCCGGCAACGTATCCGTAGGTCTCGTTCAGCAGGGTCAGCCCCACTTCATCGGCCTGCCGCTCCTGGCCTTTGGAAAACTCGGAATTGCTGATGGCCGCCACCCCCGACGAGGCCAGTGCGCCGATGGAACCCGCATCGCCGAAAATGGTGGCTAGCGCCAGCCGCACCGTCACCTGCCGCCCCAGCCCCCGGAGATGGTCCCGGTTCTGGAAATGCCCCAGCTCATGGCCGAGCACCATCATCAGCTCGTTTTCTGACTCCATCTCCGCCAATAGCCCTTTGTAAATAATGACGCGATCGCCCGGAATGGCCAGTGCATTCACCACGGGTTCGGGGATGTAGAGGACCTGATAGTCCCGCGCCTGGTGCTCTTCCGGCAGATGGTCTTCCAGGCGATCGAGCATATCGTTTAGGGTAGTTTGCACTGCCGAGGGCTCGGCCTGCCGCTCGTAGACGGGCACAATCACCGCCCCTAGCTGCTGCTCAACTCCGGGCGGAATCAGGGTGATTAGATTACCGACGAGGAATCCAGCCAGCCACACGGCGAAGATGATGGCCCCCGCAAACAGCCCCAGCAGGATCAGGAGCTGCCGATTGTTAGCAGGGGCGTTGCGATCGTCGCGGGGGGCCGCAGTTCCAGGGGGCAACTCAATGGACATATGAACGGCTCCTATTAAGTGCTAGAGCACAATTAATTACAACTTGTGGAGGTTTTTGGGCCCCCCCCCCCCGGGCCCCCCCACCCAGAGATAATATAATATATATTTAAAAATATAAAATATTTTGGTGCGCGCGCCCCCCCCGGGGGGCGCCCCCCACCACTGGTTTTTACTTAAGCAGATTTTTGAAAATGATCCGACCCGACGACGTAGGGACCAATGGCCATTTGCCCCGACCGACCGTCTAACTAGGGGTAGAATTTTTCCTGGAAATCGCCTAATTGCTGCTCTTGACCGGGCGGAAGGGATTCAAAAAATTAATGAACGGGTAAAGGTTGCGAGACTGCACCCAGAGCCTGCCGCTGCCGCTGAAGCGAGCCACCAGTCCCTCACCGCCCAAGATGCCCGTCTTCAGGCTCTTGAACGACAGCCCGCCGATCATCTCCACGCTATAGTCTAGCGAATCTTCAAAGGCAACGATGTAGCCCGTATCCACTACGTAATCGCCCTCCACGGGGATTTCGAGAATCGCGCCGAAGGAGCTGAACCAGAAGTCGCCCGTGCCCGATGCCTTCAGCAGAAATAGGGACTCGCCGCTGAAAAAGCCCTTGAATCCCTGGAACTTGGTGTCAAGAGTAACGGTGGAGCTGGCTGCCACAAATCCGGAAGACTGCACCATCAGGCTCCTGCGCCCATCAAGCTGGTAGTGCTCCACATCCCCCGGCACCCCCGGAGCGATGTAAATATCGCCCGCCTTGCCCTTGGCAGTGAACTCGCTGATGAATAGGGATTCACCCCCCAGCATGCGGCCCAGGCCGCCCATCAAACCGCCCTTGACTTTGGACTTCATTTGAATCCAGGGATCCATAGCCGCCATTGCCCCTGTCTCCACCAGCAGGGTCTGGCCAGATCCGATGGTAATTTTCAGCAGAGCGTAGGCTGGTTTGTGTTCAATCTCGTAGGGAATCGCGATACTCATGGGTCTTGGTCTCCTCAATAGTGGGTCGGTTGTGATCAGGCGAGGCTAGGAGCGGGGCGGTAGCTTGCTGCCCACCAAGAAGCCAAACGCACCCGGATTATGGGTCTGGCAGTAGAGCTTGCCCCGTCCGCGAAACTTGCAGACCAGCCCCTCGCCTCCCAAGAATGCGCCGATCCAGCTCGTCCCCGGTTTGGTAATGGAGAAGTCCAGCGTCCGCTCAAACGCCACGATGTGGCCCGTATCCACGATGTATTCGCCATCGACATCGATTTCGTAAATGCCGCCAAAGGCGCTAAGGAGCACCACCCCAGAGCCGCTAATCGTCAGCCAGAAAATGGACTCCCCGGAAAAGATCGTTTTCAGGCCGGGAAAGCCCAGGTCAATGTCTACCCCCGGTGTACTCGCCATGTAGCCTGTGGACTGCACAATCAGGTCAGTGCCCTGGAGCTGGTAGGGGAGAATGTCTCCCATGAGGCGGGGAGCCAGGTAAATTTCTGCCGCGCTGCCACCGGAGCGAAATACGCTGAGGAAGAGGGATTCCCCCGCCAGCACCCGCTTAAGACCGCCAAAAACGCCGCCGCCCTTGCCCCGACGCAGGGTGGTGCTGACGTTCATGTAGCCACTCATGGCAATCATGGAACCCGCTTCTGCAACCAGTTCCTCCTGGGGCTCCATCTGAATTTTGGCGATCGCACTGTCCGGCTGATGTAAGATATCGAGCTTCATGGGTTCTCTCCTAGCGCACCTTGGGCCGTAAAAATCGCACCAAACCATCGATACTGCGGGACTGGAGGTAGACCTTGCCCCGGCCTTTGAGCTTGTTGACCAGCCCTTCACCGGAGGTCACCGAACCCAACAGCCCTCCGGACATGCGGATGTTCATCTTGATGCCCGGTTCGTAGGCCACCAGGTGGCTGTTGTCCACAATGAACTCGTCCTTCACGTAGGTCTCCGTCAGGCCACCGTAGGCTCCGAAGAAGATTAGGCCCTTGCCCGTCAGCTTCAGCTTAAACAGCCCTTCCCCGGAGAACCAGCTCGCAAAGCCAGCCCACTGCACGCCAACATGGACGCCGGGGGTGTGGGCGATGTAGGCTCCCGGCTGGAAGCAGATCTCGGTGCCCTTTAGCTCAACGACGCCAATATCCCCTACGGTAGACTGGGTGAGCACAATGTCCAGCGGCTGCTGGGTTTGATTGATGAAGGTGTTGGCGAAGAGGGATTCCCCTCCAAAGAACTTCTTCATCAGGGCGGGGAAAAGTCCCCCAAAAAACTCGGTCTTCATGGACAGCTGACCGTCCATGCTCGCCATTGCGCCAGATTCCGCCACGATGCGATCGCCCGGCTGTAGCGTCAAAAACAGGCTGGCGAATGCAGGTTTATATCGGATTTCGTACTTCACTGGAAGCCCTCTGGTGGTTGTCAGTTGGTGACTAGCTTCAAAGATTGCTTAGTAATTACAAAATGTTATGGTCGAACTAGGTCAGTAGCCATCAAGAAACAAAGCTATGGTGGGGTTTCCTCCGGCGGGGAGCAAACTCCACTGGCTTCATTGATGACCATGCACTTACCCAGTCGAACTACCAAAGAAATTTCCCTAATTTCGGACAAGCCGCTCCATATTTGCCCCAAACTTCGGCAAAGTTTAAAGATCAACAGGTTTCGTAATATTCCAGAAGCGGCAGCAGTAACCGGCAAATTACCCAGACTCACGTCCCATGCGCCAGATCAGTGCCCATCCCAAAAAGCGCTTTGGCCAGCACTGGCTCCGCAGCGAGAAGGCGCTGCACCAGATCCTGCGGGCGGCGGCGGTGTCGAAGGGCGATCGCATTCTGGAAATCGGCCCTGGTACAGGCATCCTAACGCGCTGGCTGGTGAGTCTGGCAGAGGCGGTGGTCGCTGTGGAAATTGACCCCACCCTGGCCCAGCAGCTGCGGCAATCCTTCGCAGATACCGACCACTTCCGCCTGATTGAGGGTGACTTCCTGGAGCTGGATCTGTCGGAAATTCTGACCTCTGCCCCCCAGTTTTCTGTCCCCAGTAAAGTGGTTGCCAATATCCCGTACTACATTACGGGGCCGATTCTGGCAAAACTGCTGGGCACCATTGCCGACCCCCATCCTGCCCCTTATGAAACCATCGTGCTGCTGCTTCAAAAAGAAGTGGCCGAGCGCATTTGTGCCGCACCAGGTTCCCGCACTTTTGGCGCGCTTTCCGTGCGGGTGCAGTACCTGGCAGACTGTGAGCTGGTTGCCACGGTTCCGGCCAGAGCGTTTGCGCCGCCGCCCAAAGTGGATTCCGCCATCGTGAAGCTGACGCCGCGATCGCCCGCTCAACCTGCTACCAATCCCCAAAAGCTGGAAACCCTGATCAGTCTTGGCTTTGCCACCAAGCGCAAGATGCTGCGCAACAACCTCAAGAGCCTGGTAGACCGGGATGCGCTTACTTCCCTGATGGAGCAGCTCCACATTAATCCTCAGGCCCGTGCCGAAGACCTGGGAGTAGAGAGCTGGGTGGCCCTTAGCAACCATCTTTAATCTTTATCTGGATATATGACATTCAAACACGTGCGGCCAGACGTGCGAGGATAAATCTACGGTGATTCTTTGACGAACCTCATGCGCTCCTACTCCCTGATTGCCCCGGCGAAGATCAACCTTTACCTGGAAATTATTGGCGATCGCCCCGATGGTTTCCACGAGCTGGCCATGGTGCTCCAGAGCATTGACCTGGCCGACCGGGTCTCGCTGCGGGCGCTGGGAACCGAGCAGATTCGCGTCAACTGCTCCCACCCCCAGGTGCCCCTCGACGCCAGTAATCTGGCCTACCGGGCCGCAGAATTGATGAAAGTGCAGTTCGCGCAAGCGTTTAACCGCTTTGGCGGTGTGGAAATCACCATCGACAAGCGCATCCCCGTCGGGGCCGGACTGGCGGGCGGCTCCACCAACGCGGCAGCAGTCCTCGTTGGCCTGGACCTGATGTGGCAGCTCGGACTGACCCAGGAGGAACTCCAGGACCTGGGCGCAAAGCTCGGCTCTGACGTTCCCTTCTGCATTGCGGGGGGCACCGCCATCGCCACCGGACGGGGGGAAAGGCTCTCCCCATTACCCAGCGTTGATGGCTTCTATGCCGTGCTGGCCAAATACCGCAGCCTATCCGTCTCCACCGCCTGGGCCTACCAGACCTACCGCCAGCAGTACCGGGACACCTACCCGCCCCAGCAGGAATTGGTGGGCGATCGCTCCCATGCCGTCCACTCAGGGCCAATCGTCACCGCCATCAGCGCCAGACAGTATTCGCAAATTGGGTCGCTGCTGCACAACGACCTGGAGAAGGTGGTCTTGCCCGCCCATCCCGCCGTGAATCAGCTGAAAGAAACATTCACATCCCTGGACAGTTTGGGGACAATGATGTCGGGGTCTGGCCCCACGGTTTTTGCCCTCGCCGGTTCTGCCACCGCTGCCCAGAATATGGCGCGATCGCTCCAGGCCGCCATGCCCGACCCCGACCTGGAAACGTGGATTACTAAACTCGTTCCCTACGGCATCCAACTGGCCGCCTGACCTCTGTATCTAGCCCAAAACTTTAGCCATGTCCCCATCTCCCCAGCCCGACCCGTCCAACGCCACCCCGGCTAAGCCCGTGTCTACGCCCCTGCGCTGCTTTGGGGGAGCATTGATTTCTGGGCCTGCGGCGATCGCCCTTTACCTCTTCACCACCTCCATCGCCCACACCTTTGCCGAGAAGCCCCTACCCTCCAACAGTACCCTGGCGGCCAACATTGCTGTCCTGGTGCGGACCCTCGTCGTCGGCATGACCGCCCTCGGCTCAGGAATCTTTGCCCTTACCACCCTGGGCCTGCTGGCTCTCGGCATTCAGCTCATCTTCCAGCGTAATACAGTCAATTCCTCTGAGCCAGACTCTGGCAACGGTTAGAATAGGCCCTTCTCAGCCACCCTCCCCAACTGTCCCCACCAAGAAAATTCATGACCACCGGCATCTGGATTCTCGGCGATCAGCTCTGGGCCGATCAGGCCGCCCTCAAAAGCTGCGCCCACCAAAAGTCACAAACCCCCGTCATTCTGATTGAATCGGCCCAGTACGTCCGCCAGCGTCCCTACCATCGGCAAAAGCTGGTGCTGGTCTGGTCAGCAATGCGCCATTTTGCTGAGGAGCTGCGACAGGCGGGCTGGCCTGTGACCTATCGGACTGCCGAAGATTTTGCGCCGCCCCTGGAGAAGTGGCTGCAAACCGAAGGCATCACCGAGCTGCGGGTGATGACGCCGAGCGATCGCCCCTTCCTGAAATTCATCCGCAGCCTCGACCTCCCCTGTGCCCTCACCCTCCTGCCCAATAACCATTTCCTCTGGTCAGAAGCGGACTTTAGTGAGTGGGCCGCCGGACGCAAGTCCCTACTAATGGAGAGCTTTTACCGGGAAGGCCGCAAGCGCTTCCAAATCCTCATGGAGGGCGACCAGCCCGTTGGCGGCCAGTGGAATTTTGATAAGCAAAACCGCAAGCCTCCCAAAGGGGAAATGAAGCCACCCGCTGCCCACTGGTTCACTCCGGACGCCGTGACGGAAGAGGTGATCCAGTGGGTCCAGTCCCAAAACTTCTCCACCTACGGTCAGGTTCAGCCGTTTCGTTGGGGGGTGACCCGGCAGAATGCGCTGGATGTGCTGGAGTATTTTGTGCGCGATCGCCTGCCCACCTTCGGCCCTTATCAGGACGCCATGGTGGCAGGGGAGGAAACCATGTGGCACGCCATGCTCTCCCCCTATCTCAATCTGGGCCTGCTCCATCCTCTTGAAGTGGTGCAGGCGGCTGAAGCGGCCTTTTATGACCAGTCCATCCCCCTCAACAGCATCGAAGGCTTCATTCGCCAGATCCTCGGCTGGCGGGAATATATGCATGGTGTCTACGTCCACGCTGACAATACCTATCCGGACCAGAACTGGTTTGACCACACCCAGCCGGTGCCGGACTTCTTTTGGGACGCCAGCCAGACTGACATGAACTGCCTGCACCAGGTGCTCTCCCAGGTGGAGCGCATGGGATATGTGCATCACATCCAGCGGCTCATGATCCTCAGCAACTTCGCCCTGATCGCCGGACTCTCTCCCCAGGCGGTTGAAGACTGGTTCCACAGCGTTTTTGTGGACGCCTATGACTGGGTCATGCAACCCAACGTCATCGGCATGGGCCTCTTCGCGGACGGCGGCCACCTGGCCTCCAAACCCTACGCCTCCTCCGCCAACTACATCAACCGCATGAGCAACTACTGCAAAGGATGCAGGTATAAACAGGCCAAGCGTACGGGCGAGGATGCCTGTCCGTTTAACTTTTTCTACTGGGACTTTCTCGATCGCCACCGCGACAAGCTCAAATCCCAGGGGCGCATGAATTTCATCCTGGCAAATCTGGATAAGATGGCAGCGGAAGAGCGTCAGGAAATTAAACAGCATGCCCAGCACTGGCTAGATAATAACTAAGCTAATGCAACCCAAAAAACCCCTCACTCAACGAGTGAAGGGTTTGAATTAATCACCTGGCACCGAGCTATTTTCCCAGGGAGCTACCTCCCAAGTATCTTCACCGCAACAGCGTTTCACAACCGAGTTCGGGATGGGTCGGAGTGGGACCACCGCGCCATTGGCACCAGGAAAGCCGTAGGACTTTCGATTTTG
>JBHJGR010000410.1:0-18644 GCA_050331615.1 Elainellaceae cyanobacterium
GCCCAACATCTAGATAGTTTGACCATTTTGGTGCGGCTGTTTGGTGAGGGGTTGCGGAGTTTGAGATAAAACTCTCAGATCAGTTTTAAGGATGGTGGATGAACCGAGAATCCCCTAGCTTTTAGCTATGCGGAGTGTCAAAGAAGATAGGCTAGTAAGGAGTTAAACAGAACTATTTTCTTGGGGTGTGCGCCCCCCCGGTGGGGACGCACACCCCCATAAGATGTAATTAACTGTGCTTCAGCACTCAAAAAGATTCATCCACAGAAGTAAGCGACGGAATAAAGGCATCATGGGCATCGGCAAACTGATTGTGCTAACTGGTCCCAGCGGGGTTGGCAAAGGGACGCTGTTGCGGCGACTGCTGCAGCGTCATCCCAGCCTTAATCTGTCGATTTCGGCCACTACGCGTCCCCCGCGCCCTGGTGAAGTTCACGGCAGACACTACTACTTTGTCAGCCGCGAAACCTTTGAACAGATGCTGCTCCATGATGATTTGCTGGAGTGGGCCGAGTTTGCGGGCAACTACTACGGCACCCCTCGCCGTCCCGTTGAGCAAAAGATTGCCGCGGGTGAGCGGGTCGTTCTGGAAATCGAGCTGATCGGTGCCCGAAAAATCCGTCGAGTTTTTCCCAGCGCCTTCCAAATTTTTGTGCTGCCGCCATCGCTAGAAGAACTGGAGCGTCGCCTGCGGGAACGGGGCCACGATGCCGAAGAGGCGATCGCCCGCCGCCTCGCCCGTGCCCAAACCGAAATCACCGCTGCCAACGAGTTCGACCTCCAGGTGGTCAACGACGACCTGGAAAATGCCCTCGACCAAATCCAGGCGGCCCTATTTTCCCCCGTCGAATGCTAGAGGCGTTAAAAAACTATAAAATTCAGGCTTACACCGTCCCGCCAGGCCAAGCGAAATGACTCCATACATCCTTGAATCAATTGCAACGGATGAAATTTTGACGAAGGGGCATACCTGTGGGCAAATCCTGATGTCGCTGATGCGGTCAAGAGCGGGCAGATAAAATCAGGCCGCAGTCATTTTGAGTATTTTGGCCGGAAGGAAGGAAGAAAAATACGATTTTCTCCCGCCAGCATTGCTGAAGTGCAAAGCAGAAAGCTTAAGAGAATCGAGCCTCTGCTTCGCGATGATATGCCCTACACCAAAATGCCCACCTATTATGACTTCTTAAGTGAAGATATACGCAGGCAGTTCAATATCATTGATACGCCCCGGCTTTGAATTTCGCTCCTTCAGAACTCTCCTATGCTCGGCATCAGCTTGAGAAATAAGGTGATTTCTGGAAATGAAATGAATTGATGCCTACGATCATTCATACAGCAAGTAAGGCTGACCGGAACTTCGAGCCTTTCGCATGATTTTTGGGAAGGCTAGCTATTGGGCATCTTTTCTTTGGGAAGCAGTTGCCTCTCGAAGCAGAAGGAATTAGTTTTTGCAGTAGGTGCTGAAGCTGAAGCAAATCAAATGGCTTCACCAGGTAATGGGATACTCCCAGCGATAAAGCCCGTTCTTGATCTACTTTAGAAGCTAGCGCTGAAGTGACAACAGTAGGTATGTTGCGATATCGTTTGTCATGATATAGCTGCTCCAGGAGGGTAAAGCCACAGATATCAGGTAGCCTCAAATCCAGCAGAATTAAAGCGGGTTGAAAAGAGGCGATCGCCTCAAAAAATTGAGACCCCAAACCTATACTAAAAACGTGGTAGTTACAGTAGGCAAGATATTCACAAAGTAGCTGACGGTTGACGCAGTCATCTTCGATTAACAAGATCCGTTTACCATCGGTTGGCTTCGGCTCGGAAGGATAGTTCATAGGTCTGTCCTGTGGTAGATACCAGCGTACTATTGCTGGACAACTTTTGCTTAATCCCAGAAACTCTAGGTGTTTCCACCATCATAAAAACGCTCCCACAGCAAAGCTTTTAAAGTCTTGTGATTTCTACTAAAAGCCTGTTATTCATTTCTCTCTCATCTATTTTCATGGGGGTGTGCGCCCCCATAAGCTGTCATTAACTGTGCTCAAGCACTTACTTAGATGACTGCCTCTGATATGCTCTGGGGGTCGTGCCCGTAAGCTGACGGAAATGTAGGCAAAGATGACTGTGGTTAGCAAAACCACATTTCAAAGCAATATCAGCGATAGTCTGTTGATTAAATTGCAGCAGCAAAGTTTTAGCCCGCTCCACTCGTTGCTGAATGATATATTTATGAGGCGTGATGCCCATCGATTTACGGAACAGGTGGCAGAAGTAGTACTGGCTCATTCCGAGGAAGGTCGCAACATCCTCCAGCTTTATATTCTGGCCTAAATTTGCTTGGATATAGTCTAGTGCTTGCCTGAGCTGATATCGGGAAAGCCCATCTTCATAGCTGTGAAGTTTGGCAGAGCGAGTGGTGTATTTTGTCAGTAGATGCACTGCCAAGGCTTGACTTAGCGCTTCAGCATAAAGCTGGCTTCCAGATCCATACGTCTCCAGGGCCTCCCGAAGTGCCAGGGCCGTTCCATGAATAAACGGGTCGGGTTGAAGAAATGTCGGTAACAACTCTACGCGATCGGGATCAACCGATTCTTGAGCAATACCAGAAACGAAATTGGGTTTGAGCAATATCATTAAGCATCCAGGAGATTCCTGAGGAATCACAAGCTGATGCTCTACATCTTTAGGAACCAGAATGAAGTCACCCGCCCGCTCTTGCTCGGTCTTATACTCGCTGGCCAGATATCGCTCTACAGTGGGGCCGTGACCGCGGCAAACTGCGATACAGTGATTCACGTGCGTATGTACGGGAACTTCACAAGCTGGAACGGGCTCGTAGACCTGCAGAGCAATATTATCCCAGCCTGCATCCTGATTTGTCAGGAGAGGATTAGATGCTAAAACCCTAGCAGAAGTCTGGGGTTGAAAAAAATCGAGCGCCAAAGCTTCCCTATTGGTCATGCCAATGTTCTCCCTAGGCCCTGATTGTTGTGCTGGTTAGACGAGAGATCGATACTGCTACTGGCGATCGCACACCATGCTCCGCTCGATTACAATGCCTTCAGCAGATATCTCTTCTCTAAGCATTATAGTTAGACATAATCGACCAAAAAACTTAAAAAACCTTAAGTATTTAGCCATTAGTCAACGTCGCTATGGCACGGCGTACTCCTCGCTGGCTTTATTCATGGCCATGCGCTTCTGCAATTCAGGCTCAATCGTTTCGCTAAGGCACCGAGAAAAAAATGACTTCCTATCCGCTTGAATTGATTGCAACGGATGAAAATTTTGACGAAGGGGCATATCTGCGGGCAAATCCTGATGTCGCTAATGCTGTCAAAAGTGGACAGATGAAATCAGGCCGCAGTCACTTCGAGTTTTTTGGTCGAAAAGAAGGAAGAAAAATACGGTTTTCTCCAGCTAGCATTGCTGAAGCTCAAAGCAGAAAGCTTGAGAGAATCAAGCCTCTGCTTCGTGATGATATGCCTTATACCAAAATGCCTACCTATTATGACTTCTTAAGTGAAGATCTACGCAGGCAGTTCAACATCATTGATACTGACAAGGTCAGCAGCAATCATTACGATCCTTATGCGATGGAGCTGATTAAAAATAATGAGAAGGGATTGATATTAGACTGTGGCGCTGGCCGCAGACCCGTCTATTTTGACAACGTTGTTAACTTTGAAATTGTAGATTACGAAACCACTGACGTGCGCGGAGTTGGCGAAATTCTGCCTTTTGTCGATGAAGCATTCGATGCCATTATCTCTATAGCTGTCTTAGAGCATGTAAAGGACCCTTTTCAATGTGCCAAAGAGATTGCTAGGGTGCTCAAAAAGGGCGGTAGTTTAATGTGTGCCGTGCCGTTTCTTCAGCCCCTACATGGCTATCCCAACCATTACTACAACATGACCGATCACGGTCTCCAAAATTTGTTCGCGGATTTTCTCACCGTCGATGAAGTAACCGTCTATGAAAGTATGTTGCCTATTTGGTCGCTGACGTGGATTTTACGCAGTTGGGCAGCAGGACTTCACGGAAAAACTAGGGTTGACTTTCTGAATATGAGAGTTGCCGATTTTATAGGAAACGCCAGTACACATTTGCACAAACCGTTCGTCAAGGAGTTATCAAAGGAGAAAAACCTAGAGCTTGCCAGCGCGACGGTTCTTTTTGCCCACAAGTAGGTAAGTAGTTAAACAAAATTATTTTCTTGGGTGTGCGCCTCCGGCGGGAGCGCACACCCCTATGGTTTGGAATTAATTATGCTTCGTCACGGTAGAGCCAGAATAGAGTTCCGGCGATCGCCAGCTTTACCAGCTCCAGGCCAAAATATTCGCTGTGGAGAGCGTTCATGTTGGTAGGGACCGCTTCAGCAGACTCGAACAGGTTGAGGTGCAGGCCAAGGGCGCTCATTTCGGGAGTGAGGCCGTAGGTATAGAATAGGGCGATCGCCAGCAGACCCGCTGCCAGCGCCATGCCCCAGCGGAGTTTGGGCAAGGTCAACTGTTGCCAGAGCGCCACTGCCCCGGTGAGGACAACTGCGCTGCCGAGCAGTTCCAGCCGATTGAACGACCAAAAGAGACTGTATCCAGCAGTAGCAAAATCTGGCGAGGTCATCATTCCCGCTGCATACAGCGTGGGCATAATAAGGACATCTAGGAGCAGGCTGCTGCTCAACCAAACTAGGAGAACAGCGGAAAGAACGGTTTGCCAGGCCAAGCGCTGTGGCGAATGATGGAGGGAGGGGGCGCTCGACCCGATGTGGTTAAGACTCATATTCGCCTCAAGAATTAAATGAATTACCTCCAGCTTAACGAAGCAAACCGACGTTCAATATCGCTGCTCAGCAATTAGAAACATCTAGTAACGTCCTGTAATTCTTATCAAATATGGCTAACAACGTGGTTAATGATATGGCTAATGTTTCTTCCGAATCCCACCTGCGAGAGCGGGACTATACCGTTATCTTTGCCCGCACGACTCCCGTCACCGAAGCTCCTCCTCCCAACTTCGAAAGGCGGTGGACCGATGCTCAGAACTCCATTGCCACTCTGCTGCGGCACTGCGAAACCTACGACCCTGACGGCATCACCCTATACGTTGCCTGCCGGGACTCCGAGCAGGACTGCGCCTTTAAGTGGTACGAACACGTTACCTCCGACACCCTCGACGCCCTAATTGCCGAAAATCTGCCTCCCAAGCAGATCAACCTCCACAAGGTGCTGCGGTCGGCCCTGGAGGACTACTTTGCCCGTAAAGAACAGGGGCGCACCAAGCCCAATGGCGAAATTATGCTGGTGCTGCTGGATGGGGAACCGACGGATCGGATGGCGATCGCCAAAGTCATTGTAGATGCCACCCATCGAATCGACCGCAACGAGGAGCTGGGCATCGGCTTAGTGCAGATTGGCGACGACCCCATCGCCCGGGGCTTCTTTACTGCCCTCGACGACAACCTGCAGGCAGCGGGGGCCAAGTTTGACATCGTGGACACCTGTATCCTCGATCACATTCCCCCCAACGCCCTCACGGAGTTTTTGCTCAATACCCTGTTTGACTAATACCAATTTCATGTGAAGACGCACAGGAGAAGTTCAGGCAGACAAGGGGCTCAATAGCCCTACGGACTAAGGTTTGTGTGTGGCCCCCCGCGTCGCAGGGGGGCCACACCTCTTGAACGTCCTAACGCGAAAGCGTAGCGCCGTATGGGGCGACAGGGACCATCAGCGGCACTGGTACTGCTGATACTTATAGCCGTCGGTGCGCTTGGTGGTGACGTAGCGGCATTCCTGAGGAGTCAGGTTGGCTTCTCCTTCGTAGTTAAGCAGCCATAGATCGACAGGGCGGGGCGTCTGGTCTAGGGTTTGGCGGAGGGCGGCGCTGGGAGTGCTGCAGTTTTGCTCGCCCAGCAGGTCACAGTCCTGATGGTCGAGGTAGAACTGAGAGGACTCTAGAAGGGAGGTGTAGCGGGGCGATCGCATCTCCCAGGCCAGCGCCATCAGCCGCCCGGTTTGTCCGTGGGATTGGTGGGAAATGGCCACCAGCACGGGGGCCTCCAGTCGCTCGGCCATTTCGGAGACGACTCGGTCTGGGCGGTGCAGCTTCCGATAGGCAAAATCGTTGGTAACCGTGAGGCTACCCGCCAGCCCCAGCAAAATAATTAGCAGGATGACGCGATCGCGGGACAGGCGAAAGCGAGCCAGCCCCGGCATAGACAGCGGGCGTGGCACCCGTACAGGGGGCGGGGAAGGCGAAAAAGCCCACCGTCCCACAATGCCCGCCGCCACCAAAATAACCACGGCAGGAAAGTAGATCATGTGATAGCGAAACACCTGTGCTAGGCCAATGCCTTTGACGTAGGTCAGGAGCAGCAAAATGGCGATCGCACTCAGGCAAAACAGCGCCAGGATGGTCATGCCGTCAGCCGAGGTTGGGTCGTTAATCTGGGTGCGGTAGCCTCGCCAAACGATGCGCAGGGTCCATAAGGTTAGCCCCAGCAGGATGAGGCCAGAGGCGATCGCGATCGTATCCTCCACGCGCTGGACCGGCAGCAGGTAAACCATGCTGACGATGCTGGCCAGGGTTTGCAGCAGCGGGTCGATCCAGCCCCAGCCGCCTAGATCACTTTCGTAAATCCACCGAGTGAGATCGTTTTCCTGGCTAGCAGACTGCCAGACGGGTAGCCAAACCAGCCCCGTGATAGCAGTTCCGGCGATCGCCCCCCCCAGCCGCCAGCGATTCGCCGTCCAGCCCCACTTGCGTCGCCAGATGCGTAAAATCAGCAGGGTGAAAGCCTCGGCCATCAGCGTCAGCGCCATGAAATAGTGAGTGGCAAGGCCCAGGCCATTTACCCCAACCCAGGCAGCCACCATCCAGCGGGGCAGGGGACGGCAGTGACGCAGGTAGTAAACTGCTGTGCTCAGTCCCGCTAGGGAGGCGACAATCCACAATACTGCTAGCGTGTAGTGGCGGGCTTCCTGCGCCAGGTAAACCCCAAAGGGGGACACCGCCATCAGAGCAGCCGCTAGGTGTGCCGTCGTGCGAGAGCGAAACATGGCCCAGCCTAAAGCCATAACGGCAGGCACGGTCAGTACGCCCCAGAGAACAGACAGCGATCGCGCCCCCGCTAGGGACACATACCCCTGTGGTGCTGGAAACAGATGCAGCCATCCGTGGGTCAAGGCGAAGTAAAGAGGCGGATGGTTACTCTCCTGTAGCAGATGACTGACAGCATCTAGTAGGGTAGCCTGCAGGTTGGGGCGCAGCGGCTGGAGCAGGGCCTCAGCGACCATTGGCTGGTTCAGGGGAATGTCTCGGTAGCTATTGCCCAGGCTAAAGACCAGGGTAGATACTTCGTCGACCCAGAGAGGCTTTAGGGTAAGGTGGTGCAGGCGCACCGCCAAAGCAATCGCTAGCCACCCTGCCAGCAGCAGGGCATGAATCCAAACCGGAGACCGGAGCGACTGTCGTAGCTTGGGCTGAAGGGGCATTGGGCAAGCAGGCAGAGAGAAGGGGAAGCGGGGTGATATGCTCCGTGCGGTCGGGCCTGCTTACAACAGTCAAGAAACCGCACCAGGGTAGATGTGAAGCTACTGGTTGTCCAAGTCGTCGTCTCGGTCGGTGGCGACGCTGGGTGAGGACTCGTATAGGGCATCCAGGCGATCGCGAGCATCATCCACTGAGATTGAACGCATCACCAAGTACGGCTCGCGCACCACGTCGCCAGACTCATCCAGCAGCTCAGGGTGGGGAACCGAGTTGGAGGAGCCAAGGGGCGATCGCGACGAGCGGTTAGCGTTGTTCGACAGACGCTGAGAATCGCTTCCCAAAACCATCAGGTTGCGGATTAGATTGGTCACTGCCAAAAACGCCAGAACGGTAAAAGCAAGAATGTAAAGCAGATGTAGCATGTATGATCCCCCAGTAATTTGTCAATAAGCGGTTAATCAAAAAGTGAAGTCAAATTCGCATCAGGCCTGTATCGGGTTTGTCTTAAAGCAACCTCTGGTCCCAGTAACCCCGCAGCAGGCTGAAATGCCTGTCGATGAAGCCATACGGTTAAGATTGGGTGGCTCCAGGAACGCACTGGGATCGCTGTAGGCTTTACCCATCAATAGATTAGTGCAAACTTCCAGCCTGTCTCAATCTCCCTGTCTATATTCTAAATAAGGCAAATCTGAGCAAAGCTGGCGGCAGGCATGCTGGAAAAAGGATGGGTGACGCTCGCCGTTAGCGGTCGCTGCCCTGCTCCTGCTGTTGCCGCAGGCGATACTGCATGGCTACCTGCCAGCACTCGTTAACCAGCTCGTGCCACTGCTGCACGACCGGCATATCTACCCCGACTTGGCCCCCAGTGGTTTTGAATAAGGTTGTAGCAACCCCCACCTCCTGCTGGGCCTGTACCACCCTGGAGAGCAGGTCGGCCTGGGCCTCGTCGGTGAGATTGGGTAGGTCGTTGTTTTCGAGGAGCGATCGCGACTGCTCAAACCAATATTTAAAGTCGTCAAGGAGGGGTTGTAAAACTGCCTGCAATAAATCGGAGCGGGATGGGTTGGAGCCATTCATATGGGTTTAAGGCCGATCAGCCAAGGGTTTCGTCAAGTCTTATTAATTTCTATTGTAGCGGACTTTACGTTTTATAACATTTTTTAAGGTTCCAATCTCCAGATTTCCCTCTCAGGACCTAAGCCCGCTCACGCGTTAATGAGCCACGCGCCAAAAACGACCTATCTATAGGCCCATCGCAAAACCCGAGCGCTAAGATAATGGCTATGGGGATAGGCGCGGGCGCTACCCCGACAGCACTCCCCACTGACCCAACCGTTTCGCTAATGCCATTTGCCATAAGTGCTCAGGCACAGTTAATTACATCTTGTGGGGGTGTGCGCCCTCGGCGGGGGCGCACACCCCCAAGAAAATAGTTTTGTTCAACTACTTATGTCTAGTTCAGCCGTGTCTTCTGATCAGCACCCCGAAAAGATTTACCTGCCACGCACCAGCGAATCGGAATCCCTCAAGAAGATCCGCCACACCATGTCTCACGTCATGGCGATGGCGGTGCAAAAGCTTTTCCCCAAGGCTCAGGTTACGATCGGCCCCTGGATTGACTACGGTTTCTACTACGATTTTGACAATCCCGAACCCTTCACCGAAAAGGATCTGAAGGCAATTAAGAAGGAGATGATCAAAATCATCAATAAAGATCTGCCAGTGCTGCGGGAGGAGGTGAGCCGGGAAGAGGCCCGACGCCGCATCCAGGAACTTAACGAACCCTACAAACTGGAGATTCTGGACGACATTCAGCAAGAGCCGATTACCATTTATCATCTAGGCGATAACTGGTGGGATTTGTGCGCGGGGCCGCACGTCGAAACCACGGGGACGCTCCATCCCAAGGCGTTTGACCTCGAAAGCGTTGCCGGAGCCTACTGGCGGGGGGACGAAACCAAGGCCCAGCTCCAGCGCATCTACGGCACTGCCTGGGAAACGCCAGAGCAGCTAGCAGAATATCAGCGGCGGCGGGAGGAGGCTAAGAAACGGGACCATCGTCGCCTAGGGAAGGAACTGGGACTGTTTGTCTTCTCCGATGACGTAGGGCCGGGGCTGCCCCTGTGGACTCCCAAAGGCACCGTCCTGCGCTCTACCCTAGAAGATTTCCTCAAGCAGGAGCAGCTCAAGCGGGGCTACCTGCCGGTGGTGACGCCCCACATCGCTCGGGTAGATTTGTTCAAGATTTCGGGCCATTGGCAGAACTACCGGGAAGACATGTTTCCGCTGATGGCGGAAGACGATGAGGCGCGGGCCGCCGAAACCGGATTTGTCATGAAGCCCATGAACTGCCCGTTTCACATCCAGATCTATAAGAGCGAGCTGCGCTCCTACCGGGAGCTGCCGATGCGGCTGGCGGAGTTCGGCACTGTCTACCGCTATGAGCAGTCGGGAGAACTGGGAGGTCTGACCCGGGTCCGGGGATTCACCGTGGATGACTCCCACCTGTTTGTAACGCCGTCGCAGCTCGATGACGAATTTTTGAAGGTGGTGGACCTGATTCTTTCGGTCTTCAAGAGCCTGCGGCTGCAAAACTTTAAGGCGCGGCTGAGCTTCCGCGACCCGGAGTCGGACAAGTACATTGGCTCTGATGCCGCCTGGGAAACGTCTCAGAACGCCATTCGCCGCGCGGTGCAGACCCTGGAGATGGACTACTTTGAGGCTCCTGGCGAAGCGGCCTTCTATGGGCCTAAGCTCGACTTCATCTTCCGCGATGTCCTCGATCGGGAGTGGCAGCTGGGCACGGTTCAGGTAGACTACAACCTGCCGGAGCGGTTTGAGCTGGAGTACGTGGCGGAGGATGGTACCCGGCAGCGTCCCGTGATGATTCACCGGGCTCCGTTCGGCTCCCTGGAGCGGCTCATCGGCATTCTGATTGAAGAGTATGCAGGAGACTTTCCCTTCTGGCTGGCTCCGGCCCAGGTGCGGCTGCTGCCGGTAACTCAGGATCACGTCGCCTTTGCCCAGCAGGTCGCGGACAAAATGCGGCTCCACAGCCTGCGGGCGGAGGTAGATTTGAGTGGCGATCGCCTCGGTAAAATGATCCGCAATGCCGAAAAAGAGAAGCTCCCGGTGATGGCGATCGTGGGGGCCAAGGAAATGGAGACGAACAGCCTCAGCCTGCGCCTGCGATATACCGGCAAGGAAACCCAGGAGCTGGAGGCGATCCCCGTACCGAAAGTGCTGGAGACCCTGAATATTGCCAACCTGGAGCGCACCGACGTGACGTTTGCTGAGTAGGGGTCAGGCGCTGTCGGATTGATGATGACAAGCTGCGAGGGGGCGATCGCCCCTCTCCCCCTCCGCAAAAAAGCGAGCCTCTTGCAAAATCCGCCAGAGGCTCACGTCCGATTCCAGCAGGCAGGCGTGGCCACTGTTAGGCAGAACATAGGTCTGGCTCTGGGGAATGTGTCGGGCCAGGCGATTGATTTCCGGCAGGGACGGCAGCAGGCGATCCCGTGCCCCTGCCACCAGCAGGGTCGGTTGGCTGATAGACCAGAGGTCGGCGGGGGCAAGCTCAAACTCAGCCAGCAGGGACAGCCGCCAAATAGAGCTTTTCTGCGATACAGACTTCATCGCCCGGAGCAGGGCATGGCGCTCGTCGGGCGCAATTCGCTCTAGGTTGGCCAAAAACGGCAGCAGCCCCATGCAGGAAAGCTGGTATGCAGGCTCTGCCAGCAGCCGGGTCATTTGCGATCCCCAGACGATCCAGGGGCGGCGGTTAAAGGAGGTGGCCGGATTTACCAGGATGAGGCGACTGATGAGCTGGGGCGATCGCCGCACCACCTTGAGAGCCAGACAGCCGCCAAAGGACTCGCCACACAAATAAACCGCGCGATTGGGATTGTCTTGGAGTTCGGCCTGAATCAGGACGGCGACCCGGTCAGCTAGCCCGTCCCAATCCGTTAGGTCCGTCGGCGGGATCACCAGACAGCGCAGGTCGAAATAGGCCGCCAGGTCTGCAATCTGGACGGTCAGCAGCCGTCCAGTGCCGTCCATCCCCGGGAGAAACACAAACAGCGGGCGATCGGGACGGTGAGGACGCAGCGGCGTGGGTGTGATAAAAATAATCTTTGATTCGGCCACAGGCATGGGTTCGTTCCATTAACGGTCAGCGTTAGCAGGGGGGCGTTTGGCCATGAGGCCCTGGCAGCCAGGAAACAGTGGGGCCGCTCGCAATCGGCAGCGTCTAGCCAGCAGGTTTCAATTAGTGGCTCTGGCTAAGCAGGGTGTGGATCTGGTCGTAGCAGCGGTCGGTTAGGTCGTTGACCACTGCTTTGGCCGTTTTGCCCTGATAGGCATCCCGCTGGGCAGGGGTAATCCAGATGGGGCACCCGATGAAAACATTGACCCGCTCATAGACCACCAGCGGATGCCAGCCGGGCTGGTCAAACAGCGGCTCCGACGGATCGACCCAGTGCAGCAGCCGCAGCGGAAAGGCAGACTGGACCTCCTCCTGGAAAGAGGCGATCGCCACGGGCAAAACCGCCAGATCCGGTACTGAAGCTCGCAGAGCGAGATGGGCAAAGCCCCGCTGAAACTCCTGCAGCCGATCGGGTTCGGTGCGCTTCACCATGGGCTCGGTTCCTTCGGGGAAGACACCCACGGCCTGCTTCGTGGACAGTAGTCGAGTAGCCTGCCGGAAGAAGGAGTGCTGGCGCTGATCAGGCGAATCGAGCGGAAACCCTCCCAAGCTGGTCACCAGTTCCCGCAGGACGGGCACCTCCCCCATGTAGTGGTGGCAAGCAAAGCGGATCGGTCGCTCTAGGGCTGTCGCCAGCAGGGGGGCGTCTAAAATACTGCGGTGGTTGCTAACCACGATGAGGGCATCGCTTTGGGGAATGCGATCGCGGTGATACAGAAAGGCGCGAGTGCCGACGGTGCGTAAAATTTGTCGGGAAATCAAAAGGGTACGGTCCGTGGACATAACTGCACAGAAATAGAATGGCTCAAGGCTGGCATAGCCCCTTCTCTATTCTGCCTACTCTTTTAATATTACGTTACATAACGTCCTTCAGCGGGAATCTGGTCCTTCAGGCGGGAAATCCCCTCCACCAACCTAGGTAAAAAGACCTATAATTAGAGTAGGCAATCCCCTTCGATTTAGGTGAAAAAACCTAGAGTGAAGGTGAAGGGGTCCTGTCTTCATCCGAGAGGCTAAGGGTGTTCGCGTTTGAGATGGGAATTTGAGCTTAAGTTATTCCAGGCAGCCGGGCGATCGCGCCTAAAATAATTCAAATAATGACGGTCCTGGGCTTGCCAATGGGCGGCTTTACGGGGCGTTTTTGAGGGTAGTTCACAGCAGGATATCCATGACCTCTAGCCATCAAGCCACATTCGCTGTCACCACACCGCTCTACTACGTCAACGACGTGCCCCATATGGGCAGCGCCTACACCACCATTGTTGCCGATGTGATGGCTCGATTTCATCGGCTACAGGGCGTGCCGACCCTGATGATTACCGGAACGGATGAGCACGGCCAGAAGATCCAGCGGACGGCGGAAAAGGCGGGGCGATCGCCCCAGGAGCACTGCGACCTGATTGTCCAAAGCTTTGATGCTCTTTGGAAACTCATCAACATCCAGTACGACCGCTTCAGCCGCACCACTGCTCCCCGTCACGAGCAAATCGTGCGCGAGTTTTTCCAGCGGGTTTGGGATCAGGGAGATATCTACCTGGGGCAGCAGCAGGGCTACTACTGCGTCGCCTGCGAAGAGTTTAAGGAAGAGCGCGACCTGCTGGAGAATAAGCGCTGCCCCCTCCACCCCAACCTGGAGGCCGAGTGGCGCGACGAGCAGAACTATTTTTTCCGTCTCTCTAAGTACCAGCAGCCCCTGGAATCGCTTTACCAAAAAAGGCCCGACTTTATCCAACCCGATATCCGCCGCAACGAGGTGCTGAGCTTCGTTGGCCGAGGGCTGCAGGACTTTTCTATCTCGCGGGTCAACCTAAACTGGGGGTTCCCGGTCCCCAGCGATCCCGGCCACACCCTTTATGTTTGGTTCGATGCGCTGCTCGGCTATGTCACGGCTCTGCTTGATCCCGAGGATGAGCCGACCCTCGACAACGCCCTCAAGCGCTGGTGGCCCATCAACCTGCACCTGATTGGCAAAGATATCTTGCGATTCCACGCCGTCTATTGGCCTGCCATGCTGATGTCCGCTGGGCTACCTCTGCCCCATCGGGTCTTTGGGCATGGCTTTCTGACCAAAAACGGCCAGAAGATGAGCAAAAGCCTAGGCAACGTCATTGATCCCGTTGACCTGACGGAGCGCTATGGCTCTGATGCGGTGCGCTATTACTTCACGAAAGAAATCGAGCTGGGCCGGGATGGCGACTTTAGCGAGACGCGCTTCATTAATATCCTGAACGCGGAGCTGGCCAATGATCTGGGTAACCTGCTCAACCGCACGTTGAGAATGGCCCATAAGTATTGCGATGGACAGGTTCCTAAGGTGGCGATCGCCCAGATCTCTGATGAAAACGTTTTGAAATCTAAGGGGAAAACCCTCGATGGGGAGGCGATCGCTGCCTACGAAAATTTAGCGTTTAGCCGGGCGTGCGAAATGATTCTGGCGTTGGTGCGAGCCAGCAATAAATACATCGACGATCAGGCTCCCTGGACTCGCTATAAAAATGGTGAACAGCCCATTGTTGAAGAAATTCTTTATTCCGTTTT
The DNA here is from genome assembly GCA_050331615.1 of Elainellaceae cyanobacterium. Classification (GTDB taxonomy): domain Bacteria; phylum Cyanobacteriota; class Cyanobacteriia; order CAKZMO01; family CAKZMO01; genus JAYKGU01. The sequence goes on from JBHJGR010000410.1 coordinate 14,231, forward strand.
AGAGTCGGTGCGGCAGGCCGCCTACCTGCTATCGCCCATCATTCCAAACCTCAGTAACCGCATCTACCACCAGCTCGGCTTCGATGTCGACTTTAACCAGCCGTCTGCGGCCTCCCAACTGGTGTTCGGAGAGCATGCCCATTGGGGAATCTTAGAACCAGGCCAGCCCCTGCGTGATCCCAGCCCAATTTTCCAAAAAATCGAGCTTCCGGAATAGAAATTCTGTCACTTTCCCTGGGACGATTCGAAATTTCTTTGATAATATCAGCGTTGAATCGAGCACATTCTGACCGGGCTGTTTTCACGAGATTTTACTCTTTCATAAGAAACGTTTTCCCACATTTCAAAACCTCTCGAATGTTCAAAGCACCTTTAACAAACACCGAGGCTTTTAAGCATGATTCATACAGGCAATTTCGATAGTGATACTGTTTTCACGCCAGAACAGGTGCTTGAAAATCGGGGCCGGGTCGCCATTTTTATCGATGGCTCCAACCTGTTTTATGCCGCCCTCCAGCTCGGGATCGAGATTGACTACACCAAGCTTCTCTGCCGCTTAACCGCTGGTTCCAGGCTGCTGCGGTCCTTTTTCTACACCGGAGTCGATCGCACCAACGAGAAGCAGCAGGGGTTTTTGCTGTGGATGCGTCGCAATGGCTACCGGGTGGTGTCCAAAGACCTGGTGCAGCTTCCTGATGGCTCCAAGAAGGCGAATCTGGACGTGGAAATTGCAGTGGATATGATGGCTCTAGTGGGCTCCTACGATACCGCGGTGCTGGTGAGCGGCGATGGCGATTTAGCCTATGCGGTAGATGCCGTTAGCTATCGGGGGGCGCGGGTGGAGGTGGTAAGCCTACGCTCTATGACCAGTGACAACCTCATCAACGTCGCCGATCGCTATATCGACCACGACAACATCAAGGAACAAATCCAAAAAACGCCCCGCCACCAGAGCTACACCTATCGCCCCTTATCCGGGATCAGCGTGATCAACAGCCAAGACGATGCCTGATCACCGCCTCCTCCCGACTGCCGCAGGCAACGGCTATCCTGGAATCAGTGTTTCTGGGGATGGTGAAGCTGCATGAGCAGACTAGAGCTGGGTTGGTTGGGGCGGCGCGTCACGCTATTACTGCTGGCGGCGACCCTACTGGTGGGGAGCGGAGCCTGTCGGCGTAACGGTTCGTCTGACGCCACGGTAGATTCGGAAGCAGAAACCGGTGATGAGCCCACCCAGGATTTGACGTTCGATAACATTACCCTGGAGCAGTCAGACGACGCGGGGGCGCTCCTCTGGCGGATGGAGGCCGACCAGGCCATCTATAGCCAGGATCAGCAGGACGCACGAATTGAAAGCCCGACGGGAGAGTTTTACCGGGATGGGGAGCCTGCCTTTGAGATCCAGGCAGAAAGCGGCGAAGTGCGTCAAAACGGGGAGCAGCTTTTCCTGCGGGGCCAGGTGGTGGCGACAGATCTGGACACGGGGGCGGTGCTGCGGGGCGATGAGCTGGAGTGGGTGCCAGAGGAGGACCTGTTTATCGTCCGCAATAACGTCAAAGGTACCCACCCAGACTTTACGATGACGGCGGATGAGGTCCGCGCCTCCCTGGAGGAGGAGCGCATCGAGGTGGAAGGAAACGTGCGGGCAAAGAACACAGAGGATACCTTTCGGCTCAGGGCAGAGCAGCTGGTCTGGCTGATGGAGGAAGAATTGCTCACGAGCGATCGCCCCCTGCAAATCCAGCAGCGAGAAAACAAACAGGTCACCGGACAAGCCAATAGCGACCAGGCCGAATTCAACCTGGCTACGGAGGTGGCTATTCTTCGAGAAAACGCCATTGTCACCCTGGGCGATCCTCCCATTCGGGTCACGGGCGATTCCCTCCAGTGGAACCTAGCAGAGAATACCGTCCTGGCTGACCAGCCTCTCACCGTGGTGCATCGAGGCGAGGGCATGACCCTCAATGCCAACCAGGGCCAGGGCGATCTGGATGACCAGGTGTTTCGCATGAGCGGCGATGTGCGGGTAGTGGCCGAGCAGAACCAGGGACGGCTCAACTCCGACCGCCTCACCTGGAAAATTCCCACCCAAGACGTAGTGGCTGAGGGGAATGTGCGCTATCGCCAGGTAGACCCAGTCGCCGAACTTCAGGGCTCGCGAGCGGTCGGCAAGCTGCAGAACGAAACCATTGTCGTGACGGGGCAGCAGGTGGTCACCGAGATCATCCCCAACAATACGAACTGAGGGCGAACGGCGGCTCCTGGGCTAGAATAGGCTGTACCGCTAGCCCCATGAGTTATCCCGTGTTTCAGCCCGATAGCCTCCGCGACCTCCTGGCAAATGTTGCCCAGGGAACCCTCACCCCCGATCAAGCCTTTGAAAAACTAAAATACTTCGACTTTGAGCCGGTGGCCGAATTTGCCAAGATCGACCACCACCGCACCATACGCACTGGCTTTCCAGAAGTCGTTTGGGGACCGGGGAAGACGCCGGAGCAAATTGTGCAAATTCTACAAACCCTGCGGCAGCGCAATTCGGTAGTCATGGCGACGCGCATCGAGCCAGAGGTCTACGATCAGCTCCGGGGGCCGCTGCCGGATCTGCGCTATTCACCGCTGGCGCGTATCTGTGCGATCGCCCCTGCGTCTCTCATCCCCCATCACCCCGGCATTATCACTCTAGTTTCGGCTGGGACGGCAGACTTGGCCGTAGCGGAAGAGGCGGCGGTAACGGCAGAGCTTTGTGGCTTCCACGTGCGGCGGCTGTGGGATGTGGGCGTATCTGGCATTCACCGCCTGCTGGACAATCGCCAGGTGCTGGCAGAAGCCGACGTGCTGATCGTGGTGGCGGGCATGGAGGGCGCACTACCCAGCGTGGTAGCCGGGCTGGCAGACTGCCCCGTGATTGCTGTGCCCACCAGCATCGGCTATGGGGCTCACTTCAACGGTCTGGCTCCTCTCCTCACCATGCTCAACTCCTGTGCCACGGGGGTAGGAGTGGTCAATATCGACAACGGTTTTGGAGCAGCCATGCTGGCGGGCCAAATTTTGCGCGCGGCAAAGCGAATGGCTGAACGGACGGAGCATTAGACGGGGCGATCGCCCGGTTTTCTAACCTTCGTTTTTCAACGCAGTTCTACTTAGCCAAGTTCCCCCATCCAAAACCCAAAATCAAAAATCCAAAATCGGCTCAGTCGTCATACCGCAACAGCTTTCGGTAAAACGCCTGGGAAAAGTCCGTCAGCTTGGCCGCCTTCATGTTGAACAGCACGTCGATCAGGTAGTCAACAAACTCGAAGTTGGCCAGCGTCACCTCGTAGCTCAGCTCCGCGCTGCCATCGAACTGGAGGCGGCAGCGGGTGAGGTCGGCAGGCAGTGACGAGACGTGCCAGGTGGCCACAAAGGGGATGCTCTCGCCGCCTTCGATGGTGCGCTGCCCCTCCAGGTTGCCCCGCTGATAGAGGCTGATGGCATAGGGGAGGGCACTGCGCTTGCGGCCCTGGTAGTAGGGCATGTATACACTGACATCGCGATCGCTCGCTGGCCTCAATTTCTCGTCAGACATCTCGCTCTTTCCCTTTACATGCTCGACGGTTGCAATCTTGGGGGCATTGCCGAAACTGAACTAAGCCGGACCCATTTCTACGGACAGTATGCCCTATTTTGCTGGAATAATGATACAAGGAGACAGGACTTACGCCCTGTATGCAGCGTCCCGGAGAGCTTGGCGATTTTGTACAGCGTCCACGAAGTTGCCAAATGAGTTCTAGGAGACTGAGCAAGTGGATGTGGTAGTAATCGGTGGTGGTGCAGCGGGATTTTTTGGGGCGATCGCCTGCGCCCAGGCCGCTCCCCAGCTCCGGGTGGTTCTCCTGGAGGCCAGCCGCACCCCCCTGACGAAAGTGAGAATTTCCGGCGGCGGACGGTGTAATGTCACCCATGCCTGCTTCGACCCGGCCCAACTGGTGCAGCATTATCCCAGGGGTGGACGGGCGCTGCGGGGCGCGTTTACCCGGTTTCAGCCCCGCGACACCATTGCCTGGTTTGGCGATCGCCACATTCGCCTGAAAACCGAAGCGGACGGGCGCATGTTCCCCATCTCAGACCAGTCGGAAACCATCGTGCGGGGGCTGTTGGAGACGGCCCAGCAGGCGGGGGTGAAGCTGCGGCTGGGGGTGGCGGTGCAGTCGGTGGCGCGAACCTCTCAGGGATTTCAGCTCAGCCTCAAGTCGCGGGAGGTGATTAAGGGCGATCGCCTGCTGCTGGCCACGGGCAGCAACCCCAGGGGCTACCAGTTAGCCCAATCCCTGGGGCATCAGATCGAGCCGCCCGTACCCTCCCTGTTTACCTTCCAGGTGCCAGAGCCGTCCCTACATGAACTGGCGGGGGTGGCCGTGGAGCCGGTACAGGTGAC
>JBHJGR010000411.1:0-2402 GCA_050331615.1 Elainellaceae cyanobacterium
GCCTCGACCAGGTTGGTGCCCGCGCTGGTGAAGAAGTCGTCGTCATGGCGGCCCCCGTCTCGCTGAGTATTCTTCTGCAACACCTGCGCCAGTTGGGAGGCCATCAGGGCATCGGTCGCATCGCTGAGGAAGTCCAGGGGATTGCAGACGCCTGTATAGGGCTGACCGGGAGCCAGCACCGAAACCTCGTAGCCTTGCGCCGCAGCCCAGGCGGCGTGGGCCTCAAGTTGACTACCCTTGAAGTCGTAGACTACCACCGGAAACCCCTGCGCAATTGCCGAGCGAATCGCTGGGTCAATGATGCTGAAGGTCTTCCCGGAGTCAGGCGCACCGGCTACTGCAAGGCTTTGCTGGGCATTGGGTATGTCCAGATTTCCAGCTTTCAAGGCAACCTTGTTGGGTTTGCGCTGTTTGCGCTGCTGCCGTCCGATCGCTGCTGCTTTACGCTTCTCCGCTCCTCCTGCAAAGCGCCCGGACGTAATCTTGCCCTTCTTGCCGTTGCCGAAGAGGCTCATGGCGATCGCCAGCAGCACCAGTCCCAGCAGCATCGTCCCCAGCCCCGAATCCATAAGGGCATTCGAGACATCTTGAACCGGCTCTGGCAAGGATTGGAGAAGCCCTGTTTGTTTCGACTGGTCATTACTCATAGCGCTGGGATAGCAACTCTGCCTGGGTGACTTCGTATTCCTGACCGTTGAAGGTCAGGGTTAACTGCTGGATTTGATGGCCTTCAAGTTGTTTCACTTGCAGGATGGGTAGCTCGTTGTGAAGTGCCTCAGAAAGCTGAAACAGTGGGATGTTCGGTGGAAGGTTGGGATCAAGGTAGATCCCCAAAACTTGTTGATAGCCTTCGTCCCCAGGGAGATATCCCAGGAAGGCACATCCCAAAGCTCCACAAAGGGGATTGGCCTGAGCTGAGTTCTCAGGATCGGTCGTTCGTGTATCGATTAAGTACAGCGGCACAGATTGTCCCGACTGCCGAATTTTCCAAACCCGCATCTGGCTTACATCAATTGGGGAAGTGGAGCCAACATTCTCTGCCGCAACTTGCTGAATCAAACTCGAGGGAGCTGACTTTGCAGCCTGCCAACCGCCCTGAGCCATTGTTCGAGGTAGGGATGCGATCGCCCCGACCGCAAATACCCCAATGGCGATCGCCACTAAAACCTTCCATGAAAGTCTTTTCACTGGGTTACCTCCTACTGAGCGGTATCACAGGACTGGCCAGTACCAGAGGCGATCGCCCCCTCATATCCTTTACGCAGATCCTCGCCATAGTCCTTGAGCGTCAACCGCCCGTGGTAGTCGGTGGCAATGCTGTCAATGGGTATCGCTGACCCACCATAGTGGAGTTGCCCGGCTCGTTCAATCAGTCGAGCACCAGAGAAGCCCTCTGCAACGGCCTGCTCAACATTCCGTGACTGGTCTGCCTTGAAGAGTCGATCCTGCTCAGAGTCGGGGAAGAACCGCTCAACCTCAGTGCTGCTAATGGACTTGCCAGAATCCAGCCGAGACAGAAACGCCTCTCCACCTTCCCTACGACGAATTGCTTGGCGAACGTCGGGGCGATAGCTCATGTACTGGTACGATCCCAGTCCTCGACCACAGTTGCCCAGGCCGTCGCAGACATAGCTGCCTACCGAATCACCATTTCCCTCAATGCCGGAGAAAGCAGTGGCCAGTGCTGTAAAATCAACGCCTCCATTGCTCTCCGCGCATTGCTGAGAAGAGCGATGCAGGAGACCAGCGCTGAAGTTCAAGGCGGCGGAGGCAGGGCCATTGCTGGCGATCGACTGATTCACGTTCCCTGTTGAGATAGAAGCTGGCGATGGGGACGACACGCTTCCCTGGACGTCCAAAATGCCGAGGAACATCGGCTCAGTTTCCCGGTAGTTCAGAAAAGGGATTGGGCCGATGAAATAGGGCGTGCAGCCCAGGTCAGGGACTCCTCGATAGCAGATGCGAAAGTGCAGGGCGGTTGAAAGACTTCCGGTTGTTTCATCAACATCCCAAACTGACACCTTGAAAGCATCACCAAAGGGGAGACGTCCGGTTGGCTCCTGCCCACCATTGACGCTTCCAAGAGCACCAAAACCGCCTTTGACCTGCTGGTGTTGACCTGAGATCCACTGCTTACCGTGGACAGTTGGATTTCCTGTCAGCTCAGTGTAGGCACAGTTTTCCTTGCAGGCGACCCGAAAGCCCACCTGGTCACTACCGGAGATGGTGTTTGTGCGATCGCTCTCTGCTGTGCCATAGACGACATCGACGACCCCGATCCCACCGACGCTTTGCACCGGGCTGGGCATCTGGTCAAAGGGCACATCAGCCAGACCGGGGACATCGCCGATGAAGCTGTTGCCCCAGTCCTGGAAACTTTGCAGTGGAACGTTTTCCAAACC
>JBHJGR010000412.1:0-5478 GCA_050331615.1 Elainellaceae cyanobacterium
CCGCGTCGAGCTGCTGCAAGTCCTGGGCGATCGCCGCTTTCTCCTCGGTGGGTAACACCGTGAACGGCACCTCGAAAGCGGGTTCGTCAGCAGAGGGCAGATAAACAAGCCAGCGGTAGGTGGTGTCTGGCGCGAGGGGGGCACCTTCGTAGGTGGCAAAGTCTGCTGCTCCTGCCGACTGCTCCCAGATGATCGTCTCCTGGCCTGCCTGCTTTAGCTCCAGCTTGCCCACCGCGCCTCGCCAGACAAAGGTCGGCTGGCTATTCCAAACCTGGGCCATACCATCCGGGGAAACCGTGGGCGCAATCAAACACACGTCTCCTCGACCGCCACCTTCAGTAGGCGGCACAGGCGGCTCACTGCGAAAGATACTGCCCCAGAACTGCCAGGAACCGGGCCGGTTTTGGGCCAGTGCCTCCAGCCTTCCGGAAGTTAAGGTAAGGCCCACCAGCAGCGCCAGCCCCAGACGGACAGGTAGATGAAAGCTTTGCCAAAGCGATAGATACTGGTTCATGACTTTCTCCTGATGATAGATGGAAGGATATACAAACAAACGGTGCCCACGGGCAGCACCACGGGCAGCAAGATAGCCGCCGAAACGTAGACCTGGAGGCTCATCCAGGTGTAGAGGCCAATGCTTGTGGCCAGGACAAGCCAGGGGAGGGGCGATCGCCCCTGGGGCCAGAGCAACACCAAGGCTTTGCCCACCAAAGCGGCGAGGCCCACCAGCCACAGGTCGGGTACGGGCACCACAAAGCGCTGGTGCAAATAGTGGTGGAGCTGGTAGGCATGGACTTCTCCACCCGTGAGGATAGGCCGATTATCGCGAGGGGTAGCCTGCCGTCGCCAGTAGGCCACCGCAGCGGGGATGGGCAGATTGTCCTGATTGTCGGCATGGACGCCCGCATCGCGATAGCCACCGGGGACAATCATCACGACTTGCTGAGCCAGGGACGGCAGCGTATCCACTCCTGCCTGGGTTTCTGCCATTGCCAGCAGCTCCCAGGCGGGTAGGCGCTGGTAGATTTGGTTGGGGGGAATGGAGAAGTCGATTACTGGATGGAGCCACATCTGGTGCAGTCCATAGCTCAGCCGGGAGAGGGCCGTTGGCATGGGGCGAAGCGTCGGCGGGGGAAGCGTCGGGTGGCGCATCGCCAGTTCGTAGCCCAGGGGATTGGGGACTTTCCCGTCCCGGTCATCTGTGGGCAGCAGCATCAAGTAGTAGGCATTGCCCAGGCGACGGTAGCGCATGTCTCCGTGGCGACTTCCCTGGGATGGAACCAGCTCTGGTAAGGCAAACAGCCAGCCGCCGTTCTGGGACTGGGTGGCAGCGAAGACCAGTGGAATGCCCTGATCAGCAGCAGCCTGGAGTGCCTGGGCCAGCTGGTCATCCGCTGCCTGAACATAGTCCAGCAAGTAGTCCAGGCCAATCACCTCTGCCTCCAGAGCCGTCAGCCTGGCCACCAGTTGGGCCAGGTAATCCCGACTCATGGGCACGATGGGATCAACCTTGTTCCTGCCGATGGATTCATCATCAATCTGTACCAGCAGCACCGGAGGCGGCTGTGGTCTGGAGAACTGCCCAGTGCTATGGCGATAGAGGGCCTGCACCGCCATGCGTCGCTCCAGCAGCCAGCTTTGCACTGGCAACTGCCAGCTCAGAAGGGCCAGCAGAGTGAGGGCGATCGCCTCATAGCGAGTGGGCAGGAGCTTTTGCAGGCGTTGCTGCCAGCCGACGGGGTGGAGCTGAAACAGGGGCGAATCGGGATGGCGAAATAGGGTGGGCACCAGATGGGCGGAGGGGTGGGTGAGGTTGGTGCGGCTTTTGAGGCATTCGGTGGCCAGGATCAAAGACTCATGCACGTCATGGTAGGTGGCCAGACTTTGCAGGAAGCGTACCAGAAACTCCTCCGCCACCCGGTTGTGACTCGGCTCGCGCATCACCGCCACCTGGCTCAGCCCCAGGTCAATCAAGGTTTCGGCAATGTCCAGACCGTTGCAGGAGTTGAAAAGGGCAAACTGGAGTCCCCGCCGCTGGGCGATCGCCAACTGGGCCTTGATTTCGTTGACGGCAATGGCAGTGTTGGGGGCGATCGCCAACTCTCCCCCCAAACTGGCTTTCTCGTTGCTATGTCCAGCAAAGAAAAGGATGTCCCAGCCCTGCTCATCGGCGATCGCGGTTACAATTTCCTGCTTCAGCTCATCAATATCTTTGCCAGGTTTCCAGCCGACAAAGTGAACCTTTGCCAGAGGATTCAAGGATTGGATAGCGGTGCGATCGCCTTCAAAGTTCAGCCCCGTATCGTCTCCCAGGATGGCCAGGATGCGGGGACGGCGGCGCGACTTGGGGCGGGGAGAAACATTGTTGCGAATATTGGCAGGGGTGCGGGCGATGCGAACTCGCCCGATGGCGGCAAACTCGGTGCCAATCTCCCAGGCTTCCCAGGGGAGCCGCGATACTTCAATGGGGGTGCAAGTGAGGAAGAGGTCGAGATGGGAGCTGGTATCGGAAAGGTGGCGACTGGCCTGGGCAATCTGGGCGCGCATGTCATACAGTTCTGGGCTTCTCAACCACTGATGAAAGTCATACAGCAGGCGCGTTTCTGCCTCTACCAACCGCATCCGCCAGTCCTTGGGAGCTGCCACCACGCTGCCGCCACCGACGGCTTTGCCCCGCAGGCCATCCTCGTCTGGTGCCACCGTCAGGGGAATTTGCACCGTTTGGTAGAAGTTGAGGTAAGTGGTCTGCCACTCCTGGTAGCGCTGCATCAGCAGGTTGGGGAAAGGCAGCTCCGCGTTCAGCCGCCGCCCCTGGGGCCAGGTCAGTTCAAACAAGCACAGCCTTTCTACACGCTGAACTTTGAGCTGGAAGGTAGACGGAGGGTGGGTCATGGCTTTCATTGAGCAAAGGTAAACGGGGGCAGGGTAATGGTGGCACCGTTGGTCAGGTCGATGGTAACCCAGAACTGCTCGTGCCAGTTGCCAATCACCTGGGAGAACAAGTAGGCATCGGGCCGGGATTCTCTAAGGATGCGCTGGTCGAGTACTTGTTGCTCGTCGCGCACCCAAAGGGTGGTGCCGAGGGGTAGCTCATGGTTGGGCTGTGCTCCCAGCATCAGGAGGAGGGACCATTCGTCCTCACCTGAGAGGATGGATAGATCCCAAATCACCGCATAGAGCCGGACACGGACGTTTTGCCAGGTGAGGTCGCGGTAGGCTCCCCTGGCTTGAGGTGGGATGGTGATGCCCCGCTGGGTCAAGGTGGTAATAACTTCCTCGAACTGTTCAGTGGGCGATCGCCCATCCCTGACAGGAGACGGCGTACTTTGCCGCAGTTCCGATAGGGGCGGCAACAGCCACCAGTCCCACTCTTGAGCTACTTGGTCTAGTTGACCTTGCAACCACTGGCCGACGTTCATCGCAGCTTGAGCAATTCTTTGCACAGAAGAAGGACTTGGCGAAGGAAGGAAAGCTTGCCCCAACTCTGGCTGTATCAAGATAGCGGCGGCTTGCTCCCAGTTGAGTAGCTTCCAAATCGGTCTTTGAGAAGATTGAATGCGAGGAGCCAGGACGGCCAAAGTTTCCCGCAAAGTGTCAGGGCTGGGCAGCGGCGGAGGTTCAGCAGCATAGCGCTCAATGGCAGGAGGTTCCAGACATCGCAGATAGAGCAGGATGGAGTCGGGATTGGGGTTAAACCAGGCCAAAGGGACTTGATAGGTCCAATCGGCATCAGTAGGCTGCTCGCGAATTCTTGGTTCTAGCTGATCCCAGCGCAAGCACCCCCAGACTTTGACCTGGTGCAGTTCTTCCTGGACCTCCAGGCCAACAAACAGGTGGGGCACAAACTGGGCTAGCTCCACCGTGGCTCTGGGGATAGCTACCATTTCATCGGTTACGCTTCCAGTGGGCAACAGGCATAGATGAAAGCCGTTGACTTGCACACCGCAGACCGCTTTGAGCAGTCCGGCGACGATGGGCTGATTTACCGAGCAGGTTGGTATATCTGGCATCGTTTCCAGTCCTCGTGCTGCCAGCCACTGTTGAAAGCCACTGAGGGCCACGGCATTAAAATACGCCTGCCACTGGTCAGCGGGGCGAACGGTTTCACTTTGGGTAACGGCACGGGCGATCGCCCCAGTATTCAGCACAATGGTATCAGGGGAGAGGCGATCGCTATCAAAGAACATTTCGGTGGAATAACTCATCATGGCTTTCTTGTATGAGGTTCTCAGGTATCAACGGAAATTGAAAGGTTTCAGTATTTCGGAACGGATGCAACGTTTCGCCTTGGATGCAACGATTTGGGGTGAATTGAACGTTTTGCGGTGGACACAACGTTTTGGGGTGTGAATTGAACGTTTCGTAGGGGCGAAGCATTCGGTAGAAAGCTTTTGCCACAGACCAAAAGGTATTGGCCGAATGCTTCGCCCCTACAGGTGTCTGTGGTGTGGTATACGTTTTTATGGGATTTCATGTTTGGTATCCAAATATTGGCAAAGGCGGCGGGAGAAAAGGCTTTGTAATGGCCCGTCGCGGGAAGTGCTGCTCTCGGTTTCGGCGTCTCGGACGAGGTCGGTGAGCTGCTCGTTGAGGGCTTCGTCAATCTGCTGATCCAGGTTTTGGAGGCGGGATGGGTCAACGAAAGCCTGAGCCAATTCATGGGTGCGATCGCGCAGCAGGTGTTCCAGATGGTGGCGCACATCGGCTCGGAGCTGCTTGAGCTGGAGCAAGTAGGTCACCTGATCCTGCCGCTTGCAGTCAATTTGGGAGGCGATCGCCCCCATAGTCTGCCCGATGCAGTGAAATAGATGCAAGCCTTTGAGAAATCGCTGGTGGCGATCGCCTTTGCGCCGTTGGAGAAAGCGTATCCGCTGCTCTACTACGGTCTGCAAGGCTTCATCCAGGCAGGTGAGGAACTGCTGGCGATAGCGCTTCAGGAACTCCTTGATGGCATTCTCCTCATCGCTGTCCTTGTCTGAAGCAGGCGGATGACCCAGCGAATCAGACTGATTCAGGCCATCCAGCGGCTCGGTAGGCAGAACTTTGCTGCGGACATAGATGCGGTAGTCGCGGAGCTGCTGGGCCAGGGTTTGCAGGCGCTCCATTACCTCGTTGGCCGGTAGTTTGATAGTGAATTCCTCCTGCAAGTAATCCGCCATGCGCTGGAGCTGTAGGGCATCGGGTGGTAGGCAGCGGCTGCTGTCGCGGCTTTGCTGCTTTTGACGGTGGCGATCGCTCCGATACACGGCATGGTAGCTCTCTAGCAAGGCGCTGGCCTGCTGAATCTCAAAGGCGCTGAGGCCGTGAATGTCGAGCAGAATGCGCTCCGCCTGGGGCAGGCTGGTGTCGTTGAGAATCGCCCAGTCGCTTACCAAGTAGATGCCATGCTCCAGCAGGGTAGCGTTGATGTCTTTGTGGTGGCGCACCCGCCGCACCGTCCAGACGCTGAGGCTACTGCGCTCCGGGTCAAAGGTTTCC
>JBHJGR010000413.1:0-15929 GCA_050331615.1 Elainellaceae cyanobacterium
GCCACTCCCGCTTTTGAGGTTTAGGCCATCACCATGCCGCCGTCCACGTTAAACGTCTGCCCGGTGATATAGGCAGCCGCTGGATCAGCCGCCAGAAATCGCACCAGCCCGGCAACTTCCTCAGGGGTGCCATAGCGAGCGAGGGGAATGAGCTTGAGAATGTCGTCGGCCTTCACGTCCTGGGTCATGTCCGTGGTGATGAAGCCAGGAGCCACGGCGTTGCAGGTAATGCCGCGACTAGCCAACTCCTTGGCGGTAGACTTCGTCAGGCCAATCACGCCAGCTTTGGCAGCACTGTAGTTCGCCTGCCCCGCGTTGCCCATCAGGCCCACCACTGACGTGATGTTGACAATACGACCCGACTTTTGCTTCAGCATGATTTTGGCAGCGGCGCGGGAGCACAGGAACACGCCCGTGAGGTTTAAGTCAATCACGGCCTGCCAGTCTGCAGGCTTCATCCGCATCAGCAGCCCATCACGGGCGATGCCCGCATTGTTTACCAGCACATCCACCCGGCCCCACTTATCCATTGCCGTTTTGAAAACCGCCTCTACCTGATCGGCCTGGGATACGTCGGCCTGGAGCGCGATCGCCTCCCGCCCCATCGCCTGGATCTGGGCCACCACCTCATCCGCTGCCTGACCGGAGCTGGCATAGTTGACCACCACGTTGGCACCCGCCGCCGCTAGCGCCAGCGCTGTCGCTCGACCAATCCCGCGGGAGGCTCCGGTGACCAACGCCACCCGTTCGGCCAGGAGGGAAGATGCTGCGGAAGAATTTGCCATACTCAATACCTCTCATTAACGCTCAATGATTTTAGTATCGATTGGGTCGTCTGTCGGGATGGCTTGTATGGTGGGTCCGCAGATGACGCAGATGACGCAGATAGAGAGCCCTAGCGGATCTTGGGCTGTAAATCTGTAGCCTGATGGACATCAGGAATATTGGGCTGCCGTAATATTCAGGAAATGTTGGGCTGATGATATTTCATTACTCTTCTAATCATTTGTTCCCGTTGCTGCATCCGTTAAATCCCCATGAGCGACCCGATTCAGCTTGAACCCAACCCCTCGCCACCACCGCCCTCGGAGGATAGCGCGATCGCCCGCTACTTCAAATTCGCCGAGCTGGGCACCAATCTGCGCACCGAAATCATCGCCGGGATTACCACCTTTTTCACCATGGCCTACATTCTGGTCGTCAATCCGGACATCCTGTCGGCGGCCATCTTCCTGGAGGAGTCTGGCGACCTGTTTGGCGAGCTGGTGATTGCCACAGCCATTTCAGCGGCGATCGCCACCGTAATCATGGGCCTCTCCGCTAACTATCCCTTTGCCCTGGCTCCTGGCATGGGGCTAAACGCCTTCTTCGCTTTCTCCGTCGTCCTGGAGCTGGAGATCGACTGGCGCTTGGCCCTGGGCGTGGTGATGATCGAGGGCATTATTTTCATCCTGCTCACCCTGTCCAACCTGCGAGCCGCCATTGTTACCGCCATTCCTGACTGCCTCAAGCACGCTACCGCTGTGGGAATTGGCTTCTTCATCGCCTATATCGGCCTGTCTGGCGATCCGGAAACCGGCGGTGCCGGGGTGATTCTCTCGGACGACATCACGCGCACCACTTTGGGAGAGTTGGGCCGTCCCGAAACGCTAATGGCCCTGTTTGGCATCCTCATTACCTCGGCGTTCATTGCTCGCCGCATCAAGGGGGCGCTGCTGTGGGGGATTCTGGCTACCGCCGTTCTGGGCTGGATTCTGGGCGTGTCGCCGCCGCCGGACGGCATCGTGGAAATTCCCCAAATGCCCGTTGATCTGCTGGGTCAGGCTTTTGTGGGGCTGGGGCAAATCAGCGGGGCTAACCTGGCCAACCTGCTGGCCATTCTCTTCGTATTTCTGTTCGTGGACCTGTTTGACACCATCGGCACCCTATCAGGGGTGGGGGTGCAGGCCAATATGATCAACGAGCGGGGGGAACTCCCCAAGGCCAACCAGGCTCTCATGGCTGACGCAGTGGGCACCACCGTAGGCGCGGTCCTGGGTACCTCCACCGTCACCACCTACATTGAATCGGCGTCCGGCGTGGCGGAAGGGGGGCGATCGGGCTTTACGGCGATCGTCACTGCGGCCCTGTTCGTTCTGGCGATTTTCTTCATTCCCCTGTTTTCTGCTATTCCCGGATTTGCCACCGCTGCGGCCCTGGTCATTGTCGGCGTCCTCATGGCCGGGAACGTGCGGGGCATCAACTGGGGCGACCCGGCAGAGTCGATTCCCTCCTTTCTCACCATCCTGGTCATGCCGCTGAGCTTTTCTATTGCCGAGGGGCTGGCAGTGGGCTTCATCGCCTACCCACTCATCAAAGCTTTCCAGGGTAAAGCCCACGAAATCGGTATCGCTATCTGGATTTTGGCCGCAGTGTTTCTGCTACGCTTTGTCTTGTTGGCCCTTGATATTGCTTAGCGGCTCCTGTAGTGGTAAGACAAGCCTAAGGGAGTGCATTGGGCGATCGCGTCAAACTTTTGACTGGTGGGCATTGCCCACACTGCGCGGTGCAATCTATCTCATTAAATTAGCCGTGTCAGATCATCACGGTATCTCTGATTCATTGATTCGCCATGCCTGATTCCGTCTCCTCTATGTCTCAGTTACATTCGCTCCCGGCGCGGTGGATCACGCCGGACAGCTTTCGCCCCTACGGTCAGGTAATCGCCGCCTCTGAGGACGGCAAACCGTTCGACCAGGCCGACGCCCAGCTCGAACTCAGCCGGGGCATTCCCCGCTTCTATATCATGCGGCTGCACCAGCGGGGGCGGCGGTTTACCCGGATCACGCGCCATCAGCAGTGTACCCAGTGTCTGGGTGCTCTGGGAGGGCAGCCCTGGCTGCTGGCAGTGGCTCCCCCTGGAGACACCTCTCAGCCGGAGTTGGGGGCGATCGCCGCTTTCCAAATCCCTGGCGACTGCTTCATCAAGCTGGAGGTGGGCACCTGGCACGCTGGCCCATACTTCGTGCAGGACTGGGTAGATTTCTATAATCTGGAACTCAGCGACACCAACCTGGTCGACCACGATACCTGCAATTTACAGGCTACGTATGGCGTTGAACTGGAAATCGGCACCCCGTAGGGGCAAATGGCCATTTGCCCTTACCCGGTTTTCATCAATTTAGGGATAGTTTACCCCTGCCCAATTTCCGGCAACATCAGGGGCGATCGCTGCCTGACGATTACGGTGCTACTGGCTAGACTCGGTCAACTAACGGTGTGAGAGATCCCAGCATGAATGTTTTGCTCATCTATCCGCAATTTCCCCCTACCTTTTGGTCTTACGAGAAAATTCTGGAGCTGGTGAACCGCAAGGTGCTGCTGCCGCCTTTGGGCTTGGTAACGGTAGCAGCCATCCTGCCCCAAAACTGGGTCTTTAAGCTAGTGGACCGCAACGTGCGCGAGGTGACGGAGCAGGAATGGGCCTGGGCCGATGTCGTCATTCTGTCCGCCATGATTGTGCAGAAGACCGACATGCTGGCCCAAATCCAGGCAGCCAAGCGGCGGGGTAAGGCGGTAGCGGTGGGCGGCCCCTACCCGACCTCTATACCGGAAGATATGGCAGCGGCGGGGGCGGATTACCTGATTCTGGATGAAGGGGAAATTACCCTGCCCATGTTTGTCGAGGCGATTCAGCGGGGCGATCGCCAGGGCACCTTCCGCTCGAACGGGGATAAGCCGGACGTCACCCAAACCCCCATCCCTCGATTTGACCTGCTGGAGTTCGATGCCTACGACTCCATGTCCGTCCAGTTTTCGCGGGGCTGTCCCTTCCAGTGCGAATTCTGCGACATCATTACCCTCTACGGACGCAAGCCTCGCACCAAAACCCCGGCCCAGCTTTTGCGGGAGCTGGAGTACCTGTATGACCTGGGCTGGCGGCGGGCCGTGTTCATGGTGGACGACAACTTCATCGGCAACAAGCGCAGCGTGAAGCTGCTGCTCAAGGAGCTGGTGAACTGGCAGCGAGAGTATGACTACCCCTTCAGCTTCACCACCGAGGCATCGGTGGATCTGGCCAGCGACCCAGAGCTGCTGGACTTGATGATCGACTGCAACTTTAACGCCGTCTTCCTGGGCATTGAGACTCCAGATGAGGGTAGCCTGTCCCTTACGAAGAAATTTCAGAACACCCGTAATCCTCTGAATGAAGCAGTGGACACCATTACCCGTGCCGGGCTGCGGGTGATGGCGGGCTTTATTATCGGCTTTGATGGAGAAAAAGCGGGGGCGGGCGATCGCATCGTCGAATTTGTGGAGCAAACCCACATCCCCACCACCACCTTCGCCATGCTGCAGGCCCTGCCCCACACCGCCCTCTGGCATCGCCTGGAGAAAGAAGGCCGACTGCGGGCCGGCAAGGACGGTACCATCAACCAGACCACGCTCATGAACTTCATCCCCACCCGTCCCCTGGAGGACATTGCGCGGGAGTATGTGGATGCCTTCTGGCGGCTCTATGAGCCGGGGCAATACTTAGACCGAATTCACCGCTGTTTCCTGACGATGGGAGCGCCCCGCTGCCGCCCGGCGTCTCCTAAGCTGCCAGACCTGGTGGATGTGCGGGCATTGCTGATTGTGGCTTGGCGGCAGGGCATCAAGCGCCCCACTCGCTGGAAGTTCTGGCATCACCTGTTCAGCATCATGCGCCATAATCCGGCGGTCACGATTCAGTACTTGACTGTCTGTGCCCACAATGAGCATTTCATCGAGTATCGCCAGATTGTGCGCGACCAGATCGAAACCCAGCTCCAGGAGTTTCTCGTGGAAGAGGCTCGCCTGCGGCAACAGCATTCGGTAAACCCAGCGCTACCGGCGGAATGTGCAGTTTAGCTGATGCGATCGCACCCACCACCTTGCTCAGCTGTCTAGTGCCAAATAAAGTCAGAGGTATGCTGACTCAAAACAAGTTCCTTTCTATTTCTGATAAACTCCAATTTACCTACTTAACGATGTGAGTTTCTCATAAACATCCTTATGCTTTAGGGTTATCGTAAGTCAAACTAGAAAAACTCGAAACGTTCTGCATTTAGGAAGGGCTTTCAGCCCTATTTGGGCAAATTTACTTAAAAGTCTCTCCTAGAATAGCTTTCAGTGACTTTCAAAGATATCTTGTAACAAGTCTTTTGGAAATACTTTACTGTTACATCACATACATATGTTGAATCACATCAACACTTAATCATCCAAGCAGGTGAAGTGGTGAATAATGATCCTAGTAAGGGTATATTTTTCCGCGAAGTGTTTTGTGAAGCCAGCAAGGGCTGGGAAGGTTGCAATATATTTAACTTGTTTAGGAATGATGCTGAACGAGCGACAAAGATAAATTTACTGATCACTTGAGCATTACCATAATTAAGTGCAAAAGTACTGCATTTCAAAAAGCATGTCGAGTTTTGAATATAATGATTTGCCATTCAAATTGTTGTTTAGCAGTAGCGAAAATAATTATTCTGTCAAGACTTTCAAGAACTCATTTTATCAACCTTTCAATAATCTAAAAAACATGCCAAAGGCTTACTGTTTTACCCTGGAAAGCCCTCTATAAAAGTCTATCCGTGAATATTGAAGATCTAGAAGCAATTGTCGCGATTCCTAATTACTATAGATTATGCATGAGTTAGTGAGTCTAGAAAATAAGACATTTAGCTGAAGCTTTATTCCCAGCCAAATCTAAATTTGAAAGCATGTAGCTAATAAATGCTGTTATCATTAATGCGGTTGTATTCATTAAAATTTGCGATTTTGATTGAGAGGTAATTTATAAAGCTTGAAGTCATCTGTCTTTTAAAACTCTCGTGAAGGTTAAGTCAACTATCCCAATCGAAAACGTTTAATCAGGCACGCTAAAAGCAGTAAAAATGTATGTGGTGTAGTATACGCAATTATGAGAAAATATCTAAACAAATTCTTCTATATCCTCGGTGATCAAAAGGCCAAGCTTATACCTTTATTCGCGGCAATTTTGCTTACATCTTTCTTAGAAGCTATAGGGGTCGGCCTGATTGGTCCTTTTATTGCCTTAGCTAGCAATCCAAGTTTAATTCAGAGTAATGCTTTTCTTAACTGGGCTTACGAAGTTACCGGCTTCAGCTCAATAAACCAATTTTTAGTCTCGATTGCTATTGTCATCTTAATCGTTTTTTACGTTAAAGCTTTTTTCAACTTCAAAGTTCGTGAATACGTTGTTCTATTTAGCCTATTTCACCAAAGAAAGCTTCGTCTAAGATTACTCGATTCTTATTTGAGACTTCCCTACTCGTTTCACTTAAAGAGCAATACAGCCTTTTTGATTCAGAATATTGTTAACGACGCAGATATATTCTGTAATGGCACTCTTCTACAAATTCTCAACTCCACTGTAAGCATAGTAATGATGGCAACTTTAATCGGGCTATTGCTGATTACTGATGCTCTTTCCACCCTGGCAGCTTCTTTAATAATATTTCTAGGGATTGCGTTGGTTATTCGCTTTCGCAAGCGTCTTTCCTTGTGGGGTAAAACTTCCTCCCAATCTAAAGCAGAGATGATTCGCGTTATTAATCATAGTCTAGGAGGTTTGAAGGAAACTCGTTTAATTGGCTGTGAATCCTACTTTAAACAACAGCTGAGCCATCAATCCAAAAGGTATGCTGAGGCCTGCGGTTCGGCGATGAGCTTTGCGATTTTACCTCGTCTTTTGATTGAAGCGTTAGTTATGACGTTCATACTAGGGCTAGCCTCAGTCTCTCTATTAACAAATAGAGATAGCGATAGTTTAATTGCAACCTTGGGTGTATTTGGAGTTGTCGCTATTCGATTGATGCCGGTTGCTACTCAAATCACTTCCGGTTTTACTCAGCTCCGCTCATCATCATATGTAGTTAATAAGCTTTACTTTGATCTTAAGGAGCTGGAGAACTTTGAAGGGATTGCCCCTCAACAGCTCAGTGGTTACCAGCCAGAATTAGAGGGCGATAAAATAACCACGCTACCCTTCAAAGACAAGATATGCTTAAGCCGTATTTCGTTTAAATACGATGGTGCTAAAGAACTAGCATTACGAGGAGTAGATTTAGTGCTCCATAAGGGCCAATCGATTGCACTCATCGGCAAATCTGGTGCTGGGAAAACGACGTTAGTTGATCTGGTTTTAGGTCTTTTAGCGCCACAGTCAGGGGACATTCTAGTTGACGGTAAGTCTGTTTATCGTAACTTACGGGCATGGCAAGACCTGATTGGCTATATTCCTCAGTCAATTTTTTTGATTGACGATACTCTCGAACGTAATGTTGCTTATGGGGTTCCAGATGAGCAAATAGATGCTGAGCGTTTGAGGCAGTCAATTGAAGCAGCTCAGCTAAAAGAGCTTGTTGAACATATGCCAGAAGGTGTTAAGACGCGTATTGGTGAACAGGGGATGTGCCTTTCAGGGGGACAACGGCAACGCGTTGGTATTGCTCGAGCGCTCTATCATGAACGAGAAATCTTGGTTTTGGATGAAGCCACCTCTGCACTAGATAACGAAACAGAACATCTTGTCACAGAAGCAATTCGAGCTCTTAGTGGTAAGAAAACGATGATTATCATTGCCCACCGTCTTTCAACGGTTGAGCACTGCGATCGTATTTACTTAATGGAAAATGGGCAGATCGTAAAATCAGGAACTTACCAGGAAGTTGTTTTGAATCGCAGCTATACGTCATCGGTCTAACGCTCTGACCAAGGTCTATTAGACCGTCTTTAGTTGGCTTTTCTTGACATAAGACTCGACTCTATCTCAACCTTGGAATTACATGTTAGACGACTCCCAAAATCTACCGTTTTGTGCAATTCACACATATTATTTTGTTTCCTACTAGTTGCTTTAATCGTTCTCTAGCAACTTTTCTGGCTGCAGCTGAGGTAAAAGAAAATGGCAAATAAAATTCTTAGAGCACATTCTATATCTGAGGTGGCTAAGCAATCTCCGTTTTCATTTTTCAAAACAATCAAGGCTGATTTGATAGCGAATGGAGGTGCGCCTTCATCTTTGAGATTTTTTCGATTACTACTAACTCATTCAGGTTGTCAGTTGCTCTTGATTTTCAGGCTTCAATCATGCCTTAAAGGATTCGACAACATAGCAATAGCTTTTTTGCGAAGCGTTTTGATGAAAGTAGCAACTGATCTTACTGGATGTCACGTCGCTCCTGATGCTCATCTTGAAGCCGGTATCTCCCTTCCTCATGCGACAGGAATTGTAATAGGAGAGGGAGTGATTATCCATAAAAATGTAACCATTTACCAAAACGTCACATTAGGTATTGCTGTACGCGGAGAAAAAAATTATCCAGAATTATTTGAAGGCAGTATAGTATATTGCGGAGCTCAAGTTCTCGGAAAAATAACAATTGGAGTTGATGCTATCGTCGGAGCTAATGCGGTTGTTCTACAGTCTGTACCTGACAATGCATTAGCTGTGGGAATTCCAGCTCGAATTATTCAAAAATGAACGAGGCTTAATTTCTATGTATTCCACAGATATTGCTTTTTTTCTTCGTTATGTAGGCGGTGGCGGAGC
Organism: Elainellaceae cyanobacterium; assembly: GCA_050331615.1. Taxonomy (GTDB): domain Bacteria; phylum Cyanobacteriota; class Cyanobacteriia; order CAKZMO01; family CAKZMO01; genus JAYKGU01. Next base: position 8,582 of record JBHJGR010000413.1, read on the forward strand.
AGAAAGAGTTATTTTGAATCTGATCCAGAAACTTGCGGAAATGGGATTGAAAGTAGATTTGGTATTAGCGATCGGAGGAGGCCCTTTTATAAAGTATGTTTGTCCTAAAGTGAGGATAATTGATCTCAAAGCACCCCGTTTAGCACTATGTCTTCCTAAACTGGTCAAATATCTAAAAAATGAGCAGCCAAAAACATTGCTGTCTACTTTGCATTACAATAACGAATTTGCCATCTTAGCAAAGATAATTTCTGGGACGTCAACAAGAGTGATTGTACGCGAAGCTAACACTGTCTCTAGGCAAGCAGAAGCTTCTAGTCAATTGAAAAAGCGTCTTATTCCAATTTTCATTCGTTATCTTTATCCCTTTGCGGATGGAATTATTGCAGTTTCTCAAGGTGTAGCCAATGATTTAGCTCAGATTACTGGTTTACCAAAAAATCGATTTCGAGTTATTTATAATCCCACAATTGTTCCCGACCTTCTGGAAAAAATGAAGGAGCCGATAGACCATCCCTGGTTTAATCAAACAAGCTTTCCAATTGTTTTAGGGGTCGGTAAACTACAGGAGCAGAAAGATTTCCCGACCTTGATTTATGCTTTTGCTCAGGTGCGAAAAATTCGAGAAGCTAAATTAGTCATTTTGGGATGGGGTCCCGATAGACCCAAACTTGAAGCTCTCATCCACGAGCTAGGGTTAGAGGGAGACGTAATGTTGCCTGGTCACGTGAATAATCCTTATGCTTATATGGCACATTCCAATGTCTTCGCTCTGTCTTCTTTATGGGAAGGTTTGCCTAACGTCCTGATTGAAGCGATGGCAACAGGAGTTCCTGTCATTTCGACCAATTGCGAAAGTGGGCCTTCGGAAATTTTAGACAATGGCAAGTATGGTCACTTAATACCAGTTGGCGATAGCCAAGCATTAGCAGAGAAAATTCTGAGTGCATTAGATAGTCAAGCGCCTCCGATTCCTGCTGACTGGTTATCTCAATTTACGGTAGATCACTCTACTCAAGAATATCTAAATATGCTAGGCCTGACATAGATACTAAGCTCTATCGGAAACAGTAAGACAACGCTTTACCTCAACTCTATCTCCACTTTATTGTTTTATATTCAGTAATCCCCAAAATCTGCTGTGCTATTCACGCCATGCTGCAGGCCCTGCCTCAGCGAGACGATCCCCTTGCGCTAGGATGCATCTAGCTCTCCGAAATCGCGCTCAACCAAGTTCCTCCTCCAGACCACCATGCAAATTCTCAAGCGATTCAAGCCGACCGTCGTCATGGGTGCGAGCGTCGGCTTCACCATCGTTGTTCTCGGTACGTCGATGGCCCTGTCCCGCATCTCGACTCGCTATCCGGGCTGGTTCAATCTCAACTGGATGCCAGCCCCGATTGATACAGCCGAGACGCTGCCTGATGCTGGCCTCCCCTCCGCCGTTTTGCCCCTGGTCGCTCTGCCCGTGGAGACGCGATCGCCCCAACTCGCCGCGATCGCCTCAGGCGAATCTGAACTGCTTAACCAGGCCCACCCCTCCATCCGTCAGCTCGACCAGTACCGCGCCCGCTACCTGCTGGCCACTGACCTGATTGCCCAGGGACGAGCCGGGGCTGCCCTACCTCTGCTAGAAGGTCTAGAGCAAGACTATCAGCTCATGACCCCGATGGTCATCTATCAACAGGCGCGGGCCTACGCCGCCAGTGGCAATGCTGCAAAGGCCCAGGAGCGCTGGCAGCTGCTGCTGGATGAGTTTGCCGACCATCCCGTAGCAGTCGAGGCGCTGTATGTCTTGGGTCAAAATGATGCTCGGTATTGGGATGAGGCGATCGCCCGCTTCCCCACCCATCCCCGCTCTCTGCTGATTGCCCGCACGCGGCTGGAAGAGTCCCCCAACGCTGACCTGATGCGGCTGCTGGCTCGGCGATCGCTCTACGTGTCCGACGTCATTCCCGTCCTCAACCGCCTGGCAACCGACTACGGCAGCCAGCTCACGCCCGAAGACTGGGAGGCAATCGGCTTTGGCTACTGGGAAAACCAGCTCTATGGGGCAGCGGCACGGGCCTACGAGCGGGCCTCGGCAACGCCCCGGAACCGCTATCGGGCAGGACGGGGTGCCCACCTGGACGGGCGACGGCTGGATGCGATCGCTGCCTACCAGCAAACGGTGGCCGAGTTCCCCGACGCGGAGGACACGGCTCAGGCCCTGCTGCACCTGGCGCGGCTGCACAGCGGCGAAACGTCGCTGGCCTATCTAGATCAGGTGATCGAGCGGTTCCCCGACCGGGCTGGTGAAGCGCTGCTGGCTCGCGCAGATGCTTTGGAGGCCATGCAGAGCCAGACGTCGGCTGACCAGGCGCGGGCCTCGGTGCTGAGCCAATACGGCGATTCGGAGGCAGCCGCCGAGCTACGCTGGCAGCGGGCTGAAGCCGCCGCCGCCGCGGGAAACCTCACCAAAGCCTGGGAGTGGGCCGGGGAAATCGTCACGCAAAATCCTGACCATGAGCTGGCCCCAGAGTCCGCCTTCTGGGTGGGCAAGTGGGCCGCCCAACTGGGGCGCGAGGCCGATGCCCGCAAAGCCTATGAGCACGTCCTCAAGCAGTACCCAGAATCCTACTACGCCTGGCGGGCGGCCAGTCTGCTGGGGTGGGACGTGGGGACATTCACCACTGCCCGCCGTAAACTGCCTACGGTGATGAGGCCGATGGAGCGATCGCCCCTTCCTACCGGCTCCGAGCTGCTGCAGGAACTCCACCGCCTGGGGCAAAACGCCGATGCCTGGGCCATTTGGCAGGTAGAGTTCCAGAACCTCACTCGCCCCACGGTAGCCCAGCAGCTCACTGATGGCATCCTGCGCTTAGGAGTGGGTGACCACCTCAAAGGCATCTTCATGGTGGAGAATCTGTCGTGGCGACCAGAGGAAGACAGCACCCTCAGCGCCGAAGTTGCTATGGAGCTACCCGCCTACTGGGAAGCCCTCTATCCCTTCCCCTTTGCCGCCCCGGTGCAGCAGTGGGCCGAGCAGCGCCAGCTCAATCCCATGATGGTGATGGGCCTGATCCGCCAGGAGTCGCGCTTTGAACCTCAAATCAGGTCGGTCGCTGGAGCTACAGGGCTGATGCAAATCATGCCCGCTACTGGTCAGTGGATTGCCCAACAAACGGACCTGCCCAACTACGACCTGAACGACCCCAACGACAACATCAAAATGGGCACTTGGTACCTGGACTATACCCACTCGGAATATGGCGACAACTCCCTCTTTGCCGTCGCCAGCTACAACGCGGGGCCAGGCAATGTGGCCGACTGGATTCGCCGCTTCAGCACCGCCGACCCTGACGAGTTCGTGGAGCAAATTCCCTTCCCCGAAACCAAGGGCTACGTGGAGGCGGTCTTCGAAAACTACTGGAACTACCTGCGGCTCTATGACCCGCAGGTGTCCGAGCAGCTAGCCCAGGTTTCCCCCAAGCACGCCCAGATTCACCAGAACATGCAGCGGCAACAGCTCCGGGAACCCGGTTAGATGGTATTATCTACCTCTCGGATGATTAGGTGGGGTAGTGAGGCACATGGCTCGGACGGTTATTCAAACGCAGCAGGCTCCTGCGCCAGTGGGGCCGTACAGCCAGGCGATCGCCGCATCCGGTCAGCTCATTTTTGTGGCGGGGCAAATTCCCCTCGACCCCCAAACGGGAACAGTCGTCGGCGAGGGCGACGTGGCTGCCCAAACTCGGCAAGCATTGACCAACCTGTCCGCCATTCTAGCGGCGGCGAATGCTGGTCTCGCTGACGTGGTCAAAACCACCGTCTTCCTGGCAGATTTGAACGACTTTGCCGCCATGAACGAGGTTTATGCCACCTTCTTTGATGAGGCCACCGCCCCCGCCCGCGCCTGTGTCGAGGTCGCCCGCTTACCCAAGGACGTACGCGTCGAGATCGAATGCATCGCCGTAGTCGCCAACTGAGGGGATCAAAACTAGCCCCAAAATCTAAAATCCAAAATCCAAAATCCAAACATCCTCCACTCCCATGGCCCCCATCCCTAAGCCAGAACGGCTGGGGTGATGACCTACTGACCTGAAATGATGACTCGTCTCTCCAACGCTTAGACTGCTCTAGCCGCTTTTGATGAACGACTCCGCCCTAAGAGGACGAAGTTTCGGTCCGCCGCTTAGGGCATTGTTTCGGCTGCTTCAACGCCCCAATTTGCCTGACACTTGCGTGCTCGGTAGAGGTTGGCGGCTCTGCGTCTGACGAGGACAGTTCCTGCCCCCATAGGGGGTTAGCCCAAATACCAACTTAGAAGGAGTTGGTTGACAAAGTTTTACTTTGCGCTACGAGGCTCTTTTATAGTGTGTGGCTCTCGTGAAACTATTGTGCCAGAAAAACTGGCAGCTTCGCGGGTATTGAACCCGCTCATCTGCCCGCTATCCTGCCCCGACTTCAGCGAAGCAAGTCGGGGATAGCCGCGTCCTGTTCTATCAAAGTGAATAGGCGATCGCCCCACTCAACCTTTCAATTAACAGAGGTAAAACTACGCCATTGTCGAGACGCTGGACGTGAACTCTTCTTTGATCTTCAGCAGGAGGCTCCCCAATGCTCTTCAAATCTCTGACCGCCACTACCTCTGCTCTACTTCTTGCCCTTGGCAGCGCTGCTCCCGCGCTGGCTCAGCTCTCCGACACCCAGGAAGACGCTGTTGAAGAACTGGCCGAATCTAGTGAAGTCCTTCTGGAACTGTCCAGCGACCTTGAAGTTGGTATTCCGCCGATTCTGGTGCAGGACAGCGAAGCGATCGTCGTCATCAGCAACCTGGGACGGGGCGGCTTCATCGTGGGCGGCTGGAGCGGTGACGGGCTGATGGTGGCCCGCCAGCCTGACGGCACCTGGAGCAACCCGGCGTTTCTGACCCTGGGCGGCGGCAGCATCGGCCTACAGGTGGGAGGCCGTTCGAGCGATATCGTCATGCTGGTGAGAAACCGGGAAGTGCTGGACGACATCATTGACGGTGAGATCGACTTTGATGGCGTGGTTTCCGGGACGGCAGGTCCAGAAACTGGCTCCATTTCTGACCCCAGAGAAGTGGCCGGTGACATTCTGGTCTATTCCCGTAGTTCAGGTCTGTTTGGTGGCGCGGTGCTGGATGGGGGTACTCTGAGCTTCGACGAAGACCGGAACGAAGCTTTTTACAACGTGGCCAACGTCACTCCAGAGGAAATTCTGCTGTACTCAACGCTAACGCCCGTCATCAGCACCGACATCCTGACGCGATCGCTGCAGCAGGTGCAGTAGCCGTGCTCTACTGGTCTGACACCGCTAATTTGATGGAATAGGCGTAGGGTGGGCAATGCCCACCAGTCAAAAGTTTGACGCGATCGCCTAGTGCACTATCTTAGACTTGTCTTACCACTACGCATTGGCGTTAGGACACCATTATGAGCGGATTCCCTGCAGCGCGGGGAATCCGCTCACAAGTCTAAGCCTGTAGAGCTCGTCAATAAATTTTTTGGTATATTTATACCATACACCTGGAGAGAAAGCTTAGCAATCGCTTGTGGAGGACTTCATGGGGCTTCAGGTCTACGGCATTCCCAACTGCGGCACCTGCAAGAAGGCGTTTCAGTGGCTAGAGAAAAACGGCATCGAGTACGAGTTCATCAACACTAAGGAAACGCCGCCCAGTCGCGAATTGCTGCAAAGCTGGGTCGGGGTGCTGGGATCTAAGCCTATGCGCAACACCTCCGGACACTCCTATCGCGCCCTCGGGGAGGACAAGAAAACCTGGAGCGATGAGCAGTGGGTGGAGGCGTTTGCCCAGGACGCCATGCTGCTTAAGCGCCCCCTGTTTGTTAAAGACGGAACGGCAGTACTGGTTGGCTTCCGGGCATCGGAGGTCGTGCTGCAGGAAAAGTTGGGAGCCGAGGAGTAGATAAACTGTCTGTCCAGGTCCCGTTGAGTCAATCGAGGAATTGAGCGAAGATTCCTCAAAGCTGCCGCTTGCGCGATGACAATGGCGATCGCCCCGACTAGCATAAAGTTGGTCAACGGTCGTACTTATTCACTTAAATTGGGAGCGCCAAAGCGCCATGCCATCGCCCATCGCCCATTCGGTTACTGGATACGCGCTATCGCAACCCTTCGTGCGTCCCCGTCAGCGCCTGCTGCTGTTTACTTCAGTCTTCCTGACTAATGCCGCCGACCTAGACTTTGCGGCCCAGTTCCTCGGCATCGGCACCCATCGCGGCATCACCCATACCATTCCCTTCCTGGTCGGCCTCACGCTGGTCATAGGGGCGATCGCCCATCGATTGGGTCACCGCTCCGTCCGCCTGCTGATGGGCCTCACCTTGCTGCTCTACGGTTCCCACCTGCTGCTGGACTTCTACACGGCGGGCGACGCAGGACTGCGGCTATGGCTGCCCTTCAGCGATCGCCCCTTCCAGGCCGCCACGCCCTTATTCCCATCGGTGCAGCACACCAAGGGTCTGTTCTACGCTGGGCACTGGCAATTCATCAGCTTTGAGCTGGCCTACAGCGGCGCTATGCTGGGAGCGCTGTGGGGATGGCGGATTTTGAGGCGATCGCCCCTACTGCGATCGCTGCGGACAATGGCTCAGCCGCAAAACCCGAAATCGGAGACGCGCCGTTAATGCCCAAAGAAAATTTGCACAGGCATTTTTATTCTCTCCGATAGATTACAAAACTTTACAGACACTTCAATATGGAAGCAGAGTAAGACCTGCCGAGCGAGAGACGCTTGGCGTTGTGTCTTAGAGCCTGTCCGAAAACTCGCTAGAGTTCTCGAATCGGTTCGTAAATGTGAAGAAAGTTAGAAAGGAGAACTGCCCATGCGCTATGAAGTGCAACTCGACGGACGCGAGACGGGAGACGAGCAGGTTAACCGCTACGCTATGGAGGTTTACGCCGACCATTCCCAGGCGGCAAAAACCATCGCCTATGTCACTGCCCAGTCGGCTGGTATTCAGGTCGATTCGGCATCCATCGACGTTTCGGTGGCTGACAGGAACTAAGAAAGGTGTATTTGAGGTGCCGCGTCTCTAGCCGTCGCTACACCGTATAGGGACAGGCCAACAGGCGGCGGCACCGCTGCCTCCCATCTCTGGAGGACGGGCACAATTTTGTTGAACAGCCCTACCTGGCCTGCGGGCGGGGTTGTGCGATTAAGTACCCGACCGTTTAGCCACCAGCCAGGAATACCGGCTAGGTTGAAGTACCAAACTTGCGACGCCTGCAGGCCAGCCGCTTCAAAAGCTGCCTTCAGCGTGGCTTTGCGGTATCGGCGGTAGTGTCCAATTGCCCGATCCATTGGGCTATAAAGCGCCTC
>JBHJGR010000414.1:0-14577 GCA_050331615.1 Elainellaceae cyanobacterium
TTAAGAATCTGGGTTTTATTGCTAGAATCTCGGGCTGCCTCTCGGATCCCCTAAATATGCGTGGCTGGAAAAAACCTCCACCACATTGTAGGGGAAATTGGCCTTTTGCCCCCGCCAATCGTTGAACTAGGGGTAGAATTCTTCCTGGAAATCGCCTAGCCGAAGTAATTTTTTCCTAGGAAATGCCTAACCTGGCTGGGTCATGGCAAAGCTTGGAGCTTCGGTCTCGGTATCCAGCAGCCACAGTCCGGCGGCAATCTTGGGGGTTGTCACCGACAGGTTGAGCCCCTGCTTCAACCCGCTGACCAGCAGCGTGAGCACCTCCACCAGCTTCGGGTCCCAGCGTTCCCCTGCCTGCTGGGCGCAGTCTGCCAGGGCTAGCTCGAGTTTGTCGGGGTTGAGGTGGCTGTTGAAGCGATCGCCCGTCTTGGCCTCAGGTTGATGGGCGGCGAGTCGATGCTGGAATTCCATCGCCAGGCCGAGAATACGGGACTCCAGCGGAATTTCGTCGTGGGCCAATTGAGCGGGCTGACCACTGCCATTCCACCACTCGCTCTGATGGGTAATGATGGTGGCGATCGCCCGTAGCCGTGGCATCAGCCGTAGGGCCTGGGTACCCAGATTTAAGGGACAACTGGGGGCAGGAGCCGGATCTTCCTCAGAGTAGCGGGGTGAGGCGCTAGGGCTGAGGACGCCCTGCGACCCTTGAAGGAAGGCAAGGCGGTGTAGCAGACCCGCCAGCCGCAGCCGATGGAGCTGCCATCCCGGCAGATCCAGGAGTTGACCGATGGCCTCCGCAATAGCCGCCACCTCGGTTGCTGCCATGGGGTTGCTCACATCGGCCTGGTCCATTAGCTGGGAGAGGCGCAGGTAAGCCTGCAGCTTGTTAGACACCAGGTTGGTATCCAGTCGAGCGAAAGCATCGTCTGCCGCCAGCGACACGGGAGGGGCCGTATGGGAGTCATCCTGGCTGGTTTGCAGATAGTCCACCACGCGTTGCACGATGGTGCTCACGTTCTCAACGGTGGGAAGGTTGCTACTGTCGTGGGCTTCAGCCGCAATGGCCACGTCCTGCACCTGCTGACGCAGACGCGCTGCCAGGTCGGGTTCGTATTGCTGGAGGTGGGCGATCGCCAGTTCTGCTGTCTCCTCCACCAGGTTCGGCTCAAACGTCCAGAACCCGTAGAACTTCCGCTCCAGATCAGTCTCGGGCCGCCCGAATTGGCCGTAATCCTCGTCCGACAGTTCCTGGCACAGCACCATCGCCGTGTAGCGGGGTGACAGGATGATCAGGTGCCACTCCTGCGCCACCGGGTCAGACGGGTCGAGGCTGACCAGTCGTACATTGGCGAGCTGGCTCGTGGGGTGGTCTTGGAACCCAGCATCGGGAGCCGCCATGATAATGACATCATGGGAACTTTGGGCTAGGTCGTGGTAGCGATCGGCCTCCTGCAGGTACCACTTGCCGCGCTGAAAGGCCGTAATCATCAGAGGCTCATAGTTTGCCGACAGGATAGAGTCTTCCAGAGCGTGGCACAGGGCAACCAGCGTGTTTTTGTAATACACCCCAAAATTGAGGGGACGCTTGCCGCTGCCTTCCTGGCGGTGGGCATCTTTGAGCTGCTTGAGAATCGAGCCTTCCAGCATAGTTCAGTCAGTATCGGTTTGGTGTGCAAGTTGGTCATCAGCGGTGCGATTAGGACACTGCCACTAACTCCCGGGGTTTGTGGGAGATAGGCGCAGAGAGGGCTTCCTCCAGGCTTGCCCGCCCCAGCCGCTCTTCTAAAATTGTCATGACTTCGCGCCCAAAGTCATTGGGGTTGCGCCGCCACGCCTCTAGGCAGACTTCGCCAAAGAAAGAGCCCAGAGGTTCAGGGTTCCACAGTAGCTTCTTCGCCGTCCAGGGCATCAGGCTCATGGGGTCATAGCCCGGCTTGAGAATATCGTTTTTAAACGCGTAGTCCTCCAGGTGGGTGTGGGGCTGGAGGCCAATAAAGAAGATGGCGGGCTCCACCTTGTCTGCCCCAAAGATGTTCTCTAGCTCCCGATGGTAGGCAACCGTCTGGCGGATAGTTTCGGGGCGCTCGTCAATGACGTTGAAGGAGTAGTTGACCGAAACCAGATCGTTGAACCCGGCTGTTTTCAGGTCGCGGCAGTTCTCCAGCACGGTGCGCAGGTTGTAGCCCATGCGCATCTTCCGCACCAGCTCTTGGGAGCCACTGGTAATGCCGATCTCAAAATAGTTCATGCCGGTCTTCACCATCAAGTCGCACAGCTCAGGCGTGAGATTATCGGCCCGAATGTAGGCAGCCCAGTGAATGTCGGTCATTCCGGCATCCAGGATTTTCTGCAGCAGCTCGATGGCGTCATCGATGAACCGGCGAGCGGGAATGAACTGAGCATCGGTAAACCAGAAGTTGCGAATGCCCCGGCGATAGAGCTGCTGCATTTCGGCCACCACCTCATCGGCGGGGTTGATGCGCACCTGCTTGCCCTCCACCACCGTGTAAATGCAGTAGCAGCAGTTATGCGGGCAGCCGCGCTTAGTCTGCACGCCGATGTAGAAGTCCTGTTCCTGCAGGTAGTACTCAAACTCAGGCCAGATGCGCTCGATGTAGCCGTAGTCGCAGGCCGTTTTCTCCAGCGGGGTGGGGCTCTCGTGAATCATGCGATCGCGCGGTTTCGTTTCTCCCACAACGTAGCAGCGCTCACCCTGGATACTCTGCCCCTTCAGCAGCTTCTCCAGCAGCAGCTCCCCCTCCCCGACAGAAACAATGGTTCCGGCTGGCAGCATCGTCTCCATCTGCTCGTAGAAGACGCTAACGGCACCGCCACCCACCACGGCGCGAGCTTGGGGAACATGGCGCTTAGCCCGCTTTAGCCCCCGCTTGATCAGGCCCAGATTACGCCAGAGCTCTGCATAGTAAGCCGTGGTCACCTTCAGCCCCCCCACTGCTCCCTTCAGGCGAACGAGGGGATTCTTGGCGTAGTAAACCTCAAAGGCATGCTGCAGGGGATTGCCGCCCCGTCCACCAACCGGCGCGTAGATTTGAATGTCTCGCCAGGAGAACACCAGCAAGCTCGGCTTGAACTCATCGATACAGCGGTCGAGAGCCGGGGCAAAGTCGAGGGGAGGAACCGTGCCCAGGTCAAAAATGCGCTGTTCGACGCCAGGGAGAATTTTGTGGACGTGATCGGCAATGTAGACAACGCCGATGGGAAAGATGGGATTGCAGGGCAGGCGAACATAGAGGATGCGTTCGGCCTGAGGATTGGGTTGGTAAAGCAGCTTGGATAGAGATTCCATAAAGCGGGTCCGATGAGCGATCGATACCGAGAAATGAGAGGAATGTTTATATATCTTTATAACCTCACGATACCATTCGCTCCGCTGATATGCATCGCATAAATTTCCGTCGAGAGACAGATCCATGGTCTTCATGAGAGCGCTGGGCTAGTACACCTGGGGCGATCGCCGCCTCGATCTATATGCAGCCCTACGGGCTAAGGTTTGATTGTGACCCCCCCGCAATGCAGGGGTTCCACACCTCCTGAATGGCTTAGCGCGAAAGCGTAGCGCCATAGGTATTGGTGCAAACTTGACTCAAATTTAAAGGTTATGAGCTGTAGCTGTGATCTCTCTCACACTGTTCCAGGCAAGAGTGTGCACATACTTAGGACTGGTTGCCAGAGGGGCTCACCCCCCGCTAGTGCCCTGAAAGGCTAGTAATGGTCTGCTCCACGTCAGAGCTTTCCGCAAGGGCTGCGCTGGTGAAATGCCCCGGTTTGCCTTCACCTAAAACTTAATTCGTAAATTTTTTCCTATCAATAGAGCTAATTGCCTAATATTCACCCTTAAAGCCCGTTAGAACTGAAGGCTACCTACAAAAACCTATTGAATAAATAGCCTACTGCTCAAAACTGTTCTGTTCAGGGGCAGTTAGATAAATCGATACAATATATCTCCCGGTTAAGGCACTTTAACTTTGACATCCCTCGATGGTATTGGATCATTCATTTACCTGAAAAGCGTGATGCGAAAATTTGGCAGTTAGAAACTAGCTGTCAGATTTTTTGGGCTAAATTTTTACGAAATTTAATTTTCGCGGGGTACCGACTCAGCCAATTGATAAAAAGCGTGACTGCTGCCAATCTTAAGATTTTCTTCAGAAATCTGTGCGACTGCAGCGATCGCTACAAACTTTGCTAATGCCCGCTTCTACCGGTTCTAGCCCGACTGATCTCCGACAAAAAAGTTGCAAAAACAATCGGTTGGTAGTCGGGTTTACAGCTAGCGGGGATCGCACGATGTTAACGTTTTGATATGAATCTACATGTCAGCGTAAAGCTCCTCAATTGTTATGGCTCAAATCATCGATCCCGTTCCTGCAAACTGTCTCGAATCCATCGCCTGCTGCTACGTCAATGCCACCAGTAAAATTCAGGTGGCTCGCATCACAAATATCCCTAACTGGTATTTTGAGCGGGTGGTGTTTCCGGGTCAGCGCCTCATTTTCGAAGCTCCTCCCCATGCTCAGCTTGAAATCCACTGCGGCATGATGGCTAGCGCAATTCTGTCAGATACAATTTCCTGCGATCGCCTCCGCATTGATGAAGAAACCGAGCCCACTCCGCCCACTAAGCCGCCCCTCTCAGACCAGGAAATTGAGATCCGCAACGAAGGCGTGGTCCCCCCGGCAGCGCCCCAGCGTTCCCATGAGGGGATCTCTATGAAGTTCGAGCTAGCGGTCGGTTAGCCCCCGTCCTATCGCCAGTGATGCCGTTACAGTCATAATGGAGAGATGTTGCTATAAGAGGCTGCGCAGATGGATCTGCCATCCTTCCTCTGGCTCTGGCGAATCGCCGCATGGTCAATGGGGCTCTCCGTCTTTGCCTATGTCCTGCTGGCCATCACTGGCTCTGGACTATTCTATAAACGGAAGGTCCGTCAGCCACGCCCACCGTGGCTGCGCCCCCTCCACTACACCATTGGCGGCATCATGACCTTTCTGGTGGTGCTGCTGCTGGCTATTGGCCTGGTGGGTACCCTGGGCTACTACGGAGATCTGGGGCACTCCGCCCATCTGCCCACCGGATTAGTTGTCGTTGCCCTAACGCTGCTCTCGGCCTGGAGCGCTACCCAGATCAGCCCCAAGCGTCCCTGGGCGCGCCGCCTCCATGTGGGGACAAACCTGCTCCTGTTCGTCGGGTTTCTTGCCGTCTCCCTCACCGGGTGGCAAGTGGTGCAAAAATATTTGCCCTAGTCCAGATCGGTGATTCGGCTCCCTCCAATTGCCCCACGCCTGGCTTTGCGTTAGAACGAAGGGAGTAGGTTTACCCACTACCTCACTTACCGTGACTCCAGCTATCCCGCCTCAAGATTCTGCTCAGGATTTGACCGCCAGCTCCAATGCAGCAGCGTCGCTGCCAGATTTGCGATCGCCCCTGGTTTTTCGGCTTTCGCCGCTCATTCGGCTGACCCTACTTGCCCTGTATGCGGCCCTGCTGATTCCCCTGCCGTTTCTGGCCCACGCCACCGCCGCCCCCGTTTCCCCTGTCCTGCTGGGAGGGGCGATCGCCATCGGCGCGATTCTACTCTATGCCGCACTGACGGAGCGGGTCGTGCTGGATGAGCGAGGGATTCAGGTCACTTATCCGGTCTGGGTGCCCCGCATCTGGCGACGGGGTTGGTCGCTGCCCTGGTCTGGCATCACTGCCCTGAAGCCGCGCACCACGGGTCAGGGCGGCCTGGTCTACTATTTTCTAGACGACCAGGGGAACGCCTATCTACTGCCGATGCGGGTGGCGGGGTTTGCCCGGCTGGTGGCCCATGTCCAAAAGCAAACCGGGATTGATACCACCGATGTCAGGCCCCTGGCCCAGCCCTGGATGTACTTCATCCTGCTGGGCTTTACGCTGCTGCTGCTGCTAACGGATGCCTGGACGATTGCGACGGCGCTACAGTTGGGTTGATTTTGCTAGCTTTCTGTGATTGAGCAAGGCATGGGATCAGTATTTAGGGAATCTAGGGAGGGAGGGCGTTCAAGGTGGTTCCGCTAAGTTCCCCCCAGCTTCAGGTGAAGCAGGTCAGCCTCCAGGCGCGGGTCGGGCTTCACGATTTGCTAAAGGACTTGTCCTTTGCGGTAGAAGTGGGCGATCGCCTCGCTATCACCGGAGCCTCGGGCGCGGGTAAGTCGTCCCTTCTGCGCCTGCTCAATCGGCTCAGCGACCCCTCTTCCGGAGAAATCTTCTTTGAAGGGACCCCTCTACGCACCATTCCCGTCCTGTCCCTGCGGCAGCAGATTGTCTTTGTGCCCCAGGAGTCAAAGCTACTTGGTATGACGGTGCGGGAGGCGATCGCCTATCCCCTGCGACTGCGCCGCCTGCCCGACCCCGAAATTCAGCACCGGATGCAGCATTGGCTGGGGCGTCTCCACATTCCCGCCGACTGGCTAGACCGCACCGAGCCTCAGCTTTCCGTGGGGCAGCGGCAGTGGGTGGCGATCGCCCGAGCGCTGGTGGTCTGCCCCAAGATCCTGCTGCTCGACGAGCCCACCTCGGCCCTTGACGTGGGACGCAGCGCCCAGCTCATCGATATCCTCTTCGACCTCACCCAGCGAACTGATGTCACCGTTCTGATGGTCAATCACGACCTCGACCTGGCTCAACAGTTCAGCACCCGGCTGATTCATCTCCACCACGGCAAGATCATGCAGGACCAGCCTACGGCGCGGGTGGACTGGCCCCAACTGCGGGATACCATTACTCATCTAGACCTGGAAGACGAGCAGGAGTGGAACGATTAGCTTCTAGGAGTCGCTACCATTCGCAGGGTAGAGGGTGGTGCCAGGGTCACGCCCCGCCGAGTGGGATACAGGGGGCGATCGCCCACCCGCGTCAGGGAAAACTGGGTCAGCAGAGTGGCCAGCACCAGCTTCATTTCAAACAGGGCGAAGGCCATGCCGACGCACTGGCGATTGCCGCCACCAAAGGGCAGAAATTCGTAGGGCGAAAACTGGCGCTCCAGAAACCGCTCGGGGCGGAACTGATGGGCATCGGGATACAAATCCTCCCGATGATGGGTGAGGTAGATGCAGGGAGCCACCATCGTTTCCGGGGGAATCGCATGGCCCAGCAGATCGAACGGTTCGTTTAGGACCAAACGGGGCATGGCAATGGGCGTAATGGGATAAATTCGCAGGGTTTCCTGGCAGACGGCGCTCAGGTAAGGCAGGCGGGCGATCGCCATCGGCTCTGTCAGCGAGACGCCGTCCAGCTCGGTCAGCAGGGCGTCCCGTACCGAGGGATGCTCGTGAATCCAGTAGAGCGCCCAGGCCAGGGCTGAAGCCGTGGTTTCGTGTCCTGCCAGCAGCAGGGTCATCAGCTCGTCCCGCAGCTCCAGGTCACTCATGGGGTTGCCCTCGGCATCCCGCGCTAGGAGCAGCAGCGTCAGGATGTCGGGACGGTCAGGGTCAAGGTGGGTGCGGCGATCGCCAATCTCCCGGTAGAGAATCTGATCCACCTGCGATCGCTGGTGCACAAACTGCCCCCAGGGGCTCCAGGCTCCCAAATCTTTTTGCAGCCACTCAATGAAGAGCAGGCTAGAGCTGAGGGGCGACCCGGTCATATCGAGCAGTCGGCTCACCCGCAGCCGCAGCTCTTCGTACTGCTCGCCCTGGGATAGCCCAAAGACGGCCTGCAAAATTACCCGCAGCGAAATTTCCTGCATCACCGGACGCACGGCAAAGGGCTGCTGGGAAGACCAGTCGGCGGTAGCTTGGCGGGTGAGGTCGCCGATTAGGGTGCCGTAGGCCCGCATCCGCTCCCCGTGGAAGGGCGGCATCAGGATCTGGCGCTGGCGCTGGTGGCGATCGCCATCTAGCAGCAGAATGGACGCAGTGCCCACCAGAGGCTGCAGCAAACCATTGGTACGCCCCACGTCAAAGCGACCCGGCTCCGCCTTGAAAATGGCCTGATTACCCGCGGGGTTACTGCAGAATACGATCGGCGTCAGGCTACCCAACCGGACGGTAAACAGGTCACCATAGCGCTGTACGCAGTCGTCCAGAAACGGATAGGGCCGCCCCAGCCAGTTCATAAGCTGAACGGTGGGCGGAATACGGGGACCAGCGGGAAGTTGAATAACAGCCTTTGGAGAAGTAGTAACCATAGGTAGATGGAGACGTGACGACAACGACGTAGCTTTGCTTCAACCGTTTAGGAACTCGTGTTCAAAGACCCATTTCTGGATGCTGGGGCTGCCACTGGGGCTCTGTCACCTCCTGGGCTGGGGACAGTTCACCTATGTGAACATTGGCGTAGGACACCAGTTGGCCGAGGCGGCGACGCAGGGTTTCCAGCCCAAGCCGCTGGCTGGCGGAGATGTAGACCGCCTGGGGATATTCCTCCCGGGCGATCGCCAGCGTTTCGCCAGCGACCTGATCAATTTTGTTAAACGCCAGGAGAGCCGGGCCGGGAGTAATGGGCATTTCCGCCAAAATGGCCATGACTGAGCGAATTTGGCTCTGCCAGGCCGGGTGAGACAGGTCCACCACGTGCAGCAGGGCATCCGCTTCCGTTACCTCCTCCAGAGTGGCGCGAAAGGCATCCATCAGGGAGGGGGGCAGTTCGTGAATAAACCCAACCGTATCCGTGAGCACAACGGGCAGCGGGTCGTCGGATGCCGGATCGGGCACCGTGAGGCGGCGGGTAGTGGGGTCGAGGGTGGCAAAAAGCTGATCAGCGGTGTAGACCTCGGCATTGGTCAGGGTGTTCAGCAGGGTGGATTTGCCCGCGTTAGTGTAGCCAACCACGGCAATGGAGGGCACCTCCTGGTGCTGGCGCTGCTGCCGCAGGCGAGAGCGGTGGGCCTGGAGCTGGTTGACATCCCGCTGGAGCTTGGCGATGCGCCGCTGGATGGCCCGGCGCTCCGTTTCCAGCTTCGTTTCACCAGGGCCTCGGGTACCGATACCGCCCCCCAGTCGGGACATGGTGCGCCCCCGCCCCACCAGACGAGGCATGAGGTACTCGAGCTGGGCCAGCTCCACCTGGAGTTTCCCGGCCCCTGACTGGGCGCGCTGGGCAAAGATATCCAGAATTACCTCGGTGCGGTCCACCACCCGCACGCCAATGCGAGTCTCCAGGTTGCGCACCTGGGCTGGGGAAAGGTCGCGGTCAAAGACGACTAGACTGGCACCGATGGTTTGCACCGTCAAAGCAATCTCCTGGACTTTTCCGGCCCCTACCACCGTCTGGGGATGGAGGTGCGATCGCCGCTGATGCAGAGTCTGAATCACTTCGCCCCCAGCGGTTTCGATCAGCCGTCCCACCTCCAGCAGGCGATTTTGGAACTGCTGCGGTCTGGCGTCATGCGTGAGCACGCCCACCAGCAAAACCCGGTCGTGGTCTGTATCCACCTGCTGGGCCACATATTCGCGGCGGAACTCCTCTTCCAGCCCTTCCGTGAGGTCGAAAAAGTCGTGTTGGGCGATCGCATCCAGGCTGAGGGCGGGCGATACCGTCCAGGTAGTTTCAGGGTGGGGCACCAGATGGGCCAGGTAAGCTTCCTTCACGTACCCCGTGCCACCACCGCCCCGCCGCTGGAAGCCCTGACCGCTGAGGGTGAGCGTCACCAGGGCATCCAGCCGCTGGAGGGCCATTGCCGTCAGGGTGGTCTCGCTGGGGGGGTGGGAGCTGAGCTGGGTAGCGATGCAGCGAATGCCGCTCAGTCGCTCGGCCCCGTAGCGCGGCAGCTCCAGAGGCGGAATCTGGGTTTGCTGGGGCGTACCCACGCCGACGCGAATGACTTGCCCCCGGCGGTTGAGGTAGGCACAAACGGGCTGGTCGAGCTCCTGGCTCACGGCAGCGAGGCGCTGGGCAAATTCGGGCGTTACCAGGCGATCGCCCGGCAGTCGCTGATGGTAAAGGCGCTGGAGCTGCTTGAGCTGACTCGACTTCAGACCTTGAAGCTGACCATAAATCGTTTCGATAGGCAACTCGCCAGACTGCTGGCGCTTGAACTCGTCTGTGCTCCATTTTAACGAGTGCTGACCCGCAGGCGACGCAGCCCGCTGACAAAGCTGGACGCTGTCCCCCCGCTGCGGGAACTCGTTAGAAACAAAGATCAGTAAGTAGGTCGGCACAATTAAATTCACGCCTGATGTGAGTTATCTCAAATCCTTGCGTAGCGCGGGCTTCCAGCCTGCGGTGTGACGATGCCAGCAAGCAGGATGCTTGCGCTACGGGGCATCCGGTTCCTAATTCGCATTAGACGTAATTCATGTTAGAGAACCAGGGGAGCGCCCCGGTTTCCTAACCTTCGTTTTTCAACGCAGTTCTACTTAGACGGTACTATGCCCCATTTTGTTGCCGCTCATCGAGGTAAAAACTAGATCTGAAGTAGCCGTCTCTATTGCTTAATCAATCTCTGCAGATTAAAAGTTTCACAAGCGGCCCCTCGCGGAAAAAACTGTTCCAAAGTAGTTTTTTACTTTGAATGCGATCGCCTCTATAAAAATCGGACGTCTCCTACTCGCTGCTCGTACTGATAAGTACATGGCCATCAATAAAAGCCAGTGGGGTGCGCCCCCGGCGGAGGCGCACCCCCAAGGAGATTCTTTAGCACTTAGCCATCAGTAAATGACGCTGTGATGGGTGTATCCCCCGCAGGGGAGCGCACCCTACTCGCTTTATTTCCTGTAGGGGTTTTACCCCTTTGGCGAATGAGTTTTCTCTTAGATAATCTAAATTCTTAGAAGCGCTGGTCAATTAGCTGAGTTGCTCTATATTCCATGTTGACACCGTTTTACTTAAATCTGGAAGCAAGATTTCAAAATGATCTAAGTAGATTAGCACAATTAAATTCATGTTAGAAAACTGTGGGAGCGCCCCGGTTTTCTAACCTTCGTTTTTCAACGCAGTTCTACTTAAAGCTCAAGATATCGATAGCGGGCAAACGGATATAGAGAATTCAAATCGCTAAGCATTGGGGGGACTAACCCCGGCGGGGTAACTCCCTGTTTATGTTCATGTACTTAGGAATTTTAGATTCTAAAAATTCACCAAATTTTTTAGATGGGATATCAAGAGAAGTTGAGCCACGATCTGCTCGTCAATTATCTGGAAGAGCAGCCTTCAAAGTAAGTCGTTAAACAAAATTATTTTCTTGGGGGTGTGTGCCCCCGTCGGGGGCGCACACCCCCATAGTCTGTAATTAATGGTGCATTAGCACTTAAGTAAGTTGACATTTTTCTTTGAGACGAGAGACAAGCTGTTATTAGGTTAACTAAAGATGGTACGAGATGCGTTGGTGGTGGGGGTGAATCGCTATCAGTTTCTCCCTCACTTGAAGTCACCCGCCCATGATGCCGAGGCGATCGCCCAGGTGCTGCAAACCTATGGCGACTTTCGGGTATCTCGGCTACCGGAGGTGGTCCAGCCCGACTCCAGCAACACTGGACAGCTCCAAGTTGGCCACAAAACCCCCGTCACGCTACGGCAGCTTGAGTCGGCTCTGGTTAGACTGTTCAAGCCCAGAGGATGTCAAATCCCCCAAACGGCCCTGTTCTACTTCTCGGGGCACGGCATGCAGCGGGATTCCGGCATCCAGGAAGGGTACCTTGCCCTGAGCGACTCCCAACCCGATGTCGGGTTTTCGGGCCTTTCCCTATTCTGGCTGCGACGCTTGCTCCAGGAAAGCCCCGTGCCTCAGCGCGTCGTCATTCTGGACTGCTGCCACAGCGGTGAACTGATGAACTTTCTGGAAGCCGACCCCGGGGCACGCTCCGGCACCGACCGCCTGTTTATGGTGGCCACCCGCGACTACGACCTCGCCTACGAATCCCTCACCAGCTCCTTCAGTACCTTCACCCAAGCGCTGCTGGACGGGCTCGACCCCCGGCGACAGCCGTCTGGAGCGGTGACTAACTATAGTTTGACGGCCTGGGTAAGTCAGGCCCTCAAAGCCGAAACTCAGCAGCCCCTGTTTGAAAATTCCGGCAGCGAAATCGTGCTGACTCGCTGCAGTCCAGCCCAGCCATCCGCCAATCTGGCCACAGAGTCCGCGCAGAAGGAATCCGAACAGAAGGAACCGGAAGTATGCCCGTATCGGGGACTGGCGTGCTTTGAGGAAAGCCATGCCGACTTCTTCTTTGGGCGGGAAGACCTGTGCGATCGCCTCATTCAAACCCTGCGGACTAACCAGTTCGTCGCCGTCGTGGGGGCATCTGGCAGCGGCAAATCTTCCCTGGTGCGGGCAGGGCTGATGGCCCGGCTGCGCAGTGGTCGAGCATTTGCAGGGAGCGATCGCTGGCGCATTCGGCTGATCACCCCCACGGAGCATCCCCTCAAGAGCCTGGCCGCGGCGTTTGTTGACCTGGAAGCGTCTAACCTGGAGCGGGCCGAGCAGCTCCAGCGGGCCGAGGCGTTTTTGCAGGACGATGCCAACGGGTTGGCTCGGCTGGTGCAGGCTAACCTGCTGGTAGAGACCCCAACCGGGTTGGGCGATCGCCCCCACTTTTTGCTGGTTATTGACCAGTTCGAGGAAGTCTTTACCCTATGTCAGGGGCAGGCCGCCGCGCGGGAGCGTCAGCAGTTTTTTGCCGCCCTCACGGAAGCGATCCAAACGGTTCAGGTCGCATTCAGCATTGTCATTGTGCTGCGGGCCGACTTTTTGGGACAGTGCGCCCACCATGCCCTCGCCCAGCACATCGAGCGCCACCAGCTCGTCGTGCCGCCGTTGACCTACGAGCAGATTAAGTCCGCTGTGCTCCACCCCGCCCAGAAGGTGGGGCTCCACTGCGATGCCAACCTAGTCTACACCCTGCTGCTGGACGTGGTGGGTGCCCCCGGAGAGCTGTCCCTGCTGCAATACACGCTGCTGGAGCTGTGGCAGCGGCGGCAGTATGACCCGGAGCGGGAGGCGACTTGCCTGACGCTGGATGCTTACACCGACCTGGGAAGTATCCGGGGAGCGCTGCATCGGCGAGCCACCGAGATTTTTCTGGGCCTTGCCCCCGCTGAACAGCGAGCGGCGCAGCGCATCTTCCTGGCCCTGATCCAGCTTGGCGAGGGCACGGAGGACACCCGCCGCCGCGTCTCTAAAGCGGAGCTGCTGGGCCTTGATCCCTCCGCCTCGGTGGTGGAGACAACGCTAGAGAAGCTAATTGCCGCCAAGCTCATCGTGAGCGATCGCCCCCAGAGTTCTTCCCAGCCGGAGCAGTCGGCTTCTGACAAGCTTGCCGCTCACACCCACCTCGCCTCTGGTCATTTGTCTGCCGTTATGGCCCCGGTAGCTGGCAAGGCGATCGCCAGCTGTGCTGAGGCTGAAACCATCGATGTAGCCCACGAGACGCTGATTCGTCACTGGTCGCTGCTGCGGCAGTGGCTGACCAAGCACCGCACCCGACTCCGGCGGCAGCGTGGCATTGAGCAGGCGGCGCGGGAATGGCTCGAGGCGGGCTGTCCAGCGACAGTAGAGTATCTGCTGCGGGGCAGTCGGCTCGTGGATGCGGAGGAGTTCCTGACAGCCTTTCCCGAGGAGCTGTCGCCCGTGGCTCGCCAGTTTGTGGCGGCCAGCCAAACCGACCGTCGCCGCGCCAGGACGGAGATGCGCCGTCTGCAAATTGCCCTACCCACAGCCCTGGTGATGGCCCTAGTGGTCACTTTCAGCCAGTTTTATGCGGCAGTGCGCACCCAGGCCGAGAAAGACCAGCAGCGGCAAATTGCCCAGTCCCGTGAATATGCGGCGATCGCCCAGGCTATTCTGCAGGAACCCGACGGCAACCCAATGACGGCCCTGCGCATTAGCCAACTGGCCTCGACCCACGGCTATCCCACCTATGAAGCCCAGGCCAGTGTGCGAGCAGCCCTGCAGCAGGCACGGCTACAGCTCGACCTGACGCCCCTGCCCGGTCCGGTGGCGCAAATTGCGATTAGCCCTGACCAGTCTCACCTAGCGGCGATGGATGAATCGGGAACGGTACAGATTTGGCGGCTGGAGTCGCAAACCGTTCATACCACGCCACCCGTCCTGACCCAGACCCTGGTGCCGGAACCAGAGACGATACCAGGCAATGTGCATGCCCTCCCAGTGGTGGCCGGGTCGGCAAGCGGTGCAGCAGGGGAGCCCGAACCAGCTAACCAGTGGAATCAGCTAGCGTTTAGCCCAGATGGGCAGATGGTTGCGGCGATCGCCCCCGCTGGCCAGCAAGTCAGCCTCTGGCAGGTGGAAACTGGGGAACCGCGGCATGCCGTCACCTCAGAGCGCCCCATTCGCCATATTCAATACAGCCCCACTGGGCGGTGGCTCCTGATTGCCACCGATGATGCCTTCACCCTTTGGGATGCTCATCA
The DNA here is from genome assembly GCA_050331615.1 of Elainellaceae cyanobacterium. GTDB lineage: Bacteria > Cyanobacteriota > Cyanobacteriia > CAKZMO01 > CAKZMO01 > JAYKGU01. The sequence continues at coordinate 14,353 of JBHJGR010000414.1, forward strand.
GGCCAAGGCTCGGGCCCAAATGTCCCACGGTGGGGCGATCGCCCTTCAATTCAGCCCTGATGAGACTGCTTTGCGGTGGGTCGGCACTGACCAGGTGCTGCGGCGCTGGTCCTTGCCCCCTGCGGCCTCCACTGTTGATCAGGTATCCCTCACGGCCACCGCTGGTGGAACGCTTGCCGCCAGCCTAGACCCAACCGCATCCTGGGTCGCCAGCCGGGACACCAG
>JBHJGR010000415.1:0-3847 GCA_050331615.1 Elainellaceae cyanobacterium
CGAGACAGAACACACAGCCCCACGCCCACCCGCACGCTCACCCATCCAACCCTCCACCCCAACATCCCGCCGAAGACACCCTCGCCCTCCTGGACACCCACCTAGACGACCTCACCCCCCAGGCCATTGGCTATCTGTTCGATACCTTACTGGCGGCTGGCGCGCTGGATGTCTTTACCCAGGCGATCGGCATGAAAAAATCCCGCCCCGGCGTGCTGATTACGGTGATCTGTCACGCTGAGGCGGTGGCGACTTGTCGGGATATTCTGTTTCGCGAGACGACGACCCTGGGAATCCGCCAGCGCTGCCAAACCCGTGCGGTCCTCCACCGAGAATTTCAGGAAGTCCAAACGCCCTACGGGGCGGTACAGATGAAAGTTGCCCGCTACCGCCCAGACACCGCCCCTATCAATGCCCATCCCGAATATGAGGACTGCGCCCAACTGGCGCGGGCGCAGCAGGTCTCCTGGCAGACAGTGCATCAGGCTGCTTTGCATGCTTGGCATGGGCAGCATTCCGGATGACCCTCATACAGCGACCATCCTCGGGGGGTGCAGTGGAGCGATGCAAGCAAGCAGGATGCTGGCGCGACGGGGCATCCAGTTCCCAATCCGTATCGGACGTAAATTAAGCCGAATAGATGTTGAGCGCACGGCCAATCGCACGCCGTAGCAAGGTCCGCACCTCATCATCCGTGGTTTGAGGAAACTGCTCGTACCAGATGCCGACCGCCCGAAACGGGTCGGGCGTTTCGGCGCAGACCACGGCGTTTACCTGCTGGCGCAATCGCTCGCAGATTTCAGCCGCCGCCACGGGGACGGCCACTACGATTTGCTTGGGGTGCCGCTGCTTTAGGGCTTCTACCGCCGCTCGCATGGTGGCTCCCGTCGCTAGCCCATCGTCTACCAGGATGACGCTGCAGTTCTGCACATCCAAGGGAGGCCGACCATTGCGGTACGCCTTTTCTCGACGGTTCAGTTCCTGCTGCTCCTCAATGGTGACGCCTTCGATGTCGAGGGCTGAAATCTTGAGCCGCTCTATCAGGGGGCGGTTGAGGTAGCGGACGTTGCCAGAGGCGATCGCCCCCATCGCCATCTCTTCTGAGCCAGGCACCCCCAGCTTGCGCACCACCAGCACGTCTAAAGGTAAATTGAGGGCTTCAGCGACCTCCGCCGCCACGGGGACGCCCCCGCGCGGCAGTCCCAGAACAATGGTATCGGGGCGATCGCTGTAGGATCGCAGGTGCTGGGCGAGCCGCTGGCCCGCATCGGTTCGGTCTCGGAAAATCATGGCAGTGGAGGAATGTAGCGACTGGAAGGAGCGGTCGTCAGCTTACACGCTGGCGGGGGCAAACAGCTCTTTGTAATCGTCCGGCAGGTTAGCCTTAACGTCAGCAAACTCGCCCGCCGTCACAGCAGCGTTGATCACGGAAAACACGGCGCGGGTGTGGGTAGCGGCGGTGGGAGCGTCAACCCCTTCCCGGCTGCTGACGCGCTGGTAGAATTCCTCCAGCGAAAATCGTTCGCCCATCTGGCCTTCCCGGCCCCGCAGGTAAGTTCCCATTTCTTCGGGGAGCTGGTCGGCGAGCTCGCTGGCCTCATTCCCTAGAATCCGCTCCGACAGAGTTTCCAGTACTGCGCGGATGGCCTGCTCGGCCTGTTCACGGGAACCCAGGTTTGCCGTTGCCTGTACGTTTTGCGTCAGTTCAGTGTATTGCATATTATCTCTAAATCACTAGCTTCAATGATTGCTTGGCTGCGCTGCGTCGATGATGTTGCCAGTCGCCGGTTGGTTCTGTCGCTGTCCCCAAGAAATTAAGAAATCAGCGAGGCGACCTGCAAAAGAACTGCTTGGGGTGGGGCGATCGCGCAACTCTACTTGCTACGGACTTCGCCCACGCAGCCAGCAGTACAATCTACTAGTAGCCTAAAGATTCACGCCCCGGTTTGCGTCAACCGTCGGTAATAGATGAGGGGTTCGCTCTAGTTGCCCCCCCGGCTCATTGGTAGATAAATAATCGGGCGGCGGCTCGCGTTACGGCCACGTAGAGAAGCTGGTTGCGCTCCTGAATATTGCGATTCACCAGCGTATTGGGAATGTCAACAAACACATTTTGAAAGGTGGAGCCTTGGGCTTTGTGAACCGTCAAACAGTAGGCATAGCTGAGGTCGTGAAAGAGGAGCTTACGGTCCCAGAACTCGCGCCAGCGTCTTTCCTCCGCCAGCAGCTTGAGCTGACGCTTAAATTCCGCCTCGCTGGATTCGTGCAGCACCGTCAAAGTCCGCTCCCTGTCTTCATCGGTTAGCACCTGCAGAAACCAGACCTGCCAGGGACCCTGGGTGCCTGCCGCCGCTTCAACTACCTCACATTCGCCAGAGTTTTGCAGCAGCAGCGCCTCCCCTGCCCAGCAGGGGGCATTGGCAATCAGGCGTTCTCCCGCCACAAAGCGGGGCTGGTCTTTGCCATAGATAGCCGTGCGAATTTGCTGATTCAGTGCCCTGACGCGGGCGTTGGTATAGGCCAGGACGCGCACGTAGTCGGGATCTTCCCGACAGGAATCGCTTTGAAAGGCCCGAATCAGCAGCTTCTCCCAGTTTCGCCGATCGACCACATAGACGCCTTCAGTGCGATCGCCATTGACATCTGTCTCAAACCGGGGCAGATGGCGGTTGTCGAGCTGGTTGCGAATCGATTCCGCCAGCATCCCGATCGCCCCGCCATAGCGCACCACCTCCGTCAGTTCGGAGCGATCGTAAATTTCAGTAAACACCTTGGAAGCCCGCTCATTAATCGGGGGGAGCTGAGCCACGTCTCCCACAAACAAGATCTGGGTGCGCTGGTAGAGATTGGACACCGCATCGGTGAGCAGCAGCCACATTTCCTCGTTGATCATGGAGGCTTCGTCTACCACCACGAGCTGATAGCGGTCAAAGCGGTTCTCGCTGTTCTGATCGGGCTGAAAGACTTGCCTGCCACTCTCTGGGTCAATGTCGGGCTTGAGGCCCAGCAGCTTGCAGCAGGTCATGCAGTCCACATCCAGGCCCCACCGTTCGGCCATGCGGTCGAGCACCTTGGTGGCCTTGTTGCTAAAGGCGGAGAAGGCAATAGTGCGGCGATCGCCCCGCTGCCGCAGCCGTTTGATCAGGGCCTGGAGCAACGTTGTTTTGCCGGTGCCTGCATAGCCGGTCAGCAGGTGGAGCTTGCGCCGCCCCCGCAAAAATGCCTCCAGTTCCTGGAGTGCCTGCCACTGCTGCTGGTTGAGGATAATCCCCGGCAGCACCTCTGGAATGGTGTCGAGGTCAGATTGGGTCACGGCGATGGTTAGGAGATGGGCCTGCATGGTCTCAGTCTTCCCTAATTCTGCCGCAAAGGATGAACTTCGGAGCCGGGGAGAACCTTTGGCCAAAAACTGGAGCGGCACCCCTTGGCGGCTAAGGTGGCGCAGAAGCGTGTAGGATGCTATGAAGTTGGGTGTCGAGCGACACGCTGCAGCTTCACGCTATTTCCAACCACGCTACTACTCGAAGGGACCTTCAGGATGGATAATCCGTCTCTCAATCCGCCAGAACTGACCCAGTCTGCGATCGCACCTGGAGCAGCCGACCCGGTCTCCGTCATCGCCGTTGCGGGGGATGCTCCTGCCCATTCACACGCCCACCAGCACTCCCACTGCCATCACCATGGCGATGGCGAGTTGGGCCATACTCACGGGGCGATCGATCCGGAAATTGCCACCTCGGCGCGGGGGCTGTGGGCCGTGAAGTGGTCCTTTATCGGCCTGGTGATTACTGCTGTAATCCAAACAGGGGTTTTCCTCCTCTCCGACAGCATTGCCCTGCTGGCCGAC
>JBHJGR010000416.1:0-4659 GCA_050331615.1 Elainellaceae cyanobacterium
TTTCCAGGGTGTCTCCCACTGGAAATACCGTCCACACTAGTTCATGGGTTGTTTCACGCAGAATTTCACGGATCTCATCTGGGCGATGGATGAGAATATCCGCAGGCAAATCCTCACGCTTACCGAGGCTTTGGATAAACCGCCGATAAAGGTCTACTTCGATCCAGTCTGCGCGGGGCTGGTAGTGCCGCCGCTGCACGTCACTGACCGATAGGGACGCCGCCTGCTGGCGCTGGGGAATAGATTGTGGCATGGCTCAAATTCAATCAACGACAAAGTGGGAGAGCCGTCGCGCTGCTCTCGCCTGTGGTGGTAGATCGCTGATTACACCCAGATTACGGATTCAGGAAATCCGATTTTTAATGGTAGAAATAATATTCTTTCGGTCAAACATTCAGTCGATACCCCCTATAGTAGGTCAACTTTTTAGTTTGGCCGAACTAGTTTGAGGGAAATAAGAATTTTCAATCTCCCACCTTCTCCCACAATTAACGAAATATTCGTAGTTTGGGGAGTCGTATTTTGAATCACATGAAAGCTACAACCTGCTTCAAGCAAGCATTTCCGATATCAAGTTAAGATTCAAAGACAAATATCCAGGCCAATATTATTAGGTAGCGATCGCCTTATCAATCCATTCCCTTGCCTATTCTACAGCCAGTAGCAGTAGTCAAAGCCATACTCTACAAAGGCTCTACTCAATTCCAGCAGCTCCAGTTTCTGTACTGAATAGAGCGAGATTGATAGAGGGATAGAGAGAAATCGCCCCTTCAGGCAATTACTACAAAGACAGAAATAGTGACGGTGACTTTAGGGGAATTTATGTGCCTTTTTTTAGGAGAATAAAAATCGAAACACCAAGAAATATTGTTGCCGTGGCGAGACTTGTTTTTGGAACTTCTCTACATGAAGTCAACCTGTCTTTCAAAATACAGTCGAGAAATCATATCGACTAGCAAATGAGGGACTGCACCGGTCTCTGCGATCGCCCTCAATCCTAATCTGAGTTCCAGAGGAGACGACTGAGGAGATAGATACGTTTCAATATCAGGCTCGCTGTGGATGATAGCAAGACACTGGAGCGCTGGGGCACAGAGCTGATGCCAGGAGGTAATCGCCTCTGGATCGCGACTGATGATTAAGTAGTGGGAGCAGGCTTGCACCACGGGATGCTTTTCGGGTTGGGGTACTCCTCCTACGTCAACGAATACCAGATCTCTTACTTTACGCAAATTCTGTACGGCTCTGGCCTGCTCCTGAAAATACTGGGGTACCAGCTTCGCTGCTTCTGGGTGCCAGTGGAGTTTGGCGTCAAATCCCTGCACCAGCTCTTCGGTTAGGGTTGGATTAGGGGACTCGTAGCTCCAGTTGCCCTGGCCGTCCCAGTTAGCGCGGTGGAGAAACTGACGACAGGCAGGGTTCTGTTGCGCGATCGCCCGCCTCAAAGCATTTGATAATAAGCTTTTGCCGCTATCGGGAGGACCACCGATCAGAATGGCAGATCCGGGAGTTGTGTTGAATTGAGGAGCGATCGCGTCACCGACCCTCAGATGGGATAACTGACTGTGAATAATCACCACTTTGCCTAGAGGGGCGTTGTAGCAACCAATCCAGGGAGCCTTGCGGCATCGTTCAATTAAGAATGTTGGAAGGTGGTGCTTCCAGGGAAAGGGAAACTGGGGGAAAGTAGAACTTTTTATGGGTTATGGATTCCTCTTCTCTGAAGATTGCTGTGGTTTTCTCTTTGGCTTCCCTGGGGACTGCCTGGAAGAAGGTGCGCAGTAATAAGGGTTGTGCTGGAGTAGACGGACAGACGATCGCCCGTTTTGATGAGCGGGCGGAGCATTATCTGGCGCTTCTGGAGCGGGATCTGGTGGGTGGCACCTACCAACCCATGCCGCTGCGGCGGTTTGCGATTCCAAAGAAGGACGGCACGCGGCGGATCTTGGGTGTGCCTACAGTGCGCGATCGCATTGTCCAGCAAGCGCTGCTGAATGCTCTGCATCCAGTGCTGGAGCCTGAGTTTGAACCCTGTAGCTTTGCCTATCGTCCGGGGAAATCCCACAAAACGGCGGTGCGTCAGGTCAGCTATTGGCGCGATCGCGGCTACGAATGGGTTTTAGATGCCGACATTGTCAAATACTTCGACAACATCCAGCATCCGCGCCTGTTTGCCGAGGTGGAGGAGCGGGTGCGGCCTGATGATCTAATTCCGGCCCAGGTTTTGTTTGGGCTGCGATCGGCCATTTTTGCCCTACTGGAAGCCTGGGTGTCGGCAGGCGTGTTGACCGAGGCGGGATTGATCTTCCCAGAGAAGGGGGTTCCCCAGGGAGCAGTGGTGTCGCCCATTCTGGCGAACATCTATCTGGATGATTTTGACGAAATTCTGATGGCGGCGGGGCTGAAGCTGGTGCGCTACGCTGACGACTTTGTGGTGCTGGCCAAGAGCGAGCGGGACATTTTACGGGCGCAGGAGGTAGTGGCGGATGTGCTGAACAGTATGGATTTGCAGCTTCATCCCGATAAGACCCAGATTACCCACTTTGGTCGCGGCTTTCGCTTCCTGGGCCATGCCTTTGTGGGCGACCTGGTGGTTCCCACCCACAAGCAGAAACCCCCTGAACTGCCCACCGTTGAACCCGACGCCCCTTACCGTCTCGTCCATGCCGACCCGTCAGTGCGTCCGACCCAGGTGCAGCAGGCCATGGTGGCAGCCCTGAAAGCGGCGCACCAGCCAATTCCGCCACCGCTATACGTGGCTCTAGGCTACGGCGTCCGGCGCTGGCAACCGATCACGATTACTTCACAGGAATGGGAGTGGAAACCCGGTATGTCTACCCTTTATCTCGTTCAGCAAGGCACGACTCTACAAAAGGAGCAGGGACGGTTTACAGTACGCGGCGGCGCAACCCGCCAGGGTGAACCAGCACTAGCCGTCGAAATCCCCATTCGGGAAATTGAGCGTATCCTGGTCTTTGGCAATGTGCAGCTCAGTACGGCTGCCATCTCGGTGTGTTTGGAGCAGCACATTCCAGCAATTTTTCTCACCCAGTTGGGCGACTACAAGGGGCATCTGTGGAGCGACGAGTTCTGTGATTTGCCCACCGAAGCGGCCCAGTTTGGGCGGCGACCGGATCGAGATTTCCAGCATCACATGGCCCGACAGATTGTCTATGGCAAGGTGATGAACGCCAAGCTGACGCTGCTGCGGCTCAACCGCCGCCGTAAGTTAGACGGCATGGCGGCCAAACTCAAGCGGCTGGATCAGCATCTGGTGGCGATCGAGCAGTCAGACAATCTCAATGAGCTGCGGGGCCATGAAGGAGCGGCGGCCCGTCTCTATTTCGGCGCACTGGGAGAGCTAATTACCAATCCTGCCTTCAGCTTTACAGAACGCAACCGCCGCCCTCCCAGAGATCCGGTCAATTCGCTGCTCAGCTTTGGCTACACGCTGCTGTTCAACAACGTCATGAGCCTGATTTTGGCGGAAGGACTCAACCCCTACCTGGGCAACCTACACCGCTCGGATCGCAAGGAGCCTCACCTGGCCTTTGACTTGACCGAGGAGTTTCGTGCGCCAGTGGTGGACAGCCTGGTGATGGCCCTGGTGAACCAAAAGGTGCTGCGCCCAACAGACTTTACCTACCCCAATGCAGCAGGCGGCGTTTATTTGGAGGAACCTGCCCGTCGGGTCTTCTTGAAGCAGTTCGAGGAGCGCATTTCCTCGGAGGTGTCCCACCCTGCCGTTCAGCACAAGCTCTCGCTGCGTCGGGCCATTCAGCTCCAGATCCGGCACTACAAGCGCTGCCTGACCCAGTCGGTTGCCTACGAACCCTTTATCCGGGCGGTTTAGCGATGCTGGTGGTCGTGGTTTACGACATCCCCAACGACAAGCGCCGTCTCAAGCTCTCGAATTTCCTGGAGGGCTACGGGCGGCGGGTGCAGAAGAGCGTGTTCGAGTGTTTTCTGTCGCTGGCGGAGATGAAGAAGCTCCAGGCCAGCGTGCGGCGACGGGTGAAGCCCGAGGAGGATAATGTCCGATTTTACTGGATTGCGGCGGATGCCGTGCCCAAAACCCTGACAATCGGCAGCCCCCCACCGGAGCCGCCGCCCAAGGCATATATCATCTGAACCGAGAGTAAATATCACCTTTTGTTAAGTCAACCCTGGCGCGGGGTTGACTTTTCTATAGAGAGAAGTCAATATTGGCTCAGCGTCAAATCGACGCATATCCCCCGATCCTTGAAAACCGCATAACTTCGTTGACATGCGTCGATGCCCGTCTGGGCAAGGCTTCCAGCCTCCGACCTGGTTGCTTATTGACAACAAATCGGGGCTTATTGACAGGCGAAAATGACATGCGTCGATTTCCGTCCAGGGAGCCGCTCAGGGTCTACGTTTCCAAGGCCAGGGTTTCACGACCATTTCCCCGCAAGGGGACGGAAACAAAGAGTTGCCATGTGTTAAGGTCCTCTGTACGATGTTTCACGACCATTTCCCCGCAAGGGGACGGAAACTGACAAAAAAGTTCTTTTCACGGTCTTTAGTCGCAGCGTTCGCTTGTTTCACGACCATTTCCCCGCAAGGGGACGGAAACTTGAAATTGTTGTTTCATGATCTCCAAAGATTTACAAAAACGAAAGTTTCACGACCATTTCC
>JBHJGR010000417.1:0-3310 GCA_050331615.1 Elainellaceae cyanobacterium
GCCCAACATCTAGATAGTTTGACCATTTTGGTGCGGCTGTTTGGTGAGGGGTTGCGGAGTTTGAGATAAAACTCTCAGATCAGTTTTAAGGATGGTGGATGAACCAAGAATCCCCTAGCTTTTAGCTATGGGGAGTGTCAAATCTACAATTAGAATGCCTGACTGAACATCTAATCCGTAATCCTGACGCCCGGAATCCTATGATGGATGCTGTAGGGTGTGGATGCTGGATGGATAGCCTGTTAGCATAGGGAGCGCACTGAGGAGGTTAGACGAGGCTGTGAACATCGCAGAGCTATTTGTAAGAGGCGGCATTGCCATGGTGCCGCTGCTGCTGTTATCGGTGCTGGCGCTCAGCATTATTATCGAGCGCATCTGGTTCTGGTCAAAAATTCTGACGCGGGAGCGCGAAATTGTCGGGCGGGTGCTAGAGGCGGCGCGGCGGGAATGGTCGGCGGCGCGGGAAATTGCCAAGCGATCGCAGGACCAGCCCATTGGTCGCTTCCTGTTCGCAGCCCTCGACCTCAACGACCCCGACCCAGAGATCTTCCAACTGGCCTTACAAACCTCAGGCGACGAAGAGCTGGCGGCTATGCGCCGGGGAGACAAAATTCTAGAGGCGGTAATTACCCTCTCGCCGCTCCTGGGGCTCCTAGGCACCGTCGTCGGCCTGATCAACTCCCTCGGCTCCATCCGCCTCGGCGACCTGGGCACGACCTCCACCGCTGGCGTTACTTTAGGAATTGCTGAAGCACTGATTAGCACTGCATTTGGGCTGATTGTGGCAATTACTGGTCTAGCCTTCTACCGCATCTTTCAGGGGCTAGTAGCGGGGCAGGTAAAAGTTTTTCGCCAGGCAGGTAATGAGCTGGAGCTGCTCTACCGTAAGTCATGGTCAAATCACTCCCGCTTCCATATGCGGGACAGTGCCCCGTCCCATTTACCCAAGCCCAACCCAGCAGCGCCTCCAGCCCCTCCCCGGATTGAGTCAACCTCCAGCGGTGACAACTCTCTATCCAAACCAGCCGAGTCTAGCCATGAGGGGGCCGATCAGCCCGGCTAAACCAGCCTTGTTTCCTATCCAAGCGCCCATTCTCAAGCCTCGCCCAGGGCGCGAGATCCAAAGGCTCTGGCGAGTGTCCGGATAGGTTTTCCGCTCGGTACACAACATCTGGTTACCCAGTCTGCTTTTGTCTACCCCATCCCCCACGCCGCTATGAAGACTAATTGGGATGCCGCCACCGAAGATGTGCGCATCGAGATTCTGCCCCTGATCGACGTCATCTTTTGTATTCTGACCTTCTTTATCCTGGCGGCGGTGGGGCTGACCCGCCAGTCTGCCATCAACGTCGATTTGCCCAGTGCCGAGACGGGAACGGCCCAGATGCGGGAGATGCTAATCGTTAGCGTCGATCCCATTGGGCAGCTTTACCTGGAGCAGCAGCCCGTCTCCAGCAATCAGCTCACCCAGGCGCTGGTCAACTATAACCAGACGAGTCCAGACGGCCTGATCGTGCTGTATGCCTCCCGCTCGGCTCGCTATGACGATGTGGTGGACGTGCTGGACCTGCTGCGCTCAGTCGGGGGGAACCGCGTGGCTCTGGCAACGCTGCCCGAGGGCAGCGACCCCGCCGAGATTGACCCCGACCAGCCAGGGTTTGATTTTGACCTGGACGAGTCGCTCACCGATCCGTTTGGCGGCTCTGACCTATCCGATCCGTTCAACTTTGACACGACTCCAGGTGAAGTCGATCCGCTGAACCCAGATTCCGATCTGCCTACGGCTCCAGACCAAAAGCCTGAGGATACCGACACCTCCCTAACGCCTAAGCCAGAGGCCAAGCCAGATACCGCTGGAGGCGGCTAATGCAGCGTCACGGTTAGAAATTAGGGATTTCCCTAATTTTTAGTCTTGACAGACCACTAGGCCGGAACCTGAATGGAAGGCTGGCCCGAGAGGCCAAAGGCGTCGTGAACGGCCTTTAGCGCTGTAATGCCATCGGCCTCAGCCACCACGCAGCTAATTTTGATTTCCGAGGTGGTAATCATCTGGATGTTGACGTGGTGCTGGGCCAAGGCGCGAAACATTTGGGCGGCAACGCCAGGACGGCCCACCATGCCCGTGCCCACCACGCTCACCTTGGCAATCGCCAAATTTACCACAATTTCGCCGCAGCTTAAATCAGGAGCGATCGCCTCCAGCACGGCCTGGGCCTGCACTGCGTCCCCCTGAGCAACCGTAAAGGCAATGTCGCGGGTGGGGATGCCCTCCATCAGCCGACAGCGCTGGGACTGGATGATAGTATCGACGCTAATGTGACGCTGGGCCAGGTTCTGGAAAATCTTTGCTGCCATGCCGGGGCGATCGGGGACATGGCGAATCGCCAGGCGGGCCTGCTTCAGGTCCAACGCTGCGCCCCGTACGGAGGGTTGGGGGTCTGCCGGATAGGCGGCAGCGGTCAGGCTAGCCGGTTCGGCCTGAACCGGGGAGCGGTCGATGCCGAAGGAGCGGCACAGAGCAGTAACGGCGCGATCGCAGTCTTCAATGCTCACGGCACAGCTCACCTTCACTTCTGAAGTAGAAATCATCTGGATATTTACCCCCTCCGCTGCCAGGGTGGCAAACATCTGGGCCGCGACCCCAGGACGACCAATCATGCCCGCTCCGGCAATGCTCACCTTGGCCGTTTGCCGATCGACCATCACCTCGGCCTCCTCCAGGTTGCTGGGGTCATGACGCAGGGGCGGGGCGATCGCCTCAGCCACCGCTTCCGCTCGATTGAGGGAGGCGCGGTTGACCGTAAAGGCAATGTCGTTGGTGTCGCCTTCGTGAATGGATTGGATAATCAGGTCCACATCCAGGTGCTGCTGGGCAATCTCGCCAAAGAGCTGGGCGGCAATGCCGGGGCGATCGGGTACCCGCAGCAGAGCAATTTTGGCCTGGTGGCTGTCAAGCTCAATGGCGTCAACTGGGTAGGCAATTTCCAAACCTTCGAGCGATCGCGGCTGGGGCATCGGCGACAGCACGCGGGTACCAGGATCGTCCGTCCAGCTCGACCGCACCACCAGCGTCACGCCGTAATTGCGAGCAATTTCCACCGCCCGGGGATGGAGCACCTTGGCTCCCAGGCTAGCCAGCTCGAGCATCTCGTCTGCCGTGATTGTATCCATCAGCCGGGCATCGGGTACCAGCCGAGGATCGGTGGTTAAAATTCCTGTTACGTCGGTGTAGATTTCGCAGGCTTCCGACCCTAGTGACGCTGCCAGAGCATCAGCAGAAGTATCGGATCCACCACGCCCCAGGGTCGTG
>JBHJGR010000418.1:0-2773 GCA_050331615.1 Elainellaceae cyanobacterium
GCCACACCACAGACGGCCCCGCCCCCTCGGCTCGGGGGTCGTTTTTGCCCGCCCCCGGGTCTTGGGGGGGGGCCCCCCCCCCCGGGGGGGGGGGCACCCCACACCTCTTGAATGTCCTAACGTGAAAGCGTAATGCTATACTTAGCGAAAAGAATTTGGCGCAAGGGGCCTGAGTACAGCCCGCGCCAGGCCAGCGTCCCCATTGCGAATTTTCAGGGGTAAGCAAATTAGCTCATAGTCACCGGGGGCCACCTGGGATAGATTGAGACCTTCAATCACCCAGATCCCCTGGCCCAGCAACGCTTGATGCACCTCAATGACGTTCCCCTGATAGCCACCCACCGAGAGATAATCGACGCCGATAGTCCTGACCTGACGCTCCGCTAAAAACTGGGCGGCATCGGTGGCGATGTAGATAAAATCTTCGACGAACTGATCCGTGCCGTAACATCGAGTGGAATTTTGGGTTTTGAACAGCAGTCTCTCCCCCGGCTGAATGCCGTGGGCCTGCAGCTCATCAAGGGCGATCGCCTCCTGATTTTGAATCTCAATCACCCGCGCCCGACCGATGGTAGCATCCAGGGGCATCTCATCAATTCCCAGCCCGTCCTGGATGAAGTGTCGCTGGCCGTCCACATGGGTGCCGCTGTGGGAACCCAGGGTCAGCCGCGAGACATTGCACACATCCCCATGCTGCAGACATAGACTTGGCTCGATTGTCACAGACGGATTGTCAGGCCAGTGGGCCATACCTGTGTGCAGGGTGAGGGAAATGTCGATCCACTCCGAAGCAGGAGAGGTGGGGGGAGTCAGGGAAGCGGACGGGTCTAGCGGCATGGGTACATTCAGTTTGGGCGATCGCTGCCCCCGTAGTCTACAGAACTTAACCTAAGGCTGACCTATTCCGCCAGGGAGAATTTAAGCCCATCCCCTGCAAACGCCTAGCGCAGCGTCACGGTGCGAAGTTAGGGTGAATCTCGCAGAGATTTACCCTAACCTTTAGTCTTGACAGACCACTAGCGTATGGTGATCTGGTATTCCCCGCGACCACTGGAGTCATAGGAGTTGGCGATCGCCCGATAGGTACCCGTTACCGGCAGCGTCACCGTCAGTTCAGAATTGGGGTTGGTTGCCGAAATATCGTCGTTTTGCTCAATGACCTGCTCGTTGGGGCCAATTAGGATGAGATAGGTGTTGAAGTCTTGGCTTTGGAGCGTGATGGTCACGGTTTGCCCCGCTTGTCCCTGAAACTCGTGCTGCTCATAGAGGCTGCCATCGGAGGGCAGAACGCGAGATCCGGCCTGCAGCACGCCCCGCTCCTGCAGAATTGCTCCCCCCGTAGCGGGTGGCCGACTGGGCGCAGCGGCATTTTCCGTCGCCTCGACCTGGAGGTTGTAGGTTCCCACCTCTCCTGGAGCATAGGAATTAGCCAGGATGATATATTCTCCCGAAACTGGAGCCGTGGTGACCAAGCGCGCATTAGTGCCGCCGCCGCTGTCGTCATCCTGCCCAACGTCCTGGCCATCGGGCGAGAGCAAAATCAAGTAAGCATCAATTTCGCTGCTCAGCATGTTAATTGAAATACGCTGCCCGGCCCTCGCTTCAAACCGGTAGGCATTGAAGTAGCTGCGGTCAGATTCCAGCACATTGCTGCTGGCGTCCAGGATCCCTTCCACGGGCTGTCCATTAGGCAGGATGGGCTTGACGTTGGCAAATCGGGACCACTGCCTTGGCGCTCGCCCGTCGCGTACGGCGGCCAGAAAAGGGTTGACCTGACTAGTGGGAATGGCGAAGCCGATGCCAATGTTGCCGCCGCTCCGTCCGGTGGTAAAGATCGAGGTATTGACGCCGATGAGCTCTCCCTGACTGTTGAGCAGCGGTCCGCCCGAATTTCCAGGGTTAATAGCAGCATCGGTTTGAATCAGGCCCTGCTCGGGGTCAATGCGGCTGACAATGCCAACGGTCAGGGTTCCCTGGAACTGGCCGAAGGGGTTGCCGATGGCAAACGCAGTCTGGCCGACGTTGAGATCGTTGGGGGCAGCGATGGGAATGGTAGGCAAGTCTGCGTTTCCAGCATCAATCAGCACGGCGGCCAAATCTAGGCCCGGCTCGCCGTAGGCAACAACACGGCCCTGAAATTCGCGCTCGTCAGCCAACTGCACGGTTACCATATCGCTTCCCTGGACAACATGGGCATTGGTCAAGATCAGCCCGTCAGCACTAATAATGCTGCCACTACCGCCGCCATAGGGAGTTTCAATGGACACAACCCCAGGGCTAGCCTGGTTATAGACCCGGACGCGGGTTGCCTCATCGGAGGTTTGCGCCCAGGCTGACTGCGATCCCACGAGTCGGATGGGGGTCCTTTCTGGGGGAATAATCGTGCTGAACAGCGAAGCACTGGCCGCAACGCTAGCAACGATCAGTCCTGTTGATGCGAAACGGGGAAAGCGTGAATTCATGAGAGATTACCGGATAACTAGACGCTGATTAGGAGTAAGAGGTTAATCAAGGTTTAAGCCTGCGGGCTGATGGCTGAATTCTTGCCAGCAAAGTTAAGCAACATTAATTCATAGAGACTTACAGCACTTTTCAGGTGCATGAGGTACAGATTTTTTGTTGGAAGCCTCGCGCTGCCAGGCTTCCAACAAAAAATCTGATTCCATCGAAGCGCGAAGCGCTGTAAAACGTAGCTATGGGGGTGCGCCCCCCCGCGCGGGGCGCACCCCACGGGCGTTTATTTTTTGCCAAGTTCATAAGCCCAAATACAAAA
>JBHJGR010000419.1:0-10004 GCA_050331615.1 Elainellaceae cyanobacterium
TTCACCATCGGCTGGGCCTGGACCTCGGACTACGGTTCTCCCGACGACCCGGAGGAGTTCAAGTCCCTCTACGCCTACTCTCCCCTGCACAACCTGAAGCCCGGCACCGCCTACCCCGCCACCCTGATCACCACCGCCGACCACGACGACCGGGTGGTTCCCGCCCACAGCTTCAAGTTTGCGGCAGCGCTTCAGGCGGCCCACGATGGCGAGAACCCTGTGCTGATTCGCATTGAAACGAAGGCGGGACACGGAGCGGGCAAACCCACCACCAAGATCATCGAGGAAATCGCCGACAAGTTCAGCTTCCTGGTGCAAACCCTGGATTTTGCGCCGCAGATGGAAGGTTAACCCAGACCGCCAACACCCCCGGTAGGGGCAAACGACCATTTGCCCCCCACACCACCGAACGCACGTCCAGCCAGGTCTAAAATCCAGCCAGTGTCATGGTTTGTCAATAGGCATCATAGACAAGGCACCCTTACGCTAGGATCGATTATGCCCATCGCAAAAGATGCCAGGAAACGCGAATCATACACGTTCGTAGGGGCGATGTGGTTTTGGATTTCCAGGTAATATCGATGGTTGTTGCGATCGCCCGCTGCATTTGGAGAAAATACTGTGGTTCTACAAACCCCTGGTCCGGCGTCTACTTCCGTTCCCAATCTGGCCACCGATAATCCCTATGAGGCCAGTACCCAGGCGATCGCCCGCCAGTTGCTGGCCGCCACCCAGGAGTCCAAAAAGGGCATCCTGGCCCAGATGCGCGACCAGATGCGCTGGGACGATAAGCTGCTGGACTGGACGATGGGCAATCCGGGGCTGCGGGTGCAGATGTTTCGCTTCATTGACTGCCTGCCCTCTCTGAAAAGCAAGGCCGAAATTGCCCGCCATTTCCAGGAGTATCTGGGGGACGAGTCCGTAGAGCTGCCCAGCGCGCTGAAAGGGCTGCTTAACTTCGCCAGCCCTGACTCTATGCCTGCGCAGGTGGCGGCCACCACCGTCTCCACTGCTGTGGAAACCCTGGCCCGCAAGTACATTGCTGGGGAGAACCTGAAGCAGGCGCTGAAGAGTATTGAACAACTGCGCAAGCAAAAGATGGCCTTCACGGTGGACCTGCTGGGGGAGGCGGTGATCACCGAGCCGGAGGCCCAGTCCTACCTCAACCGCTATCTGGATCTGATGGAGCAGTTGACCCAGGCGGCTCAGCGCTGGGCCACCGTGCCCCAGATCGATCAGGCCGATGGTGACCCGCTGTCTAAGGTGCAGGTGTCCGTTAAGCTGACGGCTTTCTACTCCCAGTTTGACCCGCTGGATGCCGAGGGCAGCGAAGCCAAGGTGAGCGATCGCATCCGCACCCTGCTGCGCCGTGCCCAGGAAGTAGGAGCCATGGTCCACTTCGACATGGAGCAGTACCGCTACAAGGATCTCACTTTGGCCATTCTCAAGCGGATTTTGCTGGAAGAGGAGTTTCGCGATCGCACCGACATCGGCGTCACCCTGCAAGCCTACCTGCGAGACAGCGCCCAGGATCTGCTGGGCCTGGTGGACTGGGCCAGGGAGCGGGGCACCCCCGTCACCGTGCGTCTGGTGAAAGGCGCTTACTGGGATCAGGAAACCATCACCGCCCGCCAGCACCACTGGCCCCAGCCCGTTTACAGCCACAAGACTTCCACCGACGCCAACTTCGAGCGGATGACCCAGATTTTGCTGGAGAACCACGAAGTCCTGTATGCCGCCATTGGCAGTCACAACGTGCGGTCCCAGGCGAAGGCGATCGCCATTGCCCAGGCCCTCAGCATTCCCCCCCGGCGGTTTGAGATGCAGGTGCTCTACGGCATGGCCGACCGGCTGGCCAAGGCCCTGGTGGATCAGGGCTATCGGGTGCGAGTCTACTGCCCCTATGGCGAGCTGATTCCCGGCATGTCCTACCTGATTCGCCGCCTGCTGGAGAATACGGCCAATAGCTCTTTCCTCAAGCAAAGTCTGGAGGACCGCCCGATGGAGGAACTGCTGGCCCCGCCCGTGATGCTGGATGAGAGAGATGGGGAAGTCGCCGTGCCGACGCCGAGCGTTCCCTATACGCTCCTCACGAATGCGGCGGATACGGACTATGCGATCGCCGCAGAACGGCAGAAGGCCCAGACCGCCCTTGAGCAAGTCCGTCAGCAGCTCGGCCAGACCTACCTGCCCCTGGTCAACGGCCAGCGCTTGAACACGGCGGAAATGACCAATTCGGTGAATCCCTGCAACCCTGACGAAGTGGTGGGCACCGTTGGACTGCTGAGCGTCGAGCAGTCGGAGACGGCTATGCAGGCGGCTAAAGCGGCTTTTCAAGGCTGGAAAGCGACCCCCGCCAGAGAGCGAGCCGCCATCATTCGCAGAGCAGGCGATTTAATTGAAGCCCGACGGGCGGAACTCGCCGCCTGGATGGTGCTGGAGGGCGGTAAAACTCTGCACCAGGCGGACCCAGAGATTTCCGAGGCGGCGGACTTCTGTCGCTACTATGCGGCGGAGATGGAGCGGCTGGATCGGGGCTACACCTATGACGTGGCGGGGGAGACGGATCGCCTCGTCTATCAACCACGAGGCGTCGTGGTGGTCATCGCCCCCTGGAACTTCCCAATCGCTATTCCCACCGGGATGACGGTAGCGGCCCTGGTGACGGGCAACTGCGCCCTGCTCAAGCCCGCCGAGGCCACCTCGGTGATCGCCGCCAAGCTGGCAGAAATTCTGGTGGAAGCGGGGGTTCCCGCTGGTGTCTTCCAGTACGTGCCCGGTCGTGGCTCCACCGTGGGGGCGCACCTGGTGCAGCACCCCGACACCCACATGATTGTGTTCACCGGCTCCCAAGAGGTGGGCTGTCGCATCTATGCAGAGGCGGCGGTGCTCAAGCCCGGTCAGCGCCACATGAAGCGGGTGATTGCCGAAATGGGCGGCAAAAACGCCATCATCGTGGACGAAAGTGCCGACCTGGATCAGGCGGTGCAGGGGGTCGTCTACTCCGCCTTTGGCTACAGCGGCCAGAAGTGTTCCGCCTGCTCCCGCGTGATTGTGCTGGAGCCGATTTACGACCTGTTTGTGGCGCGGCTGATTGAGGCCACCCAGTCCCTCAATGTGGGCCTGGCAGACGACCCCAGCACCAAAGTCGGCCCGGTCATCGACGCCAAGGCCCAGGCCCGCATCCGGGAATACATCGAAACGGGCAAGTCGGAGGCGAAGCTGGCCCTCCAGATGCCGACGCCGGAGCAGGGTTACTTCGTGGGACCGACCATCTTCACCGAGGTGCCGCCGGATGCCACCATTGCCCAGGAGGAAATTTTTGGTCCCGTGCTGGCGGTGATGCGGGCGGGCAGCTTTGACGAGGCCCTGGCGATCGCCAACAACACCAACTACGCCCTCACAGGCGGCCTCTACTCCCGCACCCCCTCCCACATCGACCGGGCCTACCGCGAGTTTGAGGTGGGCAACCTGTATATCAACCGCAGCATCACCGGGGCGATCGTGGCCCGCCAGCCCTTCGGCGGCTTCAAGCTGTCAGGGGTGGGCACCAAGGCGGGTGGGCCAGACTACCTGCTCCAGTTTCTGGAGCCGCGCACGATCACCGAAAACGTGCAGCGGCAAGGGTTTGCGCCGATTGAGGGAATGGAGTAGGGGTCAGGAGTCGGGAGTCGGGAGTCAGGAGTCAGAAGGCGATGCCGATTACACTCCTGAATTCTGACTCCTGGATTCTGTATTCTTGTCACCCTACTCGTAAATCAAAAACATCTCTTCCCCAATGGTGGGATGGATGCCGATGGTGTCGTCCAGGACGCTCTTGGTGATGCCCATTTTCATGGCGGCTGCCAGAGACTGGACGATTTCGGCGGCGTGGGGACCGATGACATGAATACCCAGCACCCGATCGGTTTCCTGATCCACCACTAGCTTGAACATGGACTTCTGATCCTGTTTGTAGGAGTGGGAAAGGCTGTGGGAGAGGGGGAGGAACTGGGTGCGGTAACAGCGAACCCGGTCGTCGCCCTGCTGCTGACGGGCCTCGGCTTCCGTTAGCCCCACCGATGCTGCTTCGGGGCGGGCAAAGACCGAGGTGGGAACGATGCCATAGTCCACCGTGCGGGGGCGATCGCCAAACAGCGTATCCGCCACTGCCCGCCCCTCTGCCGTCGCCACTGGGGTGAGGCCGATGCGTCCCGTACAGTCTCCCACGGCGAAGATGTGCTCCTGGCTGGTGCGGCTGTAGTCATCCACGGCGATCGCTTTTCCATCGGACTCGACGCCTGCCTCGTCCAGGCCCAAATCTTCTAGATTCGACCGGCGTCCGGTGGCGCACAGGACGAGATCCACCGTGATTTCTTGAGGGCAGTCGCCTCGGTCGGGACAGTCGCCCTCCAGGGTAAGCCGCAAACCGTCGGCAACGGGTTCAATCTTGCTGGCGGTGGTGCTGCAATAGCTGTGGATACCTCGCCGGACCAAGGCGTCCCGCAGTCCGTGGCGCAGGTCGTCGTCAAAGTCCCGCAGGATGCACTCCTCAATGTTCATGATGAACACCTCAGATCCCATCAGGCTAAACATGCTGGCAAACTCCACGCCGATGTAGCCCGCACCAATAACGGCTAGGCGGCGAGGCACCTGGTCGATATCAAAGATTTCTTTAGACGTGATGGCGTGCTCAATGCCGTCGATGGGCACCTTGTTGGGCCTGCCGCCTACGGCAATCAGGATATTCTTGGCCGTGACCTGGCGATCGCCCACCTGCAGCGTATGGGGATCGATGAATTTTGCCGTGGCGCGGATCAGCTCGACCCCAGCCTCGGCCAATGCCCGCTGCTGGGAGGCGTGGATGCGCTCAATGTGCTGGTCACGGGCCTTCACAAATCGGGGCCAGTCAAACCCCTTGGTAATGAAGTCCCAGCCGTAGCCGTCCGCATCCTGGGCGGTATCGGCAAAGTCGCCCGCATAAACCATCAGCTTTTTGGGCACACAGCCCCGGTTGGTGCAGACGCCGCCCAGGTGTTCTCGTTCGGCGATCGCCACCTTAGCCCCATGTTTAGCAGCCCCCTTCGCTGCCGAGGCTCCCCCCGGCCCGGCACCGATTACAAAAAAGTCATAGTCGTAGGTCATAACAAATTTCTGAATTTAGAAAGTGTTCAGCTTCGCTTCTATAGAAGATTGCCCTTCCAGATTATTCACTGCAAAGCACATATAACGACTACCGCAGGTGGGAGACTAGGACGAGAGATCGGTTAATTGGTCAACGTCCAAAATCCAAAATCCAAAATCCAAAATCTAAAATCCAAAATCTCCCTCCAGAACCATGCACTCCCCATCCCAGCCCCCTATATTCGTATGGGTTTGTTTCGCTCAGTAAATACCCATGAACAGGCGACGGCGGCGGCGAGCAGCGTGGCGGCTCGAAGTCGAAGAATTGGTGCGCGGTACGGCGGGGGGTTTTTTGTTTGGCGTTCCCCTGCTGTATACGATTGAGGTTTGGTGGGTGGGGTCGGCAGCATCGCCGCCGCTGATGGTTTTTACCCTGATGGTCACCGCCATTGTGGTGTTTCTGCTGAACCGCACCGCTGGCTTTCGGCGCACCCGCAGCGTCGAGTTTTGGGATGCAGCGATCGATACGGTGGAGGCGATCGCCATTGGTCTGATCTCGGCGGCCCTGCTGCTATTGCTGTTGCGCAAAGTCACCCTGGCCACCCAACTCCACGAAACGTTAGGAAAAGTAATTTTTGAAAGCGTGCCCTTTTCCCTAGGGGTGACCTTAGCCAATCAGTTTCTCAGCGGCGACCCAGACGGCGGCATGGGGGAAGAACCTGCCGACAACCTGAACGAAACCCTCACGGATATTGGCGTCACCCTGATTGGGGCGCTGATCATCGCCTTTAGCATCGCCCCGACTGAGGAGATTTCCACCCTGGCCGCCGCTGTCTCGGGGGGATGGCTGCTGGGGATCATCGCGGTTTCCTTAGTGGTGTCCTATGGCATTGTGTTTGCCGCCAGCTTTCCCAACCAGTACAAGCGCCAGCAGCAGCGGGGGCTGTTTCAAGACCCCCTGAGTGAAACGATTCTGTCCTATCTGGTATCTTTAGCGGCGGCGGCTTTGATGTTGGGCTTCTTTCAGCAGCTTAGCCTGGATGATCCCTGGTCAATGTGGCTCCACTACACGCTGCTGCTGGGTCTGCCCGCCTCTGTGGGCGGGGCTGCCGGTCGGTTAGCGATATGAGCAAGCCCCCATCAGCGCCCCCAGACACTAGATCCGGCAAGTCTGGGGCGCGATCGCCCGCGGAGTGGCTTGGGTTTGGCATCGCCGCCGTCATTTTGGCAGGCATCATTAGCCTGGTGGGCTACCTGTGGGTCTCTCAGGATACCCAGGCCCCGCCCCGCATTACCGTGTCCAATCCAGACGGGATTCGGCGCGAACCAGGTCAGTTCTACGTCCCCTTTCGCATCACTAACCAGGGCGGACAAACCGCTGCATCCGTGCAAATTGTAGCCGAGCTGCGTGTAGACGGCGAGGTGGTGGAAGCGGGGGAGCTGTACATCGACTTTCTTTCTAGTCATGAAGTGGCGGAAGGGGCTTTCGTCTTTACCCAGGATCCGGCAATGGGGGAACTGGTGCTGCGGGTGGCGGGCTACACCCTGCCTTAGGTATTGGCCCCTGCCTAGAACACTTTGGCCGTGTGGTTGGCCAGGTTGAACCGGAAGCGCGATCGCGGCTGCACATCTCCATAGATGTTGAAGCTGACGGTGGGTTCATCGCCTATAACCTCGACGCTGTGGATGGCGTCGGGCATGAAGCTCACCAGTTCTCCTGGCGTAAAGACCTGCTCACCTGCGACTTCAAGGCGATCGGGGTGAATTGGATCGGAGCTGCGTCGCCAGAAAGTGTGCTTTTCCTGGCCGCGAATCATGGCTAGTGCGCCCCAGGTGCCGTGGTTATGCACGGCGGTGGTGACGCCAGGGGCAAAGATCACCGTTTCCACCGTGAGGGGATAGCCAGTTTCGTCATAGAGGGGAATGATGGCTATCCCCGTCTGGGAATTGGGCTCTTGGTATTGCGATCGCACCCAGTAGGAGTTGAGCACCAACTGCCGCACCCGCATGCGAATTTGGGGCAAGTAGTCCCATTCCTCGGCTTCATGGGGGGCATGACCAAGGACTTCAATGATCTCGGTTAAGAACTGGTGGAGGTAGTACCGTTCGCGCAGCAGGTCCCATTCTCGTAGGGAAGGACGGGGCTCGCACTCACCGCTGTTAGTTACGAGCCAATCTTGATTCTTCATGGGATTTTGAAAGGCTAGTCATCGTCTTCAGCGGGCGGCTGGGTGAGCACATTCAGCACGGAGCGGGCACCAAATTCGTTGCGGTGATCAATAGCACAGACGCGGGAAAGGACGGCGATCGCCTCGTCGATGCGGCGTAGGCGGGCCAGCAAGAAGCCCGAGGCCGTGTAGGCATTGAGGTAGAGGCGCACATTGGGATCGTCTTGGCGATGCTTGATTGCCTCCAGCAGTTGGCTCCAGTCGGTTGGGAGCTGTTCGGCTTCGCGAATCTCCTGCAGAATGCTGGTGGCAACTTCCAGGGCCATAGTGTTGCGATTTTGGTAGAAGAAGTAGCGATAGGCCGACACCAGCACACTTAGATGGCCGTTGGCACAGGCGATCGCCCGGTGCAGGTAAACATCTGCCACTTCGGGGGCTTCCCAATGGGCAGCGGCTTCCACCAGCAGTGCTTTGATGTCATCGGGGGTCGTGTACCAGGATAGAGAAAGGGAGCTGGGCGTGTTGTCCGTCAAGGACAGCTCAGCAATATCTTGCGTTTGCAGCCGGTTCATGAGAAATCTCCTTGGATTCATGAGGCGGTTGAATGAGGCGGCCTGTTCCTGTATCGGCATCAGTCGGAGCGGATCAAGATGCACAAGCCGGGGCTTTCGAGTAGGTGCTTAAATAGGCGAGTAGCGGTTCAAGGATGCATAGCTTCTTCCCCAACTTTTAGCATAAGTGCACCGGGCGTCAGTGATCTCACTACGGGAAAAGTTTTTACACTCCGTTACCTGAACCTCAGTCAGGGCGCAAAATACGTAAGAGCATCCTCTATCTCCTCCAACAGGAGACATAATGACTAATCCTCCATAAGGGTCCATACCCGGAAACGGCGACGCCATACCGGTACCTTCTAAGTTCTGCCTTGCTTTCACCCTACCGCCAGAACGATCAGATTGCCTTATTTCCTCACCCATTCTCTAAGAGCGATCGCTCCTACCCCCCCTGCACCTGGTCTTTCACCCACTCTCTGACTGCACGGCGTAGTGCCAGTCGTCCTGCATTGCGATTAGCCTGAATCAGACGAGGCAGTTCTCGAACATTGAGCATGGGAAAGACCAGGCTTGTTTCTGCTTCTACATATGCCTCATCGTGAAGGTGGTAGATCTTCAGCACACCATCGTCGTAGCACCAAAGCTCTGGGACACCCAGACGAGCATAAATCGGAAATCGATTTAGCGATTTGCTGGTGATATCAATCTCAAGCGCCAGATCTGGCGGTGGGTCTGAGTTGAGGTCAAAGTCTAGTTTGCCGCGCACCAGGGCTTCATTTTGGAAGTAAAAACAGTTATCAGGTTCTAGTCCAGCCTGGGCTACTTCCCGTCGCCAGGTTGTCGAGCCGTAGCTTTCGTAGTCTAGCTCTAACGCCTCAGCAATATCTTTGACAGCATCCCCAATCGTTTCTTTGAAATATTCGTGTTCAGGTAAGGGCGTTATGATTTCCAACGTTCCCTGGTCATAGGCAATGCGGGCTGCGCGGTGGTCGCCCAGATCCTTGAGCAGATTCTCGAACTGCTGCCAGCTAATATTATGGAGAACAACGCGATCGGCTCGATTGAGTGCGACAGACATCGGGACACCTCATCTTCTAACACCACTACGACCAAACGACAGCCATATCGAGGGTAAAGCCTGGTAGCACCTCATCTCCTGACAGGGTTGTGGGAGATGAAAGGACTTCAGGCGATCGCCCCTGACGATAGATCTCAACCTGTTGAGACTTTGGATCAATCAGCCATCCCAGGCGTACTCCATTGTCGATGTATTCCTGCATCTTGGCTTGAGTGACCTGAAGGGTATCCGTAGGCGACATCAACTCCAGGACAAAGTCAGGGGCGATCGGCGGAAACATCTCCTTCTGTCTGGGCGTGAGAGCATCCCAGCGGTCTTGCCGAATCCAGGCAACATCGGGCGAGCGATCCGCGCCATTGGGGAGTTTGAAGCAGGTGGACGAATCGAAAATTTCACCTAACTTCGTTTGTCGATTCCAAATCACGAAATCTGCTGTCAAATCGGCATTGCGTCGGCCTGTTTCTCCTCCCGTAGGCGGCATGATAATCAAATCTCCGTTGGCATTGCGCTCAAATTTGATGTCGGGATTGGTGCGACATAGCTCAAAGAACTGTTCGTCTGAGAGCTGAATAACCGGATTCAGGTGGAGAGTGACCGCATTCATAGGAGAGAGTGACCGTCCGTTTTTTCAATTTTAGAGGCAGGTTGAGACCTGTGGCGGGAGAGGCAGAATTACCGTGTGGCGCGATCGCCATAGGCCACATACGCCGAATCTACCGTAATCCCCATCAGCGTCACAGGGGTATTGGCGGAGGCATAGTACTTCACTTCCGGGAAGTTTTTGGAGATGTTGTCAATTGCCTCGATGCGGCCAATGCCCGGTCGAATGTAGATCACCATAATCGGTCTGCCCAGGCGCAGTTCAGCGACCTCCTGGATTTTGCGGTTCACGATCGCCTCGCGCTGCTGGTAGGCTTGCCGCCGGACTTCCCCATCGTCGCTGGTCAGGCCGGGCAGGTTGAGCATCTCGGAGTGGACAAAGTCGAGGATGATGACGCTGCCCAGGCGGCCTCGGGGCTGGCGATCGTCGTTCCAGAAGCGCACCTCCAGAAATCCGCGACCTTTGAGCAGATGGTATTCTAGCGGCTGCTCGTCGTCGGG
>JBHJGR010000420.1:0-14770 GCA_050331615.1 Elainellaceae cyanobacterium
GGATGCTTGCAGCGCCCGGTGATGATCACCTCTGTATCCCGCGGTTTACGCAGCAGGGCCTGCACGATGGGGTCAGAGGGCAGGAGTTCCAGATCGACCGTGGGGTTCAGCTCGTCTAGAATCAGGGTTTTGTAGAGGCCAGAGGCGATCGCCGCCCGCGCAATTTCCCAGCCCCGCTCGGCCTCCACGTAGTCGAGTTCCTGCTGCTGCCCCCGCCAGACGATGGCATCCCGCCCACAGCGCTGATGGTCTACCAAATCGGGATAGCTCTGGTGCAGGGCGGCGATCGCCGAATCTTCGGTATAACCAGAACCGCCCTTGAGCCACTGCATGATCAGCACCCGATGGGACTTGTCCTGGCTGATGCCCCGACCAATGGCCTGGAGCGCTTTTCCCAGGGCACTCGTTGATTTGCCCTTGCCGTCCCCCGTGTAGATTTCGATGCCTTCGATACCGAAAGGAGCGTCAGGATGCTGGTGGGCCCGCATCTCTGAATGCAGGTCGGCGATGTCCAGCAGGGGTTGGGGAGCGCCCCGCCCCGTGGCGATGATCTCCAGGTGTTCAGGCTTATGGCGCAGGGTGCGCACCACCTCATCCACCGGCAGCAGCCCCAGATCCAGCACCGGGTTCAGCTCGTCTAGCACCACGACGGAGTACAGCCCGGAGGCGATCGCCCCTTTTGCCACATCCCAACCCCGCTGGGCCTCCTGGCGATCGAACCGGGTGACCTCCTCCAGGCCAAAAAATTCCGCTCGCCCGGTGCGCACCTGGTCAATCAGGTGAGGAAACCCCCGCTGGAGCGCTTCGATGGCTGCATCTTCGTCGTAGGTGCGGCCCGGCCCTTTGAGAAACCGCAGCAGCAGCACGCGGGACTGCCAGAAATTGCTGATGCCCAGCCCGATGGTGCGGAGAACCACCCCCAGGGCTGCCTGCGACTTGCCCTTGCCAGCCCCGTCGTAGACGTGAATCTGACCGATGAGCCGTCCAGAGCGGTCTTGAGCGGTGCGGATGCCGATGCCGGTTCTTGTCATAGGCGAAGTGGGATAGAAATATAGCGTCTATTTGGCGCTGAGGTGATTTTGAAACTCTAGATATAGAATCTGTCCCATTATGGCGGGGAATGGGCTGCAGATCAATTGGCGATCGCGACATCACCCTCGCGACATCACCAGTCGCGACAGTGCCGATCGCGACAG
This sequence comes from Elainellaceae cyanobacterium, assembly GCA_050331615.1. GTDB lineage: Bacteria > Cyanobacteriota > Cyanobacteriia > CAKZMO01 > CAKZMO01 > JAYKGU01. The sequence continues at coordinate 1,197 of JBHJGR010000420.1, forward strand.
TGCCGATCGCGATATCGTTATGTGAAAGACGGTCTGGAGACGTCCGACTGACTGCCCGACCCTCGATACAAACTGCTGGCTCTAGCCGGATGCTACCCCGATATGGAAACCGTTGTCCTCCCGTTTAGGCTGATTGTCAACCAGGCGCTGCTGCTGCTGCTGGCGATCGCCATTGAGGCGATGGTGCTCCGCCAGCGGCTGAGATATCCGCCGCGCAAGAGCATCGAGTATTCTGCATCGCTTAATCTCTGGTCTACCCTGATTGGCTGGCTGATCTTTTTTGCCGCCGCAGGAAGCATTCCTTTCATTCCCGCCCTCAGGATGGAGCTAATCAATTTCATTTTCTTCAACCGCTGGTCAACGGACTTGTTCTCCGGGCTGGTGATTGTCGGGTTTTTTACGTTTTTTATCACGGTGATCGTGGAGCTGGTAGGCTTCATTCTGCTGCAGTGGCTTCGCCAAGAGCAAGAATCGCTAGAATCTAGCTACGGTCGGTCTAGGCGTGGATTGACTCTGGATATATTGCCGCGTCGGTCTAGGCGGGGTCTGGTTGCCTCAACAAGTACGGACGAAGTGCGTGAGGCAAGTCGGCTCTCTGCTCTTCTGGCAGCCAATGCGGTGAGCTATCTGGCGGTGGTGGTGGTCTTGGCCACGCTCCAGCTGGTAATGCAGGCGTAGCTTGCAGGCGATCGCCCGCCGCTCCACGACCAGTCGCTCCACGACCAGCCGCTCCACTGCCAGCGGGCATAGGAACTGGGATAACTGCTGTGAATGATTTTTTCGACTTCATGCGTCGCCGCTCTGACCTTGTAGGTCGGGGCTTCAACTTTGCCCGAGATGCGAGCCAGAAAACCTGGACGGTCATCCGGCCAAATCAGGCGCTGTCGTGGCAGACGCTGATGTTTTTGAGCCTGTTTTCGTGGCTGATGGCGCTGCTAACGAGCGACTCGCCCCTGTTTCAGCAGCCAGGTCAGAACGCCGACCCAACTACGGAAACGTCGCCCGTAAAGTATGCCCTATTCACCATGGGATGGATATTCCTAACCATGTCGGTAGGCTGGCTGCTGGCTAAATCCAAGTACAAACTGCCGTTTCTAGAGGTTGAGCTGCGACCTGCGGCCTGGATTGCCGGGGCGATTACCTGTGCCTTTGCCTTTCGGGTTTGGAATGACGAGACGAGACCCACTGCCCTCTCAGCCTGGTTTTTGGTGTCAGCACTCTACTACGTTATCCCCCGGGTGCTGGACTTGAGGGACAAGGGCGAAGGGGCGGAGGCGAAGCAAGTTTCCATGATGGATCGGGCGAAAAAAGCCATAAAAACGCCGGAAGCGGACGAGCTTCAGAAATACATCCTGGTGCTGCTAGTGAGCATCTTGCTGAGCTGCTGGACGAGTTTTTATTTCCTAGTGCAGGACTGGCTGGAGGAGTATCCGGCTCTCCAGGCTGTGCCCCTAGAGTCGGGCGCGTTTGTGAGCCAATTTGGTTCACCGCCAGAAGTGCTGGCGATCGCTGAGACGGTCGTAGCCAACCGACTTGAACCGCTGACCGTCCCCGAGATTCGGGGCTGGCTAGCCAATCCCGAGGCCCACTATCGCGCCTTAAACGACGAGTTTGATGCGGCCCTGCGCCAGGCAGAGGCTCCAACCATTTGGCAGATGGCGATCGTCCCAGGAGATCCAACCAGCCCAGACACCTTCTTCAGCCTCCGCCTCTTTGCTGAACCTGCCGCCGACCCAACCGTCGTCGCATCACCCGAGTTGGCGCCAGGCAATGCCTATGCGCTAGACCTGCAGTGTGAGGCATCGAGTCTTTCCCGACGGCAGGTCAGTTCCCCTGACCCACGCCAGGCTGGGGCAGTTCCACCCGTCAGGCGGAGTGCGATCGCCTGTCGGGAGGAAACTATCCGGCTGCGGCAGCATTTCTCCTAATCAAAGGCAACTTGCCTTTCCCAGACGGGCATAATCAAAGTGTTTCTCTCGCTAGAGGCGGAACGATGAATCCAGGACGCGTGTTTGTGATTGCTAGCAATGTGTTTCGTGAGGTGATTCGCGATCGCATTCTCTACCTAATCGGCGTGTTTGCCATTTTGCTGGTGGCAGCGGCGGCCCTGCTCCCCCAGGTGGCAGCAAATACCCAGGACAAGATTTTGCTAGATGTAGGACTAGCGGCGATCGCCCTTACTGGACTTGTCACAGCGGTCTTCATCGGCACTGGACTGGTCAACAAGGAAATCGAGAAGCGTACGGTGTTCGTGATGATTGCGAAACCCATCAGCCGGGGAGAGTTCATCATAGGCAAGCACCTGGGGCTGACAGCGGTGCTGGCCGTGCTGGTGGCCGTGATGACGGCAATCGACCTGGCGGTGCTGGCCCTCAATCAGGTAGATGCCCCTATGGGTAGCCTCATCATTGCTGCGGTTTATACCCTGCTGGAGCTGTCCCTGATTACGGCGGTGGCGATTCTATTCGGTGTCTTCACCAGCTCTCTGCTGGCGACCGTGCTGACGGTGGCCGTCTACCTGATGGGGCAGCTCAGCCGCGACATTGTGGAGCTGGGCAGACTGACGGAAAATCCCGGTTTCCAGCGGCTAACGGAGGGCTTTTACCTGATCCTGCCTGATCTGTCTCGCCTGAACTTGAGAAATGAGGCCGTCTATGGCACCGAGCTCCTGCCCTCTGGCCTAGAGCTAATGAGCCACGCCGTCTACGGCATCGTTTACATTGTGCTGCTGCTGGCGATCGCCACCCTGGTCTTCTCTCGCCGGGAGTTTTGATGGTGGGGATAGAGTCCTTTGTGCTCAGTCAATTCCGGCGTAGCGCCAGGGCACCGGGTCCACTGCCTGGCCATGCACATACAGCCCCCAGTGGAGGTGTGGTCCCGTAACGCTGCCGGTTGCGCCCACTGCGCCAATCACCTGTCCCGCCTCCACAAACTCGCCCTCCCGCACGTCGATGCGGCTGAGGTGGATGAAGATGCTCAGCACCCCCTGGCCGTGGTCGATGCCCACCGTGTTGCCGTGGACGCGGAAGCCCTGGGACTCTAGGCCCACCAGAGAGACTTGCCCAGCGGCGGGGGCGACGACGGGGGTGCCCGTGGGGGCGGCATAGTCGACTCCCCGGTGATAGTAGCCATTGGCAAATACGCCGTTGTAGTAGCGCTGGACGCCAAAAACCGTGCTCACCCGCCCAGGGCTAGGGCGCAGGAAGGGACCGTTCCAGAAGCGCTGGGGAGTGACGATTTCCTTGAAGGCGGCTACTCGGGTGCGCTCGATTTCCGTCAGGCCCGAGCCGCCGCCCTGTACCCAGATACGCTGGGTGGGAAACGTGCGATCGCGCAGCCATACCGCCAGATTGCGGGTCTCATCTTCATCGCTCACCTGAACCGTCACCTGACCAGGGCTATCGAGGGGCGTCGTGGGCAGCAGCGCCCGGAAGCGAGTCCCCCCCATGGAAAAGGCAGGATAATTGCGACCATTCATGGTGACCACCAGCCGAGCGGGGTTGGGAGAGTCGGCGGCGATCGCCACGGAAAGGGTGTCCCCCAACTGGGGACTGCTGGGCTGGATTTGCACCTCCAGGGCCTGGGCTGGCCCCACCAGTGACCCCAGGGCGGAGATGAGGGCGATGGCAAAGGTGTGTCGAAAGATCATGGCGTTGCGATAGAAAATAGAGAGGGAAGGGTGAGCATGAAATCAATTAACTCACGTTTCCAGGTAAGGAAGGCCGTGTCCGGAGTCAATCAATCGATGCTTCCAGGTGCCAGCGGGGAACGGGCATGTCGTTCAGACAAATTCTAGTACTAATTCCGGTACACAACGAAGCGGGGGCGATCGCCACTGTCATTCAATCACTACAGTCCCATGGGCTAGAGCGCATCCGGGTGATTGACAACGGCAGCACCGACCTGAGTGCCCAGGTCGCTAAGCAGGCCGGAGCCGAAGTGGTTTGGGAGCCAACTTTGGGCTATGGCTGCGCCTGCTGGCAGGGGCTGCAAAACTTGCCCCCAGACATAGACTGGATTTTGTTCTGCGATGGCGACGGCAGCGATGACCTCAGTGCCCTCCCGGCTTTCCTGGCCTGGCTTGATCGCGCTGACTTTGTGCTGGGCAACCGCCGGGCCAGCGCCGCCAGTCGGGCCGCCCTAACGCCCGCGCAGAATTTGGGGAATGGGCTGGCCACCGCGCTGATTCGCCGGGGCTGGGGTTATGCTTATCATGACCTGGGTCCGCTGCGCCTGATTCGGCGGCAGGCTCTGGAGGCAATGGATCTGGGCGATCGCGGGTTTGGCTGGACGGTGGAGATGCAGGTGCGCGCGGTAGAGCTGGGGCTGCGCATTGTGGAGCTCCCGGTGAGCTATCGGCCTCGCCAGGCGGGACGGTCCAAGATCTCGGGCACCCTGAGCGGCAGCCTGCGGGCGGGGCGGGTCATTCTCACCACGTTGGGGCGATTATATTGGCGGCGATGGCAACTTCCGGAGCGGCTTTTCCAAAAATGACTTTTCTACGGAACAAACGGCAGGCTTGGAGTGCTGTCCTGCTGCTGTTGGGGTGTTTATGGCTCATGCCCTATGGCGATTTTCACCAGTCCGGCACTGCGCCCCAGTTTTGGCTGGGAGCGGGCCTGATGGGGCTGGGGTTTGGGCTGAGCTGGGGCCAATCCCTTAGCATGCGGTGGTTTTGGGGAGTGGCGATCGCCGCCCGTCTGCTGCTGCTGCCTATGGCTCCGGGGGATGACGTGTGGCGCTACCTCTGGGAAGGGCTAATTCAGCTCCAGGGCTTCAGTCCCTATGAACTGCCTCCCACCGCGGCTGAACTCGTGCCCTATCGCACCGACTGGTGGCCACAGATCAATCATCCTGACGTGACGGCCATCTATCCCCCCATTACCCAGCTGGGCTTTCGGGCACTGGCGGCGATCGCCCCTGTCGTTTGGGTGTTCAAGCTAGCGTTCATTGCCGCTGATCTGGGCGTCTGCGGGCTCCTCAACCGCCGCTTTGGTCCCTCGCGCACCTCGCTATATGCCTGGAATCCGCTAGTAATTTATTCATTTGCAGGAGGAGCCCACTACGATAGCTGGCTGGTGCTGCCTTTGGTGGCGGCTTGGTTAGCGGCACCCAGCCTGGAGGCAAAGGGCCGTTTGCTCCAACAAAATTTGGCTTCGGGGGGAACCGCAGCGGGGGAGGCATTGCGATCGCGGGGTTGGGCGATCGTCAGCGCCGTGCTGGTGGGGGTGAGCGTGGCGGTGAAGTGGGTGACGCTGCCGGTTCTGGGGTTTCTGGGATGGCGATCGCGCCATCGCTGGGGTTGGTCAACTGCTGTGCTAGTGGTTCTCGCAGGACTTCTGCCTCTGGTGCTGACGGCCCTACCCTTCTGTGAGGCCGCCGCCTGTCCCCTGATTCCCACCCGCTCTAGCTTTGTCTCCCACGGTCGCAGCGCCGAACTTGTTCCCTACCTGGTGGGGCTGGTGTGGCCCGCTTCCCGCCAGGCAAACTGGCCCTACGCTATTCCTCTGGGGCTGGTGTGGGGCTGGCTGGTGTGGCGATCGCCCGACCTGGGACGCTTCCTGCAAAGCTATTTGGGTGCCCTGCTGGTGCTGTCCCCCATCGTTCACGCCTGGTATTTCACCTGGCTGGTGCCGTTTGCCGTGGCCACTCAAAACTGGGGCGTGCGATGGGTCAGCCTTTCGGCCTTTGTGTATTTCATGCTGCCCCACCGCCAGGCTTTGGGAAATGAGCTGTGGCTGCTCACCCCCTGGGAACGGCTCCTGCTCTGGCTGCCGTTGCTCCTGGGCTGGGGCTGGTCTATGGTGCAAGAGAGAAGAAGAGTCTATCAGACAACATGAACGACGCAGACGCCATTATTATTGGCAGCGGCATTGGCGGGCTGGTGGCGGGGGCGATGCTGGCCCGCTATGGCTGGTCGGTGCTGGTGTGCGAAAGCCACGCTATTCCAGGAGGAGCGGCCCACAGCTTTAGCCGCCAGGGCTTTCAGTTTGACTCCGGCCCGTCCTTCTACTGTGGCCTGGGCAATGCGGGCGCGGGGAGCGATCGCCCCTCCCTCAACCCCCTCCGGCAAGTCTTTGATGCGCTGGAGGAAACCCTCACCACCATTCCCTATGAGCCGCTGGGGCACTACCATTTTCCCGATTGCACCCTGCCGATTTACGGGGATGGCGATCGCTACCGCCACGAAATCGCCCGCATCACCCCCCAGGGCGCGACCGAATTTGCCCGGCTTGAGCGCAAGCTGCTGGATCTTTACCAGGCGCTGCGGGGCATTCCCACCCTGGCGCTGCGGGCCGACCTGAATGCCCTGCCCCTGCTGCTGAGCCGCTACGGCTGGGAGCTGCTGCGGCTGCTGCCCTACCTGGGGGCGGTACAGGGACCCGTAGGGAAATGGGTCGACGAAACCGTGCGCGACCCCTGGGTGCGGCGGCTGATTGATGTGGAGTGTTTCCTGCTGTCGGGCCTGAAGGCGGCAGGCACCCTCACCCCCGAGGTGGCCTTCATGATGGGGGAGCGCACCTACTCGGTAATCGACTATCCCGTGGGCGGCAGCGGGGCGATCGCCGAAACCCTGGTGCGCGGCCTGAAAAAGTGGGGCGGCAGTCTGCGGCTGAATGCCCACGTGGAGCAGATTCTCGTTGAGCAGGGGCAGGCGGTGGGAGTGCGGCTGCGCGGCGGAGAAACATTGCGATCGCCCACCATCATCTCCAACGCCACGATTTGGGACACCTATAGCCAGTTGCTCCAGCCCGAAGACCTGCCTTCCAGCTACCGCCAGCCAGCCCTCAAAACTCCGGCGGTGGACAGCTTTATGCACCTGCACCTGGGCATCCGCGCTGAGGGGCTGGCGGGTCTAACGGGGCATCACGTGGTGGTTCACAGCGATCGCGACATCACCGAGCCGGGCAACACCTGCATGATTTCCATTCCCTCGGTTTGGGACGCCAGCCTGGCCCCCGCTGGCCATCACGTTGTCCATGCCTATACTCTGGAGCCATTTGCGGGCTGGCAGCGGGATGAATCCTACGCCCAGCGCAAACGCCAGCGGGCCGAGTCGCTGTTCCGGGCGCTGGAGCGGGTGATTCCCGACTTGCGCGATCGCATCACGGTGGAACTCATTGGCACCCCCCTGACCCATGCCCACTACCTGCGCCGCCACCAGGGGACGTATGGTCCGGCGATCGCTGCTGGCAAGGCGACGTTTCCCAGCAACCGGACTCCGATCAAAGGGCTCTATCGGGTGGGCGACAGTACCTTACCGGGGATTGGGGTGCCTGCGGTGGCGGCATCGGGTATTCTGTGTGCGAATACGCTGGTGGAGCCGGACCAGGTGCGGGAGATATTAAGGCGATCGCCCATCTAAGTTCCCTAATCAGCATTGAAAGTTGAGACAATCATGCGCAGGGCCACCACCAGCAGCGAGGTACCAAAGATGCGCCGCAGCAGTAGGGGATCGAGGTTGACGGCATACTTTGCCCCCAAAAATCCGCCGACGAAAAACCCGGTGCAGATAAAAGCCGCGGCCCGCACATCCACAAAGCCTTCCCGGTAGTAGGCCCATGCCCCCAAGATGCCGATGGGGGGCACCAGCAGCGCCAGCGTGGTTCCCTGGGCCAGCTTCTGGTCAAAACTAAACAGGTAAATCAGGGCTGGGGTAATGAGAACGCCCCCCCCGATACCAACCAATCCGCTCAAGGCACCAACTGCTAAGCCCAGGATTAAGAAGGGGAGCACGTCTAACATGGTTCAACTATCTGCTCAACAGCTTTTGGGAAACCGTCCATCGATGGGCGATCGCCCCTACCCAGATTAATCTCGTTTTGGTGCGATCGCCTCACGTCCAAGGTAGAGATAACGGCGAATCATATCCAGGGGACCAGCAATCAGCCTGACCGCGCCTAGGGCCTAAACCAGACGGTTGCGGATCTTAGAAGAGAGGGTGTCAATGATAGCAACCGCCAGGATGAGGATAATCAGAATGGCACAGACTTCCTTGTAAGAAAAGCTGCGGAAGTTTTGAATGAGGGAGACGCCGATTCCTCCCGCGCCAACAATTCCCAGCACCGCCGCCGATCGCACATTGGACTCAAACCGGTAGAGCACAAAGGATGTCCACAGGGGCATTACTTGAGGAATGACGCCAAAGATAATTTCCTGGATCCGAGTTGCTCCGGTAGCGCGAATGCCCTCCACTGGCCCCGGATCAATGGCCTCGATTGCTTCCGAGAACAGCTTTCCCAGCGTCCCCGCTGTGTGAACAAACAGGGCCAGCACGCCAGCAAACGGGCCGAGCCCCACCGCCACCACAAAAATTAGCGCAAACACAATCTCGTTAATCGCTCGCATGGCATCGTTGAAGCGGCGCACGATGAACACTAGCCAGTAGGGGCAGATGTTTTCTGACGAGAGGATAGAGAGAGGCACGGCTACGATGGCGGCCATCAGCGTTCCCCAGACGCCCATGGCAATGGTTTCCATCGTGTCAGCGAGGTAAAGCCGCCAGTTGGAGAAATCGGGGGGAAAGTAGCGGCTGATGTATTCGAGCATGTTGCCGCTGCCCGCAAATAGCTCGATAAAGCTGAGGTCGCTGGCGATGCCGCTGTAGACCAGGAGGGCGATCGCCAAAATCAACCCAAAGATCCGCCTGGGGGTAACCAGCTTCTGCTCCTGAGCTAGCACCGCCTCCACGTCGGGGGAAGCGGGTAGTCGGGTCCTTTCAAAAGTCGGGTTCTGGGTCATTGGTGTGCTGGAAACGGGTGGAGTGAATACAAAAGGGGGAATGGAGCCACCATTCCCCCGCCACTTAGCATCTAATTCAGGGCTTCAAGCTGCTGGTTCAGCTCATCAATCTGCTGCTGCTTGTCCGCATCGCTCAGGGTGTCGTCGTTTTGGACTTCCAGGATATTCTTGGCAATTTCCAGCTCGCGGATGGTGTTCCAGTCTTCGTCGCCCGCTGGATCAAAGCCCGACCAGCCCAGGGGAGTCAGAACCTCCTCATCATCGAGGTTGAAGAAGAAGTTTTGAATGTCTTCCTTCAGACAGTCCGGCAGGTCGTTGCGGTAGGCCAGCGGGTCACTGGGAATGATGGGAGAAGTCCAGATGATTTGAATCCGCTCCAGCGCTTCTGGGTCAGACTCACCCAGGCGAGTCAGCGACTCATTGTTGTTGGTGGCCACGTCTACCTGATTCTCGGCTACCGCTTGAGCAGTGGCTTCATGGCTGCCTGCGAAGATCAGCTCAGAGAAGATTTGATTAGGGTCAGCGCCTTTCTGGGCAAAGACGTAGTAGGTCGGCACCAGGAAGCCAGAGGTGGAGTTGGGGTCGTTGAATGCGAAGGTGAGGTCGGCGGCGTTTTCGACCACGTACTCGTCACCGTTGCCTGCCTCTAGGTCAATCTCGCTGACGATAGGGTTCTCTTTATTGGTAATCAGGTGGGCGTAGTAACCTTTGGAGCCATCTTCGGCAACGGTCTGAGCAAAGGCTTCGGCGTTGGAGCGAGCTGCCGCTTCGATGTAGGACTTACCGCCGTACCAGGCGAGCTGCACCTTGTTGGCACCCATCGCCTCAATGACGCCAGCGTAGTCGGTGGCGTAGAAACCGTTGACCTCGCGACCAATCTCGGCCTCCATCACTTCCAGGAACGGTTCCCACAGGGACTTCAGGTTTTCCTGGGATTCAGTGGAGATGATGCCAAAGTCCAAAGCTGCAAGTTCAGGGGCGCAGGCTTCTCCGGCATCAGCCGCCTCTCCCTCAGCGGGAGCGGTGGCGGTATCGGTGGCCGTGTTGGACGCGCCGCTGCAGCTAGCCAGCAGGTTGGCTCCTACCAGGCCCAGAATGAGTAGCGAAACGCGTGCTTTGAAAGTTTGCTTGATCATTAGCTTTTTCCTCAATCTATTAAGAAATTTGTGAAGTAGCTGTGGGTGAACGGAAAACTTATCTGGAGTCGAGCAGGGCATGGGTCGCCTTTGACTGTTGCCCGTCGCTGAAGAGCGTGTTGATCGGAATCAGAAAAACAGAGCAGATTGACCGTATTCAATCGGAACAACTTTATGGACGGTGGATGAACCAAGAATCCCCTAGCTTTTAGCTATGGGGAGTGTCAAGCTTTGGTAAACGCTTCACCGTGCCCGCTTAGGACCAGTTCCTCAGCAGCGGCACCATAGATGCTGTTGAGCTTTTCATCATCTAAAAGAACCGTTTCGCCGTCAAACATGACTTTCCCATCGCGCAGGGCAACCGATCGCCCAAAGTATTGACGGACCATCTGCACCTGGTGGAGGGAAGTAACCACGGTGATGCCAGCATCCCGATTGAGGGCAGTGAGCAGAGACATAACCTTGCGGGCCGACTCGGGGTCGAGGGAGGCAATGGGCTCATCGGCAAGGATGATTTTGGCTCCCTGCATCAGGCAGCGGGCGATCGCCACCCGTTGCTGCTGCCCCCCAGACAGGCTAGAGGCCCGCTTGTATGCCTGGTCGAGGATGCCCACCCGCTCCAGGGCCGTGAGGGCACGTCGCTTCTGCTCTCGAGAGAACCAGCGCAGCAGGGACCTAGTCATGGAGACGTGGGCCAAGTCGCCCACCAGCACGTTCTCTAAAACGGTAAGGCGATTCACCAGGTTGAACTGCTGGAAGATGAAGCCAATCTGGCTGCGGATTGCACTGACCCGCGAATGCAGCCTGCCGTCTGACTGCAGCACAGAGCCAAAAATTTCCACGCTCCCCGCTTGGGCATTGTGCAAGCCATTCATGGCTCGCAGCAGGGTAGACTTGCCCGAACCAGAAGCTCCCACAAGCGCAAGCATTTCCCCTTCGCTTACCTTGAGGGAGACATCGATTAGTGCAGGCTTTCCCTTGAAGGATTTACTGAGATTGTTGACCGCGATCGCAACGGAACTCATGGGCCTCCCTGTGCAAATCAATTTCTTGGCATGTAAGCGGCATGATGAATCGTGACCGCACTCCGTCACCCCAGCAGCGATAGCAGTGTCTAGGTGTCTAGACAGGCTAGCCAGAGAATAATTTAACACTGCAAAATATATTGCAGGTACGGAGTTAAGCGATGGCGATCATAAGGTTAAGCAAACTTAAAGAAATGTGAAAGGTGTCCCAATTCGAGAGATTGCTAAGGAGTTATCCCGTTTTTCTACGAAGCTTTACAGAAAAACGGGATTAAGCACTTACGATGGCCCTGCCGTGCCGTTAACCGATTCGCTCAGATCGTTCTCGAACACCAGCTCCATGCGATCGCCCCGAAACCGCGTGAGGCCATATTCAATCAGCGAGCCGTGCTGATCGACGTTAAAGGACTCTGCCAGCAAAATGGCCTGATTGAGGGGCAGTCCCAGCAGGCGGGCATCGGCAGGCTTCACCAATCGGGCTGAGACGGCAGTGCGCCAGCGAATGTGGTCGCAGCTATAGGTTTGCTGCAAAAACTTGGAAATCGACCCGAGACTGCGGAGCGCCTCGATGCGATCGGGAGCCAGAAAGTCAGGAAAGCGCCACAAAGGAAAATATGAGGTGCCCACGCTGATCGGTTCTTGGTTGGCCAGCGCCAGCCGCTCCAGCAGGGCAACGGGCTGACCCTGCTGGATGTTGAGGGCTTTGGCAACCGATGGCGAGGCAGACACTTCGATGGCCTGGGTAAAGTGAAAAAGCGATGATTTCCCCTGGGCTTTGAGGGCCTCGTTATAGCGCACCCGTTTGCCAATGGCATACTGAATCGGCGTACTGGCGACAAAGGTGCCCCGTCCCTGCTCAACCCGCACCAGTCCTTCCGACTTCAGCAGGGCGATCGCCTGTCTTAAGGTGTGACGATTGACGCCAAATCGCTCAGAGAGCTGCATCTCGGTCGGCAACTTGTCCCCAGGATGATAGGCTCCTTGACAGATATCGCGGCGCAGTTCCTCAGCGATTTGGGCATAGATAGACATAGTCAAATAACTTTAGGGAAATCGCGCCCTCGGAAAGCAAGGGTTTCATACTACTATCCCGTATATCCCGTAAATTCTCCCTGAGTTTCCTTAAAGAATCGGAAGAATTTCCCCGGCTGATCCCCATCCCTGCCGTTGCCAGATCCCACAAATTAGGCTAACATATCTTCGATCTAGACATCTAGACAAATGCTCAGGAGTAATGAAAAACTGGTCGAAGACCTGTAACCTCGGCTAGGTCAGCGGAGCCTGAATCATGGACTCTCGGTTAGAACGACAGCGCTGGATGGCGACGCTTGCCAAAGCTGATCCAGCGCAGCTACAGGCGTGCGTTGAGCAGCTAGCGGATGATAGCGGGCTGCCTTTGCCGACCTACCAGCTTCTGCGATCGCCCGAGACGGGCCTGGTCATGGTACGGGGACGGGCCGGCGGCACGGGGCAGGTCTTCAACCTCGGTGAAATGACCCTAACGCGCTGCGTGGTGCAGATGACGGGACCAACGGGTGAACCGCTGATTACGGGGTTTGGCTATGTGCCGGGGCGATCGCACCACCACGCTGAACTGGCGGCCTTCTGCGATGCCCTGATGCAGATGGAGGTCTGGCGCGATCGGGTCCAGGCTCACGTTATTCGTCCCCTGCAGGCAGAGGCCCAGCAGCAGCAGGAGAGCCAGCAGCGCCAAACCGCCGCCACCCGGGTCAATTTCTTTACCCTGCAGCGGGGCGAGTAGCTCCCAATCAGTGCCACTATCATGACTACCCTTCCAGGCTTTCGCAATCCGGTACACGATGCCCAGGCAACGTTTCGGGCCCTGCTCGCCAGTATGGCCCATCCGGGGACAGCCCACCCCGTTCTCCCTGGGGTGGCAGCGCCTGTCGGCCTCCTATCCACCTGCGGGGCAGCCTGCCTGACCCTGCTAGACCTGGAAACCTCGGTTTGGCTCCAGCCCGATTTATCCGCAGCGGTGCGGCAGTGGCTTTTGTTCCACACGGGCTGCGTCTTTGTGGAGGATCCCCAGGCGGCGGACTTCGCCATCGTCGATGTTCAGCAAATTCCCGCGTTGACCGAGTTTAACTGGGGAACCGCCACCGATCCGGAAACCTCAACTACTCTGTTGATTCAAATTCAGGAAGCGCCAGTGGAGAATGAGGCGGGCGATCGCCCTGTATCCCTCGCTGGTCCAGGAATCAACGGCACGGTGCCGTTGGCTCAGGGTATGGCTGCGCCCAAGGGGCCGCTGCTGCCCGCCAGGTTCTGGCAGGATTGGGCCGCCAACCACCGCGCCTATCCTCTGGGCATTGATGTATTCCTGTTTGACCAAGGCACTGTGGTGGGCCTGCCCCGAACCGCTCGGGCAATTTACCCGTCTTAAGTCCTAGGGCCAAAGCGTAGAGCTACACAGCTCTGCCAGGGCGACTGAGGACGGCTTACCATTTGACACTCCCCATAGCTAAAAGCTAGGGGATTCTTGGTTCATCCACCGTCCTTAAAACTGATCTGAGAGTTTTATCTCAAACTCCGCAACCCCTCACCAAACAGCCGCACCAAAATGGTCAAACTATCTAGATATTGGGCAGTCAGCCCCAGCGGGAAAAGTGTCCCCAAGCGTTTTTTTACCCTGTTTCGGCGTGCCCCGCCG
>JBHJGR010000421.1:0-9645 GCA_050331615.1 Elainellaceae cyanobacterium
CGATACGGCACGCTCTGGGCTTGCCGTAACTCGCTTAGGGTGCGGTCTTCTGCTTCGGTCAAAGTAATGCGTAAAGGGGCAGGCATCGGCACTAAGGTAGGCAACCCCAGTATCTTACATTTAATTACGCCCGCCTACTTATTGTTTAAGTTACTTAAAGTAGACAGTTTATCAGCTAATATTTCAGTATGGCATCTCACCAAAACAAGTGCAACTCTATTAGGGAAGTAAGTATCTGTCGTATACTTTTCCGGGTATTCTAGTGCGTCAATCAGGCAACTCAACATTTCAGAATCCGCTAATTCTGATAATAGTTCTATAGTTTCACTAGAAGATACATGACCTGGATCTACGAGGGCATTAAATAGATCTCGTAAAACCGTTAATTTGCCATCTTTTTGAGACTTGGCTATTTTGCCTAACTCAATAGCAGCTCTCTGCCAATAGAATCTCTTAGATCTAACAATTTCTCGTAAAGGTTCCTTAATACCAAACCTTGAAATGCTTTTCATTATTTCGGAATGAGGGTCGGCATTTGTGGACGACTTCAATGCATTAAGTAAAATAGGAACAGCGTCTTTATGACCAAAGTAGCTCAGGGCACAAGCAGCATTCAGTCGAACATATCTGTCAGAATCATGCTCGATAGCTTTGAGCAAAGAAGGGACACAGTTTGGATCGCCAACAATTTCGAGAACTTTAGCAGCAGTTAAACGGATACGTGGCTTTTGGTGGTTCTCTAACTCATACATCATTCTTGGCAAAACTGTAGAGTCACCCAAATGTCCTAAGACGATGTTTGCACGCCAAGATATACTCCAATCCTCCTTCTTTGCTAGTTCGCTCAGTTTCTCAAGGCTTTTGGAGTCATCTATACTTTTTAGTTTAATTAATTGCTTAGCCGCTTCTGAACTAAGTTCATCATTATCTTTCCCTAACACTTGAATTAATAAGTGAATTGCAGCACCGTGCCTGCTCTTACCCAAAATTTCAATTATTTGCTTTTGAATACTCTCATCCGGTTCTCGCTTAAATGCTTGAATCAAAGTTGGAATGAATAATTCGTAGTCTGAAGAGCTCTCGAGGAGATTCAAAATATGGTTTCTTTTTAGCCATTCAGGGGAAAGAGGAATAAATCTAATAGGATTACTGTTGACTTCATGAACGAAAGGAAATTCATTATAGAGACTTGAAGTCTCCGATTCAGATATCTGAACCTCTACCTCAAGCTCATTTATGCCAGCGGATATCTTCTTTTTCTCCTCATTTTGAGCATTTTGAAATTCCTCGAGTAGTTCTGGAATCAGACTTTCAGCATCCAATTTCATCAAAATTGCTGCTGCATCGGTTATCGTTCGTAGTAACGTGCTATGCTCCTCTAGCTTTTCACGCAAAAAATGAATAGCTGCTTTTGGTGAAAGATAGCCAAGTGCTTGGACGTAAATCGTCCAAGTATCAGCCGTTTTATCAGGCCAACTATAAGATTTCCGAGAGAAGAAGATAGCACTTATTTCTTCCAATCTGCTTTTCAGCGTATCTATGGTTACTTGATCACCCTTTTCTCTTATGCAAGATGCTGCAATCTTAACTATATTAATATTTGGGTGTGTCAAAAAAAATAGAAGTTCTGGAATTGCAACGTCTGATTGTGTCTGTCCTAAGAGTTCAACCTTTAACCAATCCGCGACGGGTAGTGCTATTACTTCTCCTACAGTCACTGCCTGAAAAGCTAACGCTGCTTGTCCAGCTAGTCTAGCTCCTAGCCTAAAATCCACGCTCAATGCTAGCTTCGCCACTCGTAATGCTTGGGCATCCTCTTTCACTAGTGCCAGCATTAGGGCGATCGCTTCCGTCCACTTCAAAAGATTAAGATAGTCTCGCTTCAGTTGCTCATCGCTCAGTTCTGGTAATAATCGCAGCAAGTATTCTGCCGCGTAATATTCCTGAATAAGCTGGTGCCGAAACTCAATATGCTCCTCAAAGTTGGGCTGTCTTACAGGCTGAAGCAGGTGATAATCCAGCAGGTCTTTCAACCATCTTTCGGCACATTCCCTGGCATTGGCTCTGCCCTCTTGCTGCAAGTAGTCTGTCAACAAATCTTCTGCTTCTTCCCGAGACATAGACAGCCGAAGCTCAACGGCATCTTTATCAGGCATTAATGCAAAGGCAAGATAGCGTAGCAGTTTGGGCCATTGGTCTTTAGACTCTGCGGGAGCGTCTTCCTGAATCTTCTGATCGTAGAGTTGGGTAAACTCCCGAAATGCCAGCCCTAAATTGTCCGGAACATAGCCGTTCTTGTCGAAAACCCAGCAAAGCATAAACAACAGCAGGGGAGTTTCAGCGAACTTCCGTAGCCTATCGCCTTTAAGTTGCTGCAACAGGCGATCGCCCTCCTCTCCCAAATATCCCCGCACAAATTCCTGCATTTGCGGTTCTGTCAGGGGCAACATCTTCAGAGTTTTGTC
The DNA here is from genome assembly GCA_050331615.1 of Elainellaceae cyanobacterium. Lineage (GTDB taxonomy): Bacteria > Cyanobacteriota > Cyanobacteriia > CAKZMO01 > CAKZMO01 > JAYKGU01. The sequence goes on from JBHJGR010000421.1 coordinate 2,466, forward strand.
GATACCCAGGGTACCACCCACGCTCAACTCTCGGGTTGAGACAATCATTGGAGTGGTTTTGCGGTGGCGATCGCGAAAATTCACCACCTCCGTCTTAAAGGTCTCCGGCAGCTCGTTCAAGCCATCCAGCAACAGCAGCAGCTTACCCTGCCGCAGCAGGTGTTCAATGTCAGCAATCTCCAGCGGTAATTGATGGCGACTGAAAAAGTCTTGAATCAGGAGCTCAATGGTCGAGGTGCAGCGGCGTAGTTTCACCAACACCGGAATTTTAGCGGCAGGATTGTGTAGGGCGTTGTCCGCCTCCTCCCACAGTAACCGTTCCAGAGATGTCGATTTGCCCGAACCGGGCTTGCCAATCAGCAACACATGATCCGCCGCATAGTTGCGTAACCCTGCCAATACATCCCACAGCTCAACCTGCTCCCGATCCTCTGAATCCCCACCTGCTTGCTCATCTTTGGGCGGTTTCACTTTCTCGGCCCGTAGCTTCAACCGGGGCGAGAACTTCAACTTAGGTGTTGGCCTGCGACCTTCAGCGGTCGTTGGGGTGTAAACTTCCTGCCATTCCTGATAATCCTCATCGTCAAGGATGGACTGCAAATAGGGCTGAAAATCGATTTCTTCGAGCCTTCTAGCATTCAGGGATTGTGAGCGCTCGTAGATGGCAGTGGCGATCGCCCTCACCGCCTCATCATCAATCTCAACATAGGTTCTGTCCCCAATCTGAATCCCCTGCCCCTGCCCAATGTTGATGTTGTACTTACCCCACTGCACTAGCTGGGCATCTCCACTCGCCAGAATCTCCTGCAGGCGCTGCAAATCAGCAGCAGTTGCCGTGCCGCATTCAAGCCGTGTCAACCAATCATCCATCTGCCGATCCATTCCAGCTTTTTATTTCCCAGAGGGCAGCTCGCTCCTTTCAGTTATAGTCCAAACTGAGGGATTTTCCAGAGCCACGAGCAGTAGACATCGGCTTCCCAGGTCTACGTGCATTAAGAGCCAGTGACTCGATTCAGAACACTCACAACTTTTCCAGGGCAGTTTGGCATAGGCTGGGGACGGCTCCAGGTGCCTGCCTCAGCAATGCGGTGCTGATGTTGGAGACGGATGTAGCTGCTGACCTTTTCGGGGGTGCCAATGATAAAGATGGTGAGGACGCGAGAGTCAGTGTTGTCGAAATTGCCGAGGTTGAGGGGTGATTGGCTCATGGTGGGGTCAAATTTTGTTAGAGGATGAAAGGCGATCGCCAGCATGGCAGCCAAGCCACCTGGATTCGCACCGCCAAAGGGAGGAGCCTGGTGAAGTAGAATACCTCTAGGCTCCCGATGGCAATGCCTTGGGGCTGGACAACCTATGCTGTTTTTGTTGATGGCGCGATGACCGATGCCGAACTGATTACGGTTTCGGAGGCTTCCGAGTTATCTGGCTACACGCCTCAGCACGTCAGGCTATTGATTCGGCAAGGGCTGATCAATGCCCGTCGTGCGGGTGGGATTTGGCTGGTCGAAGCTTCCAGTCTGCGAGAGTACATTGAGAGTGCTCCAAAGCCAGGGCCAAAGGCCGATCAGCCGGAGAAATAGTCATATTCCAAAAGGAATATAATTCATTATTGCACGGTTAGCCTGAGAGTCAAGTGCGAGTAGAAGGCGCTTCTGGTCTTTAAGCTTGGTCTTACGACCTCGAAACTTCACCTGCTGAGTACCAAATATCCTGAAAGCAGATGGAGCTGATAGCGCTGCTTTGATCGCGTGTCCGCCCGCTCCAAAAGCAACAACGCTTCAGGCTTACTCCACAGCCGCTGAGCAAAAAAGGCGATCAGCAGAGGCTTAAGTCCATAGCGACCCAGACAAAAGCAGACCGGGTCGTGCTTAAGCCATAAGCCCACTGGCTCAAACCAATGGGCTGCCTGCAAAACTCCATAGCAGCAGTGGTTTAAGCCTGACCACCAAGCTAATAAACCCTGGCGACTCCTGAATAAGCCCTTACTGCTCTTGCTTAAGTCAGAGGCGCAACGGAATAAGCCAGACCCGCCAGGGAATAAGTCCGAGGCGTTGAGCAATTCAGGCATGGGCGATCGCATCAAGTGGGTGCAGTTGAACTACGGAACTTATCGCTGCAATTATAAAGAAAATCTAAAAGATCACAAATTCTACGGTGATGGGTCAAAGCGTCCCTTGGCTACGGTAGTACGGTTAGACGCCATGCAAACCCTTAACCCCACTCATATTCAGGAGGTCTATTATGGCGAGACGGAAACGTAGTTCTGAGGTTTTAGAGAAAGCCGAGCGTCGCGCATCCGGCATGAGTTCGATCAAACTAGACCTTGATCTAGGAAACGGCATGACGCTAGAGGCATACCGCAGCAAGGTGCAGGAGATGCGGGAAAAGCTGAACGGCTACAATCGGCTGCTATCCACAGTTGATCAAAACTACAACGACCTGCTTGAAGCCGAGCGCGAACTATCTCAGTGGTCAGAGCGGATGCTGGGAGCAGTAGCGGTCAAATATGGCCGCAACAGCAACGAATACGAGATGTCTGGCGGTGTCCGGCGGATAGAACGGCGACGGCCCAGCAAGGCTGACAGCGAACCGCTTGTCCAGGAAGAATCGCCAGCGACCGTCAGCCCCTAGTTAAGGGAAACGCAATAGTGGCCGGATCGACCTTACCGAGGGTAAGCCGCTGCTTCCAGTGTAGAAAGACTACTGACAGAAATTTACACAAGTATCTCCTGGTCGCAGCTGCTCCCTCGGCTTACTAAAGTTTGCAAAGGGTTACATATTGCTTAAGCCCGCGAAGTTTAGCTATAAATAGTCGTATGTGGTGGTAAAAACTTCTTATCGTTTGATTAAGAGCGCAGCTTAATTCCATGGTTAACGTTCCCGTCCAGATTCCCAATAATTTACGGGTGACTGATGAGCAATTCCTGGAATTGGTCAAAGCAAATCCTGACTTGCGAATGGAGCATACTGCTGAAGGAGAATTGATCGTAATGCCACCGACAGGGAGTGAGGGAGGAAGCTACAACGCAGAAATCACTGTCGATCTAGGGATTTGGAATCGGCAGACAAAGTTGGGCAAGGTCTTCGACTCCTCCACAGGATTCAAGCTGCCCAATGGTGCTACTCGCGCCCCAGATGCTTCTTGGGTTAAGCAGGAGCGCTGGGAGGCTTTGACGCCAGAGCAGCGAAAAGGCTTTGCGCCCATCTGTCCTGACTTTGTATTAGAGCTAGCTTCTGAGACAGATGATATTAAGACTTTACAAGCAAAGATGCAGGAGTACCTCGAAAACGGTTGCTCACTAGGCTGGTTAATTGACCCAAAAACAAGACAGGTTGAGATTTATCGCCCTGATCAAGCTGTTGAAGTTGTACCTAATCATAAAACGCTCTCAGGAGAGGGTGTTTTACCAGGATTTATCCTAAATCTGGAAAGTCTTTTCACAAGCTAGACTTGTATTGATTTGCCTTAAACTAAATCTTATTTTCACGCATTACTATATGGGAAGTAAGCGACCGATTTCGTTAGCAAAATACTTGCAAGAAGAATTTCCAAAGCATGTTTCTCCTGAATGGTCTTGTACTCCCGAAAAGAACTTTTTACCTAAAGAATTGTCAAAATATCTAGGTTATAATCCTCGTGCTGATCTTCTACTGTGGAATATAAATTCTTCAAGAAGAATTTGGATAGAATTCGAAATTAGTCGAGCCGACCCAGTAGCAAACCATACAAAGTTTGCTACCGCCCATCTATTTCACCCTCAAGGTGAACACGATACTTTCGTCAGCATGGCCAGCTCACATATTGCTGCTGGAAGGAGAAATTTAGCTGAAGATACCATTCTCCTTATGCGCTATCTTGGAATGGATGCGTTTCATCTTGCATTACTTCCAGGGTATTCTAAGGAAGAAATTGGAAAAATCAATCACTCACCCATAGAAGACTTAAAACTAATTGAAATGGATGTTGGCTCAGAAGTTGAAAGAATCTTTAGTGTGATTGAGCCGATATATTCAGACAAATCGAATAGGCGGATTCATTTTGTTGGAGATTTAACTGAAGTAGTCCGTAATCTCAGGAGATGGAATCGCGATATTCAAACAATATTAAACAGAGAATTGTGGGGTGAAAGAACAATTACTTATTTCGTTTATGATGCAGTTACCCATAGTTTTGCGCCATCAAAATTCTGTGCTTATGTTCCTGTTTTTGATTTAACCAACTATCTACCAGACAACTCGTCAGACAATCTTAGTAAAGTTACAAAGCCAGAAATGAGTATCGAGATATATCAGAGTATCGAGCAAAACCAAAAGATATTTGATGGTAAGAAAGCAAGAGACTATTTGAATAAATGCTTGTGCATGAACTATCGCAAACTTCAGGAAGATGAAAACATGCAGCTACAGTTTAAAGGATGGCTTGAAAGAAATTCTAATGTAGTCAGAGTGCATCCTCGTGGCCCACTTTTTCTGACCTTTCCACGTTGGTTTATGTAGATGTTTGATAGGAGTCAATCAACCAAGATCAAATGGTTGTCGGGCTTGAACCGCTTCTCTCCAGTACAGGATGTGATGACTAGGCAACGGGGGTAGGCCATTGACGCTCCTTCTCATACAGCGATCGCCCCTGAAGAGTCGCCAATTCAGGGTGACCCGCTTCAATCAGGGCGCGATCGCGAATGCGGCACGAATCGCACACACCACAGGGTTGCGCTTCTCCCTTGTAGCACGACCAGGTCTCTGCGATGGGCACCCCCAGCCGCAGCGCCCGCCGCACGATGTCTGCCTTGGAGTCGCTCACCAGCGGGGCAACCAGCCTGGGGGCATGACCCGCCAGACCAGCCCTGGATGAGAGGGTGGCCAAATGCTGGTACGCCTCCAGGTACTCCGGACGGCAGTCGGGATAGCCTGAGTAGTCTACCGCATTGATGCCCAGATAGATGGCCTCAGCTCCTTTTGCCTCCGCCAGGGATAGGGCGATCGCGATGAAGACCGTATTGCGACCAGGCACATAGGTGGAGGGAATCTCGTCCGGCTTCACCCCATCAGATGGAATCTCCTGGGACGCCTCTGTGAGGGAAGAGCCGCCCCACTGCGCCAGGTTGACATCGACGACGTAGTGCTCCCTAATCCCTAGATGCGCTGCGACCCTCTGGGATGCCAGCAGTTCTCGCTCGTGCCGCTGCCCATAGCGAAAGGAGAGGGCAATGAGGTCATAGCCGTCGGCGATCGCCTGGGCCGCAGACGTGGCCGAGTCTAAGCCACCGGATAGGAGCACAATTGCTTTGGGAGTTGTCATAGTCTCACCTGATGATCCTTACTACCGGACGTTCATGTACTTGTGGGTCTGCAAACTGACGCGCCACTTTGGATGCTCCAGGACATATTGGAAGATTAGCTCTGTACTGCCCGGTGTCGTCCATTCCGGCTGGAGCATCCGGACGGCTTCTTCAGGAACACGCGCTGCCTGAACCTCTGCCCATTCCAGATCCTCGGATTTCGATACAACCACCTTTAACTCGCTCACCCGCTGATAAATGCTTTGGTGGGGAGGCTTGAACGGCTTGGGGGAAAAGGTGACCCAGTCGAAGGAGCCGCTGAAGGGATGGGAGCCAGAGGTCTCCAGGTGCGATCGCAAACCGGCCTGCTTGAGTTGCCTGGTAAGCGCATCCAGATTGTGCATCAGCGGTTCTCCTCCGGTAACCACCACAATTTTCGGCTGCGCCCGCTGTGCTGCTGCCACCAGGTCATCCACGGTTCGCAGAGGATGGCGCGTCGGATTCCAGGAATGCTGGGTGTCGCACCAGGGACAGCCCACGTCACAGCCTGCAAGCCGAATGAAGAAGGCACTGGTGCCCACCCATGCCCCTTCTCCCTGAACCGAGTGAAACGTCTCGACCACCGGCAGGGAAACGGGAGACGCATCCAACGCCGAGTCTGCTTGTCTAGATGTTGCTGAAGCTACCATTGCCCCCTCCCAATGCTAATCATCTTCATACTCAGCCCAGGAACTCGGTGTCTCGGAAACGGCCACCTTAAGCCGTACTCCCTCCGGCACCTGCTTCTTCGTCTTGTCGTAGATGAATTGAGCGATCATCTCAGCGGTGGTCTCGTAGCCCTCCGGCAGCACCTCGTTGAGAACGCAGTGGTCAAGCCCCCCCTTGAGCACATCGCGCTTAGCCCAGCGCAGCGTTTTGAAGTCCGCTACCATGACCGAATGAGGACAGTACTCCGAGGAGTGCAGCCGAGTGGCAGTTGCCTCAATCCTGACGCGATAGGTATGCCCATGCATCCGCCCACAGGGACCGTCATAGTCGCGGATGTAGTGGGCGGCATCGAAGGTAAATTCGGTGGTGAGTGTCCACTTGGGCATTGGGACTGACCTCTTACAGATTCTCGCGGTAGCAGCGCAACCGATCCGATTCGGACCTGGACAGCATTCCTTACGTTAACATCTTTACTCCAGATACGGGGGTCTAGATTCATAAAATCATTAGGAAAAACGCTAGACATAGCACTTGAGCAGAATCGACACCACTCCTTAGAAACATACTATTGTTGGGTTAATTATAGTTCATGTGAACTGATAATGCCACATTTCTCGGGTTCTGGCGATCGCCCCTCCGATTGATCAAACTGCTGGTGAGCGATCTTCACCCACTTTTCACAGCCATTCACCCCGTTTTTACGGGATTCTGCCTACAGTTGATTCAGTACAGCGATTAATTCTATTTCTAAAACTTTATTAGTAAAGCGCCCCGGCAGTTCTGTCGAGGTTATTGATTTTGTGGATATAGCAAGCGCGATCGCCCCACCTCAGTTTCTGATGCGATTGGGCGATCGCTCCCTTTTATTTGGCTTCAGCGACTGAATCTCCTGAATCTGGGCGATGGTGCCTGTCGCATACCGCTCCAGCGTCTCATCGCTCACCTGGTACATGTCCCGCTGGAAATAGGCATACGGCCCCTCCTGCAACAGCCCGATGACCGACTCCGGCACCTCATCTGCTTGCAGGGCAGCCGCAGCCACCTTCTGGTCGAGCTGAATCGCCATCAGGTCGGTGCTGATGTGCTCCCGATACAAATCCGGGTAGCTCCAGCTTTTTCCGGTAACGACGCCAGCATACTCGGCATACCGCTGCCGCTGAATCGTCTCAATCGTGGACTGGGCATACTGCATC
>JBHJGR010000422.1:0-7723 GCA_050331615.1 Elainellaceae cyanobacterium
CCCGGGGGGGGCCCTCCCCCGGTTTTCTAACATGAATTTAATTGTGCCGACCTACTTATTGCCATTTGGCTTAATCGTTAGTGATTGACGAAGGACTGTCAGCGTGTAATTCGGAGGTTTACCAACTCTTTTGAAAAAGCGCTGTTATGTAAATAGTTTATATAAATTCTCAGAAGAAACCCTCATCTTTTCCTGTTCCTATTAGTAAGGGCTAAGGGGAATATATTAGGGGATCCTTAGTAATACACCTTTTCTGTGAAGCTGCACACAAAAATGGGCCTAAGCCCCTTGTCGGCCCGAACTTCTCCTATGCGTCTTCACACGAAATTAGTATAAGAAGGCACGTCAATTTTCTCTATCTGGGAGGAAGCTTGTCTCTAGAACTGTGTCAAAAAGTCTGAGATTCTGAGCAATTTTGTGGCGCGCTGGCACCACAAAATTGCGTCAGTCTTACAAGAAAATTTATTGTGCTTAAATGTTTAGTGATGAGTGTTATTATATGATAGCTACAAAGAAAAATTCTCAACTCTATATTTAATGAATATTTTAAGTATCCATAACACCTATCGCATTCGGGGCGGCGAAGACGAGTCCCGCAGGTCTGAAGAACAGCTGATGCGAGATAATGGTCACCAGGTTGATACCTACGAAGAGAGCAATAATCGCGTAGACCAAATTTCAAAGATAGGCATGGCATTGAGGACGATTTGGTCTTCTGAATCTTATCAAGAGGTTAAAAGACGGCTCCAAGAGAAGCGCTACGATATTGTTCATGTGCAAAACTTTTTTCCCTTGATTTCGCCTTCAGTCTACTATGCAGCCAAGGAAGAAGGGGTGCCAGTCATTCAAACCCTCCGAAACTATCGGTTGCTTTGTCCCAATGCGCTGTTTTTCCGGGATGGGCGCGTTTGTGAGGATTGCTTGGGCAAACCCATTCCGCTCCCAGGGGTGATTCATGGCTGTTATCGTGATAGCCGTGCTGCTAGCGGCGTGACTGCCGCAATGTTGACGGTGCATCGGCAGCTTCAGACCTGGACTCAGCAGGTCGATCGCTACATTGCGTTAACCCATTTTGCTCGTAACAAAATGATTGAAGGGGGTTTGCCAGCCAGCAAAATTGTAGTCAAGCCAAATTTTGTCTACCCCGACCCTGGGGTAGGGGAAGGGAGAGGAGGTTACGCGATTTATGTTGGTAGGCTTTCCGGTGAGAAGGGGCTGGATACTCTCCTAACGGCTTGGGAGCAATTAGGAAGTACGCTTCCCCTCAAGATTGTTGGCGATGGTCCTCTTGCAGATGAAGTGGCGAAACTAGCGGAACGTCTGCCTTCTGTGGAGTGGCTGGGGCGACAGCCGATGCAAGAGGTCCACCGATTAGTCGGAGAGGCAACGCTGCTCGTATTTCCCTCAAAATGGTACGAGACTTTTGGTCGGGTCGCTGTTGAAGCTTTTGCCAAAGGGACCCCTGTTATTGCTGCCAAGATTGGCGCGATCGCCGAACTCGTTGACCATAGCCGAACGGGGCTACACTTTCAGCCTGGCGATGCCGATGACCTTGCCGCTACTTTGCAATGGGCGCTGAACCACCCAGAGGAACTAAAGCATATGCGCAAAGAAGCCAGAGCGGAGTTTGAGATGAAGTACACGGCTCAGGCTAATTATCATCAACTGCTGGAGATTTACCAGTCCGTGTCAGCACCGAGGCAGGTGCGTCTAGCCGAGAGCGTCTGACCTCGCTACCGACCAGCCGACGATGGGCGATCGCTCTTCGCCAGTCGATAGATCCCATATCCCAGGCCACCCAGCACCAGCCAGTAGGGGCTGTACGCCAGCAGCCAGATCCCAATCTGCATTAGACTGACCGTAAAGTCAGCCACGGAACGGGTTGCCCCCTGCCAACTGTCTGTCAACTGGGTGGCCACCGTCGTTTGACTGGGGGTGCCTGCCGCCTCTGCTTCTAGGGTGAGGGCGATCGTTGAGAAGTTGACGCGATTGCGCAGGCTGGCTAGTTCACCATCGATCTGCTCAATCGACTGACGAATGTTGCGGAGTTCCTGGGCAACCTGCAGCACTTCCCCAATTTCGCCAGACCGATCCATGATGCCGAGTACAGTATCTTCGGCCTTTCGCAAGTTGCGAAGCCGCGCCTCGTAATCCACCAGCTGGGCAGACACATCTTCGGCGGTGAGAAACTGCTGCTCCACTTTGCCCAAGGCAGACAACTGCTCAATGGCCGAGTCTAGCTGCGATTGCGGTACGCGGATCTCCAGCGAAGCCACATGCCGTATCGAGCCATTGGGTGGGGTTTCATTTTGCAGTCCAAGCAGGTCCCCGCCTGCCCCACGGGCGATCGCCACGGCCTGGTCAATGGCATCATCCACCGAATCCACCTCCACCACCAGCTCTGCCCGTTTTACCAGTTGGGGCAATGCGGGCAGAGTATTGATAACGGGCTGGGCCTGATCAGCCGAGGCGGGAGCCGCCTGATCGGCCTCTGCGCTTTCGGTCACCGCAACCCTTTGCTCAAGGCTGGCGGAAGTGCTCTCCACGTTACCGGAAGCACAGCCAGTGAGGAGCCCACCGATGATCAGGACGGACAACCCTCCTGCTCGAACACGCGATTGAACCATTGGGCCGATGATTGGGTCTGTAGCGGGATACATGGGCGATCGCCTCGCTGCTTAACTTGCGTCAATTATGGCAACGGTGCAGATGGGTATCAGGCAGAGTTTCACTTTTTGAAACGCGGGGCGCACCTGTCTTGAGGAACCTATCTGCTCTGCCAGGGAAGTCCAACAACTTCAGCGAGGCTGCAGCTGCATCAGGTTGCGAGGGTGAATGGTAGGCTCATATTGACCAGCGTCTAAAGGAAAATGCTGTGCTGCTGATTTTGACCGATCTGGACGGTACCCTGCTCAACCAGGACGACTATCGCTACGACCCGGTGATCCCCGTTTTAGCGCGTCTGCAGCAGCATGGCGTGCCGGTGGTGCCCGTGACCAGCAAAACTCGGCGGGAGGTCGCTAGTCTGCGGGATGCCCTCAAGCTGCGCGATCCCTTTATTACGGAAAACGGCAGCGGAGTGTTTGTTGATCCCCATGACGATCGCTTCAATTTGGATGATGCCGAAACCTGGGAGGGCTATCGTCTACTGCGGCTGGGATGCACCTATGCGGCAGCGCGGCGAGGGCTGCAAGCAGTCGCCGAGAAGCTGGGAGAGCCGCTGCGAGGGTTTGGGGATCTGAGCGTCGTCGAGGTGCAGCAGCGCACAGGGCTACCCGAAGCCGATGCGGTGCTGGCAAAGCTGCGGGATTTTACAGAACCATTTATTACGCCGACCCATATTCCAACAGCTCAGATCGAAGCGGCAGTACAGGCGGCGGGGTTTCGCGTGACGGTGGGCGATCGCTTCTCCCACCTCATTGGCTCCCGTGCGGGCAAAGGCCAGGCAGCGCTGCGGCTGCTTCACGCTTACCAGAAGAGTTTTCCTAATGAGACGATTACCACTGTGGGGTTGGGCAACAGCCCCAACGACCTCGACCTGCTGGAGGTCGTCGCACAGCCGATTGTGGTGCCCGGAAAGCGGGGTCCCCATCCCCAGTTAGCGGAGCGGGGCTGGCCCATTGCTCCGGCTCCCGGCTCGCAGGGCTGGGCGGAAGCGGTGCAGGCGTTGAGCGATCGCTTGCTGTCGGCTGGTTAAGCATCCAGCGCAATGCTCCCCTGACGCAGTACATCCCACCCCTGCCCGGTCCACTTAATTACTGTAGAGGGTGTGCCAGAGGCGGGGGAGGAAGCAGAACTTGCGGCGGCATCGGTATTGGTGGAGAGCGATCGCTCCAGTGCATCCAGATCGGGTGGCGAAAGCGTCAGCACCTCGGGAAATTCAGCGTTGATGGCTGCAATGGTGCGAAGAGGTGGCTGTCCTGAGCGGTTGATGCTGGTGGTTGCCAGCGGTCTGGTGCGCTCCAAAACATGACGGGCAACGGCGCAGTCAGGGATGCGAATGCCAATGGTGGTTGGGTCAGTCGGGTTCACGGCAACGGGGAGGCGATCGCTGGCAGGCAGCACCAGGGTCAGAGCACCCGGCCAGTATCGTTCAGCAACGTCGCGCCAGATCTGCACCTCTTCATCGCTGCCAGCGGTGTAGCTCCAGAGGTCGTTGGCATGGGCACCCATGAGGATCAGCGGCTTGGTGGTGCTGCGCTGCTTGGCAATGAAGATGAGTTCGGCTCGTTCAGGGCGAACCGCCAGGGCTGGGACGGTATCCGTAGGAAAGCTGATGAGGCGATCGCCCGATTGACCTGCCGCAATTAGCTCAGCTAGGGAGACTTGGGGCATTTTTACACAAATCGGTGCAAGCAGATTGATTTAGCGATTATAGCCCTCAATTAGTAAAAGCTGACCCCGCACAATTAGCGCATACCACTGGCGCGACAGCATCCAAAGCAGTTGGCGCATCTGTCGAAGCGCGATGCTCAAGGAATGCCAGTCCTCGGTATGGCTGATTTGTAGCGTTGGCAAACCTAACCGGGCGGTTACTCGCGCTCCCGCTAACTTTGGGACGCTCAGTCGCCTTCTATCAACAACATTAGCCACCAGTGGCGATGACCAGGTTGCCGCTTGAACCAGGTTAGAGACTGTATAGGTCTCGGGCAAATCCTCGACCCAATAGCTATCAGTCGGCGTGAAGATTGAGCTAGACGCTCCTAGCAGAACAGAAATTAGTAATACAAAAATGCACCTCAGCAGCATTTACGACCCTCTCGACGGTTTTTGGCAATGATAGAGAAATAGCTGTCATCTATAGGAAATATGGCTGAAAAGTATTAATAAAAATCGCAGCCGACTCTAGCCAGAGCACCTTTGCAGGCGCTGGCTGTAAAGCTAGGACGCGACAAGATTGACCCAACGCCAGCGAAGGCATCCCGAAGATGGCATCAATTGTGGAAAGCCATTGAAGTCAACGCAAAAGCTCAGCTAGGAAGCAGTGACCCTCAGCTAAACCGTTGTGGCTCTCCTTCTATGACAGTCGGCCCAGATCCAGAGCAAGCTAAATAAGGAATGGCAGCAGCATCTCCTCAATGAGGAAACGCCTGCACCTTTGGCTGGCAACGTCTGGAAGAATGTCCGACTTGATAAAGCTCTTGCTAGCCTGCGCGCTGAACAACTTAGCTGAACAACTTAAGCTTCAGGCGCAACCCTACAGCACCAACCTGTGGCTCCTGTAAGCGAAGGCTTAACACAAAACCCTTTGTCTCACACTTCTATAGTATTAGATTATTTTATTTGCATCAAGGGGCTGAGCGCTAAATTTTGGCCTTATTTTGGGCATGCGGGCCGTGATGTTCTCCTCTGTGCGGGTGTTGTAACTTAATTCAGCCTTTCTTGGTCAGACCGAAAAGATTTGCTTATTGTTCGAAGTCCCTCATAAGTATAAGTACTTATGCCGATGTTGCGGTTGGTAACGCTGCTCGGGCGTCTGAACCAATGCTTCCGGCCCCGAGGTTTTAGAATGAGAGAAGCGCGATCGCGACTAATGGACCTGCGTGCCTTTATTCAACCCGCCTAAGCTGGAGTGATGGTATCCCTGACTGAAGTCCCTAGAATGATTCGCACTGACCGGCGACGCAACTGGAGCTGGCGCGGCTGGCAGGTCCACTACACCTATCAACGAGCGGCGCGCCCGTCCGCCGCATTGCCGCCCTTGCTGCTGATTCACGGATTTGGCGCATCCCTTGACCAGTGGCATGGAAATATTCAGGCCCTGGCCCAGCATCATGACGTGTACGCCCTGGACCTACTGGGCTTTGGCACCTCTACCAAGGCCGCGACGACTTATCGCGTGGCGCTGTGGGCGGAACAAATTCACGACTTCTGGCAAGCTTTCATTGGTCGCCCAATGATCCTGGTGGGTCATTCCCTCGGAGCTTTAGCAGCCGCCACGACCGCCGCTACCTACCCTGAACGGGTGCGGGGGGTGGCGCTGATGACGCTGCCCGCCACTCGTCAAGAAATTGTCACTGCGCCCCGGCTGCAGACCATCACTGGCTCGATTGAGCGGCTGGTAGCCTCGCCGCTGATCATCCGGCTAATCTTTCAGGTGGTTCGTCGTCCGGCTTTTCTGCGGGCCGGGCTGCGGCTGGCCTATGCCAATCGCGATCGCGTCACGGATGAGCTCGTGCAAAGCTTCGTCCGACCGACGTGCGATCGCGGTGCTGCCCAAACCCTGTGCCGCCTCACCCAGTCCGCTACTCAAACCGATTACAGCCTCAGCCGCCGTGCCCTGCTAGATGCCATTCAATGCCCCATTCTGCTGCTGTGGGGCCAACAGGACCGGGTAGTACCCATTACCCAGGGGCGTGAGCTAACTCAGCACTACTCCCACCTCACGCTCACGGAGATTCCCCAGGCGGGACACTGCCTGTATGACGAGTGTGCTGAGCGGGTCAATCGGGAAATTTTGGACTGGGCGGCAACCCTGCGCTAGGGCGTAGATTGGCCGGAACGGTCATGGACTATGGAACAGGCAGATGTGGGTAGAACTTAGCCCGGATAGTACTGGGAGTGGGACAGCATCGTGGAGCTGCTAGAACCTGTCTGCCGTCGCTGGCGCTCTTCTAGGCGCGATCGCCAGTTGCGAATTGACTCGGCAGTGCGGGCGAAGGGAGAAACGTAGCCATCGCTAGCGGCGCTGGTCGCGGACGCATTAGCGGCAGGGGGTTGGGTGCTGAGGCAGTTGTTGAGTTCAGGGAGGTGGGGTTCTAGATCGAGGGCTCGCTGGAGCTGTTCCACCGTTTGGTAGCGATCGCCAGGTGCTGCCTTCAGCAGCTTTCTGAGAATACCGGCGAAGTAGTCGCTCACGGTTACCGCCTCTTGCCAGCAAATTTCTCCGGTTGCCACATCGTAGTCAAACTCCAGGGGGGGCTTGCCGGTCATTAAATAGAGGCAGGTGACGCCGATGGAGTAGAGGTCGCTGGCAAACGTGGGCCGCAGGGCGAGCTGCTCGGGCGGCGCAAAGCCAACGGTACCCACGAACTGGGTGGTCATTGTGGGGCGGCTGATCTCACCGACCTGAGCAATCTGCTCTTTAACGGCCCCAAAGTCGATTAAGACAAGCCGTCCGTCGCGCTGACAGCGAATGATATTGGGGGGCTTAATGTCTCGGTGAATGACCTGATGCTGATGCACATAGTCCAGCACCGGCAGAATCTCTTTTAAGAACTGGCGAACCGCTGCCTCGGAGAACGGGCCTTTTAGCTTAAATTCCTTAGATAGGTTATTGCCCTTGATATATTCCTGGACGAGGTAAAACTCCCCACCCATCTCGAAGTAGTCGAGCAGTCGAGGGATTTGGGAGTGGCTCCCGAGCTGGCTAAGCACCTTAGCCTCTCGCTCAAACCGCTCTTTCGCCTTGCGGAGAACGGCTGGGTTTTGCACCTTTGGACAGAGCTGCTTAATGACGCAGAGCGGCTGGCTAGGCAGGGTGACGTTGCGGGTCAGATAGGTGACGCCGAAGCCGCCCCGCCCCAGAGGACGAATCACCTGGTAGCGATCGCGAAACAGGGTTCGCTGACGACACGCTTGCCCAATTTGGGTGATGGGCTGACGAAGCGAATGTTGCTGCATAGGAAGGAGTGTCGCCGAAGAGTTCATCAGAGTACCAAGGATAAAACTAAGCTCGAACTGCCACCTGCGCCGATGCGCTCCCCACGGTCTACCTTTACTT
>JBHJGR010000423.1:0-2078 GCA_050331615.1 Elainellaceae cyanobacterium
ACCGACCAAACGACCCGGCAGAATCCGCTGACCCGCTACGAGGCAGGCGCGTTCGCTTCGTCTTTCAGCCTGTCCGCAGTAGCCGTGACGGTATCGTCTTCCATTGGCTCGTCCACACGGTAAAGGACGGCAAAGAGAAGGTCGCTGCTGCGGCCCATGCCTACTGGATGCCCTTCGTCTTTCGCGACAGCGGCTTCTACACCGAGGCAGAATTGCGAGGGCTGGCCCAGCAGTCAATCTGGGAGCTTGAGGAGCACATTCAATACATCCGGGAAAGCTTTGGACTAACGCTGCCAGTGCCGCCTGCGGCTGCCCTTCCTAACCCCGAAGACTTTCCCGGCTCCGAAGATATCTCGACTGCCTTGGAGAATAACGTTACCGAGCCAACTGATTCATCCAACGGAGTCAGGGCGATACAACAACTGAAGATCAAAGACGTTTCCTCGATCCCATCAAATACTGTTGAGGACAACTTTTCGAGCGAATTCAAGGATGCACTCTAGCAAGGAGGATGGCTACCAATGGCAGAACCACCGGAATCCCAATCCAACGAATCTCAATCATCAGAATCTCAATCATCAGAATCAAAGCCAGGTCGCGCAACCAGACGCAAGCGGGACAGTTCCTCTTTCCAAGTAGCCGAGCAAACGGGTATCGCAGGCAATAACGGACAAGAGGGCAATACGCCCAAACAAGCAGAAGAATTACTGGGTCTGCCGCGATCGCCCGAAAATGAGCGGGGACACCAAGCCCGCGACCAGTACCTCGCCTATGCCCGGAAAGTGCTGCGGGATAAGCGGGTCATCTACGACGACCTCTATCAGCGATACGGTCGCAATGAGCCTGAGGTACAGCAGACAGCCAGGGAATTGGACGCAGGGGTGGCCAGTGCTGCGCTCGCAGAAGGAATTCATCCCCGGCAGGCGATGCAGATTCAAGCTCAGGGGCCGCTCATCCAGCGGCAGACGCACAACCTGTCGTCCGAGGCAAAGCAGGCGGTTGTCCCGAAGCTGATGCAGTACGCCCAGTCCACAATTGAGACGATTCAGCGGCAGCGGTATGCCGAGTATGCTGGCATCGTGACGGGGAAGAGCTGGAGCTACCCGGACCTATATCGGGAGCATATCAGCACCGACCTGATAGCCATTCAGCTTGACCAGAAGGTAGCTGCCGCTGCCCTGCGAGCAGATGAGGTGCCGGAGTCGGTCATCGGGCTATTGCAGGAGGGGCCGTATGCCTACTTCCAGCGGGACATGTATCAGGTGAGTGATGAGACGCTGGAGCGATACGCGACAGGCACCATCGCCCAGATTCAGGGGATTCAGTCGCTGAAGCCGAATAAAAGGGAGCGATCGCCCAATCGCAGCAGAAACTGAGGTGGGGAGTACGCTTGCTTTATCCACAAAATCAATAACCCCGACAGAACTGCCGGGGCGCTTTACTAATAGGGTTTTAGAAATAGAGTTAGTCGCTGTACTGATTCAACTATAGGCAGAATCCCGTAAAAACGGGGTGAATGGCTGTGAAAAGTGGGTGAAGATCGCCAGTGGCTTGATCAATCGGTAAGGGGGGATCGGTTTGTGACGATTTCTTCATACTGGCTGAAAGAGAATTGGGAGTCTGATTACACTCGGAGATGAACAATCGTGAGGGTGAGGACTTGAGCCTGAAGGACTTGGTCATTGAGGAAGAATATCGCAGCGATGCCCATAACCTCGTCCGAGACTTTTATATTCCTTGCTTGGAGAAATCTGTTGCCTACAATCGGGCGGTGGGCTTCTTCTCAAGCACCTCAATGTCGGCAGTTTCCAGGGGACTTACGGCTTTCATTCGCTCTAGCGGCAGAATGCGCTTGATTGCTTCTCCTAACTTGTCAGATGAGGATGTGGAGGCGATCGCCCGAGGACTACAGCAGCGGGAGCAGGTGATCGAGAGAGCCCTGGTACGGGAGTTGGAGCAAGAGTAGGACCAGGTGGTGCGCGATCGCCTTGCATGTCTGGCCTGGCTGCTGGCGCAGGCCGGTAATGCCCGAAACACCAGCGGTTGAGTAAAAAGCATCCCGCCTGATACTAAAAGCA
>JBHJGR010000424.1:0-4890 GCA_050331615.1 Elainellaceae cyanobacterium
TACTACAGAGGCGCTGTGAGAGGGCGATCGTTTACAATAAACCCGTAGGGCAAGGAGGTTTCGTCATGATATTTCAAGAAATTATTGATTCCATCGAGAGCTTATCAGTAGAAGATCAAGAACAGCTTTTTGAATTAATCCGTAAGCGCAGGATTGAGGCCCGGCGATCGGAAATTGCAGCCAATGCTCAGGAAACATTTAAGGCTATAGAGATGGGGACAGCTAAACGGGGAAGCTTTGAGGATCTAAAAGCTTATTTATTGGCGGACGACGATGAATGATTTTAATCACAGGCAATCGGTTCAAAAGAAGCTTTAAGCGGTTAGTCAAGAAGAACCCACAGCTACAGGACAAGACATTGGCAGCTCTAAAACTCCTAGAACGAGACCCGTTTACTCCATCTTTGAAATCTCACAAATTAACAGGCCAACTGGACGGTTTATGGTCTTGTTCAGTTGCCTACGATTGTCGAATTATATTTGCCTTTAAAGAGGACCCAGTCACAGGAGAGGATCTGATCGTGTTAATCGATATTGGCAGCCATGACGAGGTTTACTAAATATGCCCTTACGAGAGCGCGATCGCCGCTCTTGTAGGGTGCGTTCCCAAGACAACTCCTATCTGCTCCACCGCTGAATCTTGGGGAACGCACCAGGATTAAAGCAAGCGATCGCACTAATCACTGCTTTCTGAAATGTGCGAGCCAATGCGGTGGATGGATATGGGGATAGGGGCGATCGCTTTCCTGCACCCATATCGAGACAGGAGAAAAGGCGATCGCCAAGATACTTCATGCTCATTGACCAGAGGGGGCGATCGCCAAGCATCGGCTCTGCCTGATTGCTCCATGCAAGGATATCTCGATGGCTGAAGGGCGATCGCCATCGCGGTAAGTTGGGTTGCATGAAGTGAAACTGTTTACATAGTGATTACCGTAGCTTGACCTTTGATTAAGGTATCTAGCACAGATGAAACCTTTGAAGCGAGGGGCTTCAAGTCTGCTAAACGATTTGAGGGGGCATGTAAAACAACCACTGAAATATCAAACCGGCTTAGGTTCTGCTGACATGGTAAGTTGCGATCGACGGTGACAAAAACATCAAATTCTGCTTCTGCCAGTGCAAGAAGTTGACCATTTTTTACACCTGCCCAACCCATCTGTGGAACAGTTTTTATCTCATAGCCAACGAACTCTCTAGCAAACTTTCTATCTATACATTCGTCCAGTAAGAGCTTCATGCTACGCTACCATCTCAGCAAGCTGTTTTCCTGCCTCATCCAAAAAGGCAATTACTTGCTCTCTACCTACAGTTGGAAACCCATCTAAAAAATCGTCAATTGATTCCCCAGCTTTGAGATAGTCTAGAAGTGTTTGAACAGGAACTCTCGTACCAGAAAAAACTGGAGTTCCACTCATAATTTCAGGTGATACGTTGATAATCTGGGAGCGGTTCAACATGAGAGTATCTTCCGTAGATGACATATCTCCAGTTTATCGACATTTTTGATGCAGTGCGATAAGTACGGAGATAGGGGCGATCGCTCCCTTACACCCATAATCGAGACAGGAGCAAAGGCGATCGCCAAGATACTTCATACTTATTGACTAGAGGGGGCGATCGCCAAGATACTTCATACTTATTGACCAGAGGGGGCGATCGCCAAGCATCGGCTCTGCCTGATTGCTCCATGCAAGGATATCTCGATGGCTGAAGGGCGATCGCTTACAATGGATGCTAAACCCCAGGCTGTTGAATAAGCGATGAATACAACAGTGCGATCGCCCTCGTAGGTTGGGTTGACGAAAGGAAACCTAACACCATCAACTGTTTGTAGGATCACAAACACAGGCTCTGCCTAATCTTTCTATGATGGATATCTCAATAGCCGAGCGATCGCCACCGATGTAGGTTAGATTACATGAAGTAAAACCCAACACTAAGAAATGCTTTATTGGGTTATGCTGTCGCTAACCTAACCTACGAGAGCAGTGCGATCGCACTGGTGATGACTTTGAGGTTATTTGTCGCCGCTGATTTGAGCCGTTAGCCCTCAAGTTCCCGGTTGGGGATGTGCATGAGGTTTATCTGTTAGTGGCAAAGCCAACTTGCTCTCAAATCAATTCAAGATAGCCGTTTTAGACAATCCAAGGCAAACCAAGGTAATAAAGTTTGGCTCCTGGTAGTATGTACAGATGTGCATACTATAATTGAGATGGCTTACCAATGGAATAGAGACAAGGCAGCAGCTAATCTTCGCAAGCATGGTATCGACTTTGCCGATGCAGTATCGGTTTTCTCCGACGATCTGGCAATTACCATTCCAGACGAGCGGTTTGATAAAGAACGGTTTGTCACGATTGGTGTTGATGCATTTGGAAGATTTTTGGTAGTTGTCTATACGATGCGAGGCAGTGAGGTCAGGATCATCTCTGCTCGCAAAGCAACTCGGCAAGAACGACAACAGTACGAGGAAGGATGATTATGGAAGCTGAATACGATTTCAGTCAGGGTAAACGAGGGGCGATCGAGCCAACACCACCTGGAAAAACTCGGATCACTATTCGGTTAGATGATGAGGTTTTAGAATGGTTTCGTGACCAAGCCCATGATGCAGGTGGAGGAAATTATCAAACCATGATTAACGAAGCGTTGCGTCAGCATATTCAGCAGAGCAGGGAACCTTTAGAGGAAACGTTACGCAGAGTTGTTCGTGAAGAGCTTGAACGGATTGAGCGTTAAGGCATCTGTTGATCCCTCGTAGGTTGGGTTGACGCAAGGAAACCCAACACCATCAACTGTTTATACGTTCACAAACACAGTGCGATCGCCCTCATCATAGTGCGATCGCCCTCGATCGCCGACCAGCTCCTCATGGCCCTCAAGCAGCGCTGCCATAACGACGGGTTAGGCACCGACCCAGAAACCCTCGCCGCCCAGTTCCGCCTCCATCTGCATCGGGGGATCGGCTATCTGGCGGGTGACCCAAACGTAAAGAGTATCGAGGATTTCGTGGCGATCGCCCTCAGTGAAAAGAAAAGCTCGGTCTAATCCTTCAGCCGAAACGTTCCGTCCGGCAGCTTCTCACAGTACGTCGGCTCAATCAGGTCTTTTCGACTCAGCCCTACACATCGCCGCTCAATAGCTCCCCGCACGATTCCCCTCGGATCCTTTGCCTTGAAGCTGTATAGGTTCTGCTCGACAATGGCCTGGGTAATATCAGTCGCGCTCATCGGCTGTTGGCTTGCCTGCAACACCTTGATTGCAGATTGAGCGACGGTCATCTTTTCCATAAGAGGTCAGCCTAACCACCGCCGATGAAACCAAGGCCCACGGCTGTCTGCCCCTGCAAGAACAGTTCGGCACCCTCCGCCGCGCCTTCAAGGTGGTTCTTCAGGCAAGCGATCGCCAGGACTGGGACGCCATCACCGAACGCCGTCGCCAGGATCTGCTGGTCTACCTGGCCCTCAGCCACTTCAGCCGCCGCCCCCGCTGCTGCGACCTCTCGCCCCTGGTGCAAAACGACATCAAGGCCCTCTTCGGCAGCTATAAGCAAGCCTGCACCGCCGCTGACCTGATGCTGTTGAGTCTGGGGAATCTAGGGGCGATCGCCCAACGCTGCCGCGAAAGTGCGATCGGCCAACAGCGCCCCAACTCCCTCTGGGTACATGTCTCCGCCCTGGAACAGCTCGACCCCCTGCTGCGCCTCCCGCACCAGTTCGCGAAGCTGAGCCAGCAGGAGCGCAACTGGGGCTTACTGGATGAAATCAAGGCGATTTACGACCGTCGCGGCTGGGAAAAGTGCCTGGAGGAGCACGGTGCGGAGTTGCGGGGCATCGGGTGGTGCGGCGCAAGGATGCTGACCCAGCTAAGGTGAGGGTGGTGCAGGCGGCCCGACGGCGATCGCCAGACTGATTACCGATGACCTATGATCAACAGTATTGGCAGCAACCGAGGGGGAAATCTCGTGTTTAGCGTCACCAAGCCCCGCATGACGTTTGAGGAATACCTGGCCTATGACGATGGCACAGATAATCATTACCAGTGGATTGATGGAGTGCTCATTGCAATGCCGCCGGAGTCGGAGTCGAATACGTGGCTATCGTTGGCCTTACAGCTTTACTTCATCAATGCCGGTTTAGTGAAGCCCCGGTTGACCCATCGGTATAACTGCGAAATTGAAGTTCCGGTTCTAAAGCCTAAGCAAGCACGCAATCGCTTTCCTGATTTGGTGATTTTGCGACCGGAGCACATTGAGTTAACCCAAAACCGACTGACCATTCGGTTAGATATGCCCGCCCCCCGTCTGGTCATGGAAGTGGTTAGTCCTGGAGAGCTAAATCGTAGACGCAACTACGAAGACAAACGTGCCCAGTACCAGCTGCGGGGCATTCCAGAGTACTGGCTCCTTGATCCGGAGCAGCAGACGGTAGCGGTCTTGTCGTGGGTGGATGAGGTTTACCAGGAAGCAAAGTTTGCCGGTAATGAGCGGGTTGTTTCACCGCTATTTCCAGCCTTTGCTTTAGCGGCAGCGCAGGTGCTGAACCCGGAAGAGTGAGAACGCGCACTTCATAGACGCTTGCGCCAGTGCTCGGTTCCTTTCCGAGTTGGGATACCGATGGGCGTAAACGTCCAGATATCTCGTTTGTGCTGGGGGCCGTAGCTAATGTGGATGGGCCGTTCTGCCCCGTAGAAATAGAGGGAGTCGAAGGGCGATCGCCCCTCCATCAGCCAATCCACCAGCGCATCACTAGTAGTCTACGGCGTAAATTCACCTCTGCTTTTTTAGGCTGCTAGTGCCTTGCCTTTATAGGTCCACTTAAATGGCTTCGCCATTGTTCGATTGAAATAATCGATGAATGCAAGGATGCGTTCTTTTAAGTCTGCTTGG
>JBHJGR010000425.1:0-5173 GCA_050331615.1 Elainellaceae cyanobacterium
AGCCCCCCCGGTAATCACCTCATTCGGTGTACCGTTAAAGTTTTCAAGGACGACCGATCGCTCTTCCCCCAGGGTTTCATCGGGCACGATCAAGCTCTGCGCTATTCCTGGTGAAACGGGCGACAGGACGGCAGCAGCTCCCACCAAGACGAGGCAGAGCTGCTCCGAAAATTTTAGGGTGCTCATGAATTCAGGCTTCCGCTGATTTGGCTTTGACTGGATGCTCGAAACTGGTTACCGCATGCTCAAGGGAAACCTTCAGCGAATTGCTGCAATCACCTGCCGGAGGCGATCGCCATGGGCCACCGCTTCTACCATATCATTCTCGTCATTCTCGGCACGATTGGCCTGTTCCTCGATCGCCGCCAAATCCTCAAGCAGGGTGATCTGGATATCCCGCCCATCTGCGCTATCGGCAGTCAGCGCTGCCCCGATGGCGTCATACCAGAGACCAGCTTCAGCATAGAGGAGCGATCGCTCGGCGGCATCGGTGGCTGACGACACATCCGGGGTGGAAGCGTCAACCACGGTAATATCGGCCTCGGCCACAAGGGACTCTGAGGGACGATTAGGGTCGCAAACTAACAGGGCCTGCCAGCGGTAGGTGGTGCCTGGCGACAAGCGCACATCGGTGCCGCTCAGGGAAACGGTGGTGATCCCCGATGGGAGCACTTGGGCATCTGAGTCAAACTCGGTCTTGTAGATCACGTTAAATCCGCCATCATCCCGGTATTCGGCTATGCGAAATTCGGTCAAATAACTATCGCTCTCTAGGGAAAACCAGGCAAAGGTTGGCTGGGTGGATGCCGTTTGGCCGATATGGGTCTGGGGTGCGATGGGGATAAGGCCCGTAGTTGACGCCGCAGAACATCCCCCCGTCCGGACGCCGCCGGGAGCGGTAGAGCCAGCCCGTGGAGCCGTACCATTCGAGGGCGGCACGTAACCAGCCAGCACCGGGGCGATCGCCACGATAGACAAGGCCGCAGTTGATAGGGCCACGGTCAGTAGATGGTTCAGCCTTTGAGTCGTTGATAGGTTGTATTTCATAGGGCGTGCATCCTTGGGGGCAAAGTTATCGATACCTATACCAATCGGGCAGATGAACAGAAAATCGGGTAAATTTCCAAGTCGTTAAACAGAACTATCTCCTCGTGGGTGTGCGCCCTCGCTGGGGGCACACACCCTCACAAACCGGAATCAATTGTGCTTTAGCACTGACCACCACTATTCTAAATTCAGCCACCTAGCTTGTCGAAAACTGTCCTGACCCTCTGCCAAATCCGCCGGGGCAGCGGTGCTTTGGCCCGCCACTGGAGGACGCAGGCAGTGCCTTTGGGCAGGTAGGGCGATCGCTCAAAGGTGCCGCCTAGCTGCTTGCCTAGGTTGGCGGCCTGCTGGGTGCCCCGTCCGGCTGAACTGGACAGCGCCGAGGGGGATTTACTGGGAGCGATCGCCGCCCGACGATGGTTTAGCCCCGCCCCGTTATCCACCACGCGAATGAGGTTAAGCTCGCCATTGTAGCGGCACTCAACCATCAAGCGAGTAGCCCCAGCGGCATGCTTGCCCACATTACACAGCATCTCCTCTAGAAAGCGGCACAGGTCACGCTTCTGCTCGGGCAGCAGGAAGGACTCATCAAAGGGCTCAAACTTGGTCACTTGGACCTTCAGCGCGGCAAAGTTGGGGAAGTCGCGCCGCAGCGTATTGCTGTAGACCTCGTAGAGCAGTTCATGGAGCGGCTCGGTGAGGTCGAGGGGAGACTGACCCTGCAGGTAAAGCCACTGCTCCTGCGTCACCTCCCGCTGGACTGCGGCATAGACGCTGCGCAGTTCCTGATTAAGCTGCTGCAAATCCTGCCGCAACCGGTGCCGGTCAAAATCTGGGTTGTCTGCATCGCGCATGAGGGTAGCGAGGGTCTGCAGTGGTCCGTTGTGAATCGCCGTGAAGGTTTGCTCGATGACCATCTGGCGATCGCCAATCCGAGACCGCAGCGAGCGGTCGTAGAGGAAGAAGGCGTACAGGACGACGGCGTTGAAGAGAAACGCAAGCAGGGCTGGGGCAACAGGCAGCCACCATCCGCTCAGCAAGGCAACGTAGCCCAGCCCGATGAGACCAGCGCTGGCAATCACAACGACGATAAAATGGCGGCCTGGTCGCTGCACAAATTGGCTGATGCCAATGCCCATGATGCCCCAAAGGATAATCCAGCCATACTCCCAGCCGTCTGGCCAAACCCGCAGGAGCGATCGCTCATCCAGCACAGCACTGATGATTTGACTCGTGGCGTGCGCGTGGGATTCGACTCCAGAGATTAGCCCCGAACTAGAGCTGGCAACTGCTGACGACTGCACAATGTCTTTAACGCTGCTGGCCGTGATACCGATTAGCACGATGCGATCGCGAAACCATTCAGGATCGACCTGCTCGTTCAGCACCTCCATGAGCGAAACGGTGCGAAACGGCTCGACTCCGCTGCGAAAGTTTAGCAAAGTCTGGTTGCCGCCCGCGTCAGCGCCGACATAGCCTCCCGAGTTGGGATGGACTCGCGGCAGCTCCACATCGCCAAACTGCATCGCGACCGGATCGCGGGTCCCATTATCCAGCTCGATGCCGTGTCGCGCTAGATAGGCCATCGCCAGCCGGACCACCATTGAGAACTGATAGCCGCCATCGACGGTGTGTGAACCCAGCAGGCTACGCCGCAGGTTACTGTCTGCATCGAGGATATTGTCCACAAAGCCAACCTGCTCCGGCGGCAGCGACGGCGGCGGCGAAATGGTGGCTCCAGCCCGGTCGGGTACGACTGTTTCGGCCCCAATGAAGCGATCCATTGACTGGAAAGCCGCCGTTAATTCAGCATGCCCCGGTTCAACCGGCTTGTCGCGAAAGATGTCGAGCCCGATTACCTGCGCATCGTAGCTTTCTAGCTGCTGCAGTAGCGTGGCCAGCACACCGCTTGGAATGGGATAAGCACCAACGGCCTGGATATCCTCGTCATCAACGCCAACAATGACGATCCGCTCGTCTATCGGTTCGGGCGGACGCCACCGCAGCCCGGCATCGAGCATCGTCCACTCCAGCGGCTGGAGTAATCCGGCCAAGCGAGCCGCGACAATAGCGCCAATGCCAATCAAGCCGGGCACCATTTTGATATACCAGCGCTGGCCCGCGGGGGTAGAAAAGTTATCGCGTCTAACGGAATTCTGGTGCCCACTTGGTTTCATCATTACGCTATGCCGCTAACCCAGTTCACTAGTCAATCAGGCCCTCTTCCCGCGCCCGAATCTCAGTTTGAATCCGAATGTTTTTTCCGGCCTCAGGATAGACATCTAGAGCATCCTGCACCTTGGTCCAGTAGTGGCGCACGGTGCGTTCTGATACATTCATCTGCTCGGCGATCGCCTTGTCCTGGAGACCTTCCTGGAAGGCCAGCGTCAGCACCTCCAGCCATTCGGGTTTGACCTCCAGCCCGGTGCGCATTTCGCGGGGCGTGTAGATCAGTCCCTGTAGTGCCCAATCGATTTTGGTCAGCATTTCCTTGAGGGGCAGGCTTTTATCCGCGATAGTAAAGCCCCCTTCGTGGGTATCAATTACGGGCTTGAGGCGCACGAGCGATCGCACATGGGCACTCTGCACCACGATATTGAGGGTGGGATACTGCTGCATGAGCGATCGCAGGAGCTGAATGCCGGTTTCGGTTTGAGCCGTATCTTTGGGCATGTAGGGAATCGACAGGTCCATTACCACGGCATCGGGGGTTGCCCCTGCCACCTGTTCCTCAGCTTCCTTAGCCGTGCTGGCGGTGACGATTTTGGCATCGGGATACTCCTTTTGCAATACCGCCACCGTTCCGCCCAAAACGGCTTCATGGTCATCGACAACAACAAAGGTGTGGGTCATGGTTTCTCTACCTCAACTAGCACGTCAGTAGCCCATCATGGCTTGGAGTCATTCTAGATACTCAGTTACGCTAAGTAGAACTGCATTGAAAAACGAGGTTAGAAAACCGGGAGAGCGCCTCGGTTTTCTAACATGAATTTAATTGTGCTGACCTACTTATCATTCTGTTTTCTAATTTAGTGCCGATCCGGAAACTCGCCAGAGTTTTGGGGCGGTTTTTAATCGATAGAATTATCGTTAGGATTGTTATGAGAATCATCATTGACCATTGGCCAGCTAAACTGCCATCGAATCTCGGATGGGGAAACAGCCTGCGCTGCGTCGCCGTTCGCCAAGAGCTGAAAGGACTGCCGCAGATAGGAGAGTTCTTTGCGCTGGGCGATCGCCTGACACTGATGATTTCCCAGCCTGCACAGGTGAACCGTGAGCACTGCTGTATTCTCTTGATATTTCAGACTGACCTCTAGTGATGCATCGGCTCCGAGGCCGTCGGCAATCAAAGTCAGCAGCTCCGCCAAAGTCGTGAGCGCAACCCGGCTGTCTGGGGTAGGTTGCCAAAGCTGCTCCTGGTGCAGTTGGGCTGACAGCTTTACGACAGGATGGCGCGACTGCCAGTTCTGAAGCATATACTGCACGGCATGGGGCAAGCTATCTCGAACAAAAGCAGGGGATAGCTCATTGCTGACCTGCTCTAGCCTCAAATGCAGCGCCTCCATCTGCCGCAAACTGTTTTGAGAGACGGGTTCATGGGCTTCATGGGCGAGTTCGAGGGAGCGGCGAATGGCAAACAGATCCTGTAATATGCCGTCTCGAATCAGCTCAGCCCCATCATGCAGCCGGCTAACCTGTCTCTGGTGCCACCACTGTAGGGCATCGCGAGGTTGACAATCCGATGAAAATAACCGCGACAGCAGGGTAGCACAGAAATTAAGAACCACGGACCTCTCACCTTGTTGGAATCAATTTGTGTTTTACTCTTGACAGAATACTCGTGTTGCTCCATACAACACATTTAACTATAAGGCAGGCGATCGCTCCATAGACAGGAGTTTTCTACCAGACGGATTGCAGAAAAGTGCAATCTTAAGACGACTGAAGCGTCACGGTCAAATATCAGGGCGAATCTCGCAGGGATTTACCCTAATGTCTAGTCTCGACAGACCACTAAGTAGGTAGCCCTCAATGAACAAAGCATTGGAGTGGGCCCCCCCCGGGCGCGCACCCCCAAAAAATAGGTTTATTTTGGGGACTTTGTTTAAAACCCCAGCCCCAA
>JBHJGR010000426.1:0-5802 GCA_050331615.1 Elainellaceae cyanobacterium
AACAGTCGCTGGTGGTTCGGTACTCTGTCGAGTCCATACGTTTTTAGAGAGGTTTTTCGCGCCTCTGGTTGCAGACTGGACTCTGCTTTCGGGTTCGAGGAGACTGACTTGGATGCTTCCACCCACCCTGGGGGTTCAAACCAGTTCTACTATACTGCACTGGGCAGACTGCTAGACTTCGCCCAGCGCAGGAACCATCTGTATCCCCATGTCTGAAGCCAGGGGTTTTATCCGGTTCCCGAACCCTTCAATATTCGATAAACGGTGTGGCCCGCCCCCGGAGCGGCGGCAAGGGGTGCGTAACTTTGGAATCTGAGTTTGCTACTGGTGTGTATCCATCACGTAGTCCTGGAGGGCTTTCACATCCAGCGGCTGAGACTGGAGGCAGCGGATGGCGTCCGCTGTGGCCTTGGCTCCGGCAATGGTGGTAATGGTGGGAATCTTGTAGGCCAGAGCCGTGCGGCGGATTACCCGATCGTCCACCTGCGCCCGCTCCCCAGTAGGTGTATTGATCACCAGCTGGATTTGGTGGTTCTTCATCCAGTCCACAATGTTGGGGCGGCCTTCATGCACCTTCAAAGTCAGCTCCACTTCCAGCCCGTGTTCCTTCAGCACCTGGCGGGTACCGGAGGTGGCCAGAACGCTGAAGCCCAGGTCAATCAGGTCTTTCACTACGGGGACGACGGCCTGTTTGTCGCGATCGCTAATGGAAACAAACACCGTCCCTTTCAAGGGCAGCTTTTGGGAAGCGGCCAGCTCGGCCTTGGCAAAGGCTTTACCAAACTCGGTATCAATGCCCATCACCTCGCCCGTGGAGCGCATTTCCGGCCCCAGGATAGTGTCCGTTCCGGCAAACTTTTCGAAGGGCAGTACCGCTTCTTTTACCGCCAGGTGGCCGGGAATCACTTCTTTGGTGAAGTTGAGGGACTCCAGGGTCTGGCCCGCCATCACCCGCACCGCCATCTTTGCCAGGGGCACGCCAATGGCCTTGGAGACAAAGGGAACGGTACGGGAGGCGCGGGGGTTGGCCTCCAGAATGTAGACCTCATCCCCCTGAACCGCGAACTGGATATTCATTAGCCCCACCACCTTTAGCGCCTGGGCCAGCTTCACCGTCCACTCGCGAATGATGCCGATAGCCGTTTGTGACAAAGAAATGGTGGGAATGGAGCAGGCCGAGTCGCCGGAGTGGATGCCCGCCTGTTCAATGTGCTCCATGACGCCGCCGATCACCACATTGCCGGCCTGGTCGGCGATCGCGTCCACGTCCACCTCAATGGCGTTCTCCAGGAAGCGGTCGATGAGGATGGGGTGATCCGGCTCCACCTGCACGGCGTAGGTCATGTAGCGCTCCAGATCCTGGTCGGAGTAGACAATCTCCATGGCCCGACCGCCCAGGACGTAGCTGGGGCGCACCACCACCGGGTAGCCGATTAACTGGGAGGTGCGCAGGGCTTCCTCGTAGCTGCGGGCGATGCCGTTGGGGGGCTGCTTGATGTCCAGCTCCCGCAGGATTTTCTCAAATTTCTCCCGATCTTCCGCCGTGTCAATGGAGTCGGGGGAGGTGCCCCAGATCTGGGTGGGGGAGACGCCCTCCGGCAGATCCTGCTGGCCGCGCAGGTAGGTTTGCAGGGGCACCGCCAGCTTCAGGGGGGTTTGGCCGCCAAACTGGATGATCACCCCTTCGGGATGCTCCACCTCCAGGATGTTGAGCACGTCTTCCTGGGTGAGGGGTTCAAAGTAGAGGCGATCGCTCGTGTCGTAGTCCGTAGAGACGGTTTCCGGGTTGGAGTTGACCATGATGGTCTCGAAGCCGTCCGTCCGCAGGGCATAGGAGGCGTGGCAGCAGCAGTAGTCAAACTCGATGCCCTGGCCGATGCGGTTGGGGCCACCCCCCAGGATCATCACCTTGCGCCGCTCCGAGAGCAGGACTTCCGACTCGGCGGTCGCTGCCGTTTCAGCGGCGGCATCACCATTCACCACAGTCATGGGCCGCTCGTAGGCCGAATAGTAGTAGGGGGTGAAGGCTTCAAACTCGGCGGCGCAGGTGTCTACGGTTTTGTAGGTGGGGACAATGCCTAGCTGCTTGCGGTAGGCGCGGACTTCCGTCTCCCTGGTTTTGGTGGCGTAGGCGATTTGGCGATCGCTAAAGCCCTGCTGCTTCACCGCCAGCATCTGGTCGGCAGTGAGGGCAGTGAGCTGGGTGCGCTTCAGTAGCTTCTCGGTGTCCAGCAGCCCCTGGAGCTTGCCCAGGAACCAGGGATCGATGGCTGTCAGTTCGTAGATCTCCTCCAGGGAGATGCCGAGCTGGAAGGCGTAGCGCACAGTGAAAATCCGCTCCGGGTTGGGGGTGCGCAGTCCGGCCCGCACCTGGGAGAGGTTGGGCAGCTTTTCGTCGCGATCGCACCCCCAGCCATAGCGTCCGGTTTCCAGGGAGCGGAGGGCTTTCTGAAACGACTCCTGGAAGGTACGGCCAATGGCCATCGCCTCGCCTACGGATTTCATCTGCGTGGTGAGGGTGGGCTGGGCACCGGGGAATTTTTCGAAAGCGAAGCGGGGCACCTTGGTGACCACATAGTCGATGGTGGGTTCGAAGCTGGCGGGGGTCTTCTTGGTGATGTCGTTGGGAATTTCGTCTAGGGTGTAGCCGACGGCCAGCTTGGCGGCAAATTTGGCGATGGGGAAACCCGTGGCCTTGGAGGCCAAGGCCGAGCTGCGGGACACGCGGGGGTTCATCTCAATCACCACCACCTCGCCGGTTAGGGGGTTTACCGCGAACTGGATGTTGGACCCCCCGGTCTCCACGCCGATTTCTCGAATGATTTTGATGGAGGCGTCCCGCAGCCGCTGGTATTCCTTATCCGTGAGGGTCTGGGCCGGGGCCACGGTGATGGAGTCACCCGTGTGGATGCCCATCGGGTCGAGGTTCTCAATGGAGCAGATGATCACCACGTTGTCCGCCAGGTCGCGCATCACCTCCAGCTCGTACTCCTTCCAGCCCAGGAGGGATTGCTCAATCAAAATCTGCGACACCGGGCTGGCATCCAGGCCCAAATGGGAAATTTCCTCAAACTCCTCCTGGTTGTAGGCAATGCCGCCCCCCGAGCCGCCCATGGTGAAGGCAGGCCGGATGATCAGGGGATAGCTGCCGATATGCTGGGCGATCGCCCGTGCCTCATCCATGGTCTGGGCCAGCCCTGAGGGACACACCGCCACCCCAATCTTCCCCATCGCCTCCTTGAACTGGCGGCGATCCTCCGCTTTTTCAATAGCCTCCAGCTTGGCCCCAATCAGCTCGACGCCGTAGCGATCTAGGGTGCCGTTCTTCGCCAGGGTCACCGCCAGGTTGAGGGCTGTCTGTCCGCCCATCGTCGGCAGCAGGGCGTCGGGGCGCTCCGCCGCAATCACTTTCTCCACCATTTCCGGGGTGAGCGGCTCCACATAGGTGCGATCGGCGGTTTCCGGGTCGGTCATGATGGTCGCTGGATTGGAGTTGATCAGCACCACTTCGTACCCTTCGT
Source organism: Elainellaceae cyanobacterium (assembly GCA_050331615.1). Lineage (GTDB taxonomy): Bacteria > Cyanobacteriota > Cyanobacteriia > CAKZMO01 > CAKZMO01 > JAYKGU01. The sequence continues at coordinate 3,522 of JBHJGR010000426.1, forward strand.
CCCGCAGGGCTTTGCAGGCTTGGGTACCGGAATAGTCAAACTCACAGGCCTGACCGATGATGATCGGTCCGGAACCAATGAGCAGAATTTTGTGGAGATCGTTGCGGCGTGGCATAGGGTCCTGTCCAGCGATGAACGGTTTCAAGGATTCCCGACGGGATGCCCAGTGGCAACCGCGTCAGGTCGGGAACTATTGTAGAGGCTTTTTTGCCCATCGCTGTAGAATGGGGCGTTAAGTTTCCCAGGATTTGTTGACCTGGGGGGAGTTTGGAGTTTGGATTTTGGATTTTAGATTTTGGATTTGCGTCCCGTCGCGCGAGCATCTTGCTTGCTCCCATCGTCCTGTTGCAGGCTGGAAGCGTGCGCGACGCAGGGTTTTGAGATAATTCGCGTGGGCATTTTGGGTGACTCAAAGCTCAAAACTTTTCAAAGCAGCATGGAGCGCAGGGCCTGGAGCTTTAGCTCGATTTCCGATAGCTCCCGCTGGGGGTTGGAGCCTTTGACGATGCCTGCTCCGGCGTAGAGGCGCACCTGCCGATCGCTCACCAGGGCGGAGCGGATGCCGACGATGAATTCGCTGTTGTGCTGGGGGTCGATCCATCCCAGGGGAGCGGCGTAGAGCGATCGCTCAAAGGGCTCATGCTGCTGAATCAGATGACAGGCGGCGGGCTGGGGTACGCCTGCCACTGCCGGGGTGGGGTGGAGGGCGGCCACCACCTCCAGGGGATGCACCCCCTGGGGCAACTGGGCACAGATGGGGGTTTGCAGATGCTGGATATTGGCGAGCTGGCGCAGGCCGGGGAGGGGCGATCGCTGCGGGCTGAGGCCCAACTCGGTCAACTGCTGAGTGATATAGTCCACCACCAGCCGATGTTCCAGGAGTTCCTTGGGGCTGTGCAGCAGGGACTGGGCGTGGCGGGCATCTTCCAGGGTGGTGCGACCCCGGGGGGCGGATCCGGCGATCGCCTCCGTACTCAAGTCTCGATTGCGAATGCTGAGCAGCCGTTCGGGGCTGGCTCCCAGGAACATCTGTCCGGCACCATTGCCCGTGGAAAACAGGTGGCAGTTGGGGTGGAGCTGGCGCAGTCGCTGCAGGGTAGACACCAGGCAGCAGGGAGCGGTTAAGGACAGATCCAGCACGTTGGCCAGGACAGCTTTGTGCAGCCTTCCCGCTTCAATGTCTCGCAGCACGGCTGCCACCGATTGCTTGAACTGCTGACGGCTGGAGGCGGGCAGGGTGATTGAAGCTGCTCTCTTCCAGCCAGGGCCGAGGTAAAACGGCTGCATCGGCATCTCGGGGCGATCGCCCAGGGCCTTCCCCAAACGCTGGAGCGACTGATAGAGCTGCCAGGCTTCCGCACAGCGGTCTTCCACCTGGGCCAGCTCTGACTGGGTCAGGTTCAGCACAAACACTCCCTGGTCATAGCGCTGGGCCACCTGCCAGCGGGGGATGAAGAGGCTGGCGGAGGGGAACGGTCCGCTATTGGGAGCCTGATCAAAAAAGGTGAAGCGGCAGACACAGTGCGGCCCCGCCAGTGGTCGATCCGTTGCGCCCGCCACCACCGCCGACTGGAGCCAGTGCTCCACCACCTGCTGCGCCTGCTGGAAGCGATCGCCCCCCGCCAGCGGCACCGCCAGCACCTGACCGATGGCCACCAGGGATTCTCCCGTTTTCCCCTGCTCCCAGAAGAAATGGGGCTGATTTTGCCAGTCAATCTGCGCCAGTGCCCGCAGTGGATCAATGCCCGGCAGGGGCAGAGAGATGCTGACCAGACCAGGGGACTGGTGCTCGACTCCCGGTTGGAAACGGGCGGGAGCGGATGGTGGCTGAGGGGTGGCGGCGACTGAGGGGGCGATCGCCTGACGAACAACGGCAACAAATTCACGCAAATTGTCAGGGATAGTTGAGGAAAACGGTCTCAGCGGCGCAATGGTCATGGGAATTTAAGGGGTTGTTAAGCCACGCATCACAATCAGCATATCCAACCGCCGGTCAACCGCGCTGAGCCGCTGCCGGTCAGGTTAACATTCCCTTGCATTGTGAAATTGCGGGTTAACACAAGGCAATTCGGGCTTAACAATTGGCCGAAATCCGTGAGAAAACTTATGAAAACGAAACCTGTAACCATGTCCAGCCAGACTGACATCTCCCCAGCCCTAGAAGGGCGGGGGTTCATGGAATCCACCTGACTCTGACTGGCTCTCGGATAGACCTACATCATCCAGTCTCTTATCAGGGTTCAACCATGCTTCCCGGTCGTTCTTCTCTGACGCTGGCACT
>JBHJGR010000427.1:0-20674 GCA_050331615.1 Elainellaceae cyanobacterium
GCGATCGCGTCGATCCTCTTTAGCGGGCGTCAGCTTTACAGCAAACCGCTCCGTCATCAGCGGCCCCAGCAGGGAGGTCACCAGCATCAGCACAATTACGCTGTTGAAAACGGGTTCGGTCAGCAGCCCCGCCCCATATCCGGCCAGCGCCGCCGCCAGGGTCGCCGCCACCTGTGGCAGGGAGAGAGACCACATGGTCAGCATCTCCGGCCAGGCATAGCGGTAGAGCAGCTTTGCCGTCAGTGCCGCCAGCAGTTTACTGACGAGCAGCCCCCCCACAATGGCCAGGGTCAGCATCAGATTGCTGGTCAGGCTTTCTACGAAGGCAGGCACATCCAGCAGCAGGCCCATACCGACGAAGAAGAAGGGAATGAACAGGGTGCTGCCCACAAACTCGATCTTCTCCTCGACGGGACCGTGGCCCACCACATCATTGACCGCCAGCCCAGCCAGGAACGCGCCCACAATCTTATCGACGTTGATCACCTGGGCACCCACCGATGCCAGGAAAACCGCCAGCAGGATAAAGAGAAACTGGTTGCTCTCTTCGTCCCCCGTGCGGCGAAAGTAGGTTTTTCCAGCCCAGTCTAGGCCAAACAGCACCGCTGCCGCATAGACCGCCAGGGACACTAGCTGCACTACCAGACTCGCCACGGAAAATTCCCCGGCGTGAATGGCAATACAAACCGCCAGCACCAGCAGGGCGGCAATGTCCGTAAAGATGGTGGCCCCAATGGTGACCGTAACGGCTTCGTTGCGCACCAGCCCCAGCCGCTGCACGATGGGGTAGCCCAGCAGGGTGTGGGAGGCGATCAGGGAGCCGATCAGAATGGAGCCATTGAGGCCAAACCCAAACGCCTGACCGATGAGCGTACCGATGACCAGAGGAATGAAAAAGGTGGCGGCCCCGAACCCCAGGGAGCGGTCTTTGGTCTTGCGGAACTCGGCCAGGTCAATTTCCAGGCCCGCCACAAACATCAGGTAAATTTTGCCAATCTCGGACAGGAGGTCCGTGGTTTCCGAATTGGGGTCCAGCAGTCCTAACCCGTCGGAACCCAGGACGACTCCTGCAAACAGCAGGCCAACCAGTCCCGGCAGTCGCAGCCGCTCAAAAATGGGCGGCACCGTTAGAATCACCAGGAGCAAAATGGTGAACGAAACAATCGGGCTATCGGGAATCCACTGCAGCATAGGGATGGGAGAGAGGGGGCAAAGTTTTGAGGGGCAACGCCAGCAATGCCCTTACCAACTTGCTTCAATGATAAGCTCACACACCGGCTGCTGAGGTGTATTCGGTGTCGCGATCGCCCCTGCTCTTACACCCGGAATTCTGCACTGGGACTAGGGATTGCAGTAGGCACACTGCCCCGGATCCGCCGCTTCCACACCGTTGGGATAAAGGACTTCTTTCTGACAGCCACACCGCTGGCAGCGGTACACAGTGGCCAGGGTGAGGGAAGTCGGCGTACGGCACAGACCGCAGGGCAGTCCAGGTCGATGCTCAACTGCCGCAAAGCCGGGACACGCACAGTCTGGACAGGATCGCTTGAACGTCTCGATCAAATTCCGCGTAGCTGCCCGAATCACCGCCATGCGGCTGGGATTGCACATGGCCCGCATATCGGTTTCCAGGTGGACGGTGCCCGATGGGCTGGTCGCGAGGGTGCGCTCAACGGCATCCAGGAGGGTCTGCTGGTCGTGAATGCCTTTGACGATGCGATCGCCCGCTCGATAGTCCGCCTGGGGCATGACCACTAACCCGTGCTCCGGAAACCCCACCTGCTGGGCAAAGGCGATCGCCTCCTGGGGACTTTTCGCCGTGCGATGGGCAAAGTTGGTCTGAGCCGATAGCTCGCTACCAACCACTTCAATGCCATTGGCCCGATCCAGCAGCAGCACGATTTCCCGATTGCAGGGCACGCCGGGAAAGGCCGGGTGGGGAAAGAAGGCCCCCTCACTGGCGATCGCCAGCTTCTCTCCCGTTTCGTCCAGCACCCGATTGGCCTTGACACGGGCCGCCTCAATTTGGGAACCGGCACGGGCCACATCCCGCGTGAAGGTGCCGAAGCGATCCGTGTCAAAATCCTGGGGCACCCAGACCTGGATCTGCAGCTCCTGTTCAAATAGAGGGGCGATCGCCTGCTCCTTTTGATGCATGGTCGCCAATACCGCCGACGAATGCTCTACCCAAACCAGCTTGTCCGGTCGGTTTGGCTGATTGTTTGCTAAGTCACTTGCCACATCGCTCGGCATTACGTTTCCTGATCCTCAATCTAGCGCTGTACTGAAATCCAGAGGCCGAAGGAGAGGGCGATCGCCAACTGAACCAGCGGCGGTGCCCAGGTGAAGCCCCAGATAAAGCTAACGCATCCTGCAAAGGCAGCGGCAATTATCGGATAAAAACACACCGTCGAAAATGGGCGATCGCCCAAAATAATAACAGACGCTGATTACCGCCATCTTTTGAGGGAAGTCATGAATAATCCAGGTTAAGGCATTCAGAGGTTTAGAACCCCTACATCGCAGGGAGTCTACACCCAACCCTTAGCCCGTAGGGCTATATGAATGGCATCGAGTCGGGCGTGATTTACTCTAGGGTAGAGAGATGGACATTAGCGACTCGTCATCATGCCCCTTACCCTTTACAACACCCTCACCCGTCGCAAAGAGCCGTTTGAGCCGCTGACCCCCGGTGCGGTCAAAATGTACTGCTGCGGCGTAACGGTCTACGACTACTGCCACCTGGGTCATGCGCGGTCCTACATCGTGTGGGACACGGTGCGGCGCTATCTGGAGTGGAGCGGGTATGCGGTGCGCTACGTCCAAAATTTCACCGACATCGATGACAAGATCCTGCGGCGGGCGGTGCAGGAAGGCTCGTCCATGCAGGCCGTAGCTGAGAAGTATACCCAGGCATACTTTGAAGACATGGCGCGGCTCAACGTGCGCGAGGCAGACGACTATCCCCGCGCCACCCACACCATCGACGGCATCCAGCGCCTGATTCATGAACTGGAGCAGCGGGACATGGCCTATCCGGCAGACGGCGACGTGTACTATGCGGTGCGCCAGTTTCCTGGCTATGGCAAACTTTCGGGGCGAAAGCTAGAGGATTTGCAGGCGGGAGCCAGCGGACGAGTGGTGACGGACGGTGAGGGGCCACAAAAGCGCGATCCGTTCGATTTCGCCCTTTGGAAGCGGGCCAAGCCAGGGGAACCGGCGTGGGAGTCTCGCTGGGGGGCGGGGCGTCCGGGCTGGCACATCGAATGTTCCGCGATGGTGCGCGATCGCCTCGGAGACAGCATCGATATTCACGTAGGCGGCGGCGACCTGGTGTTTCCCCACCACGAAAACGAGATTGCCCAGTCGGAAGCGGTCACCGGCAAACCCCTGGCGACTTACTGGCTGCACAACGGCATGGTCAACGTGGGCGGCGAAAAAATGTCCAAATCCCTGGGCAACTTCACCACCATTCGCCAACTGCTGGACGAGGGCGGCGTGGACCCCATGGTGCTACGGCTGTTCGTCCTCCAGGCCCAGTACCGCAAGCCCATGGACTTTACCGATGAGGCGATCGCCTCGGTCACCAACGCCTGGGACACTCTGCGGGAAGGACTGCTCTTTGGCTTCAAGCACGGCTCCCAACTGGGCTGGACCGATGTGGAAGACGCCTCCTTCGGCGATCCGGCGGCCATGCGCATTTCCACCGACAGCGAGGCGGTGCAGCAGTTCCAGACCGCAATGGACGATGATTTCAATACGCCGGGGGCGATCGCCGCTCTCTTTGAACTCGCTAAGGACCTGAAGCGAGCGGGAAATCTAATCGTCCACGAAGGCAAAGCCGACACAGACGGGCAAACCCTGCGGCAGCAGTGGCAAACTCTGGTGGTGCTGGCCACCGTACTGGGGCTGGAGGCCCAGCCTGATGAGGGCGACACCTCCCAAGGCGCAACCCTGGCGGACGAGGAAATTGAGGCGATGATCCAGCAGCGGCGAGACGCTAAAAAGGCGAAAAACTTTGCCGAAGCCGATCGTATCCGGGACTGGCTCAAGGACCAGGGCGTGGCGCTGGTCGATAAGCCCGGCGGCGTGACGAAGTGGCATCGGGAATAGAGATGTTTGGCTAAACTTGGCGATCGGCGGGCGTTTGGTCAAACGCCCCTACTTGGCGATCGCTTCCTGTGGCGAATTGCTTGAAAGGGTTTGGGCAATCGCCCCCGCTTTCTGTCCAGGGGCCTGGAAGAGCAGGTAGTTGAGAATGGTGCGCACCGCAATAATTGCCGCCAGACGAGCAATATCGTCCCAGCGGCTGGAAAACATGGTCTTAAGGATGCTGGCCCCCACTAGGAAGCTCAGCCCCAGGGAAAAAGAGTAGCCCATCGCCAAGCGGCTCCGCTGAAATGCCTCAGCCGACTGGGCCTTGAACAGCAAATCCCGCAGGAAGATAAACAGGGCTTTAATCACCCCGGTGGCAATCACAAAAATGGCGAGCAACTGGCAGATGCTCGTCAAAATGCCGTTTAAGGCTCTCACCACCAGGGCGACCGTTGTGCCAACTTCTGCTAAATCCATGGAGGGATTGCCTGTGTGCAGGGTGCTAGCGATCGCGCTTTTCCCGTTCTTGACGGCGGCGATCGCGCCACTCGGCAGCCGTCAGGTAGGCGACGCTGCCTGTCACCAAAACCAGCAGCCCCAGGGCCAGGGCTGAGAGCACGCTTAGGGCGGAAATGTCAGCAACATTCATAGCGTCGAAAGAAATCTGGGATAGCGAAGGGGCGATCGCTAGAAGCCGTTGCGGCCCCAAACCACCATCGAGATTGAAAAGGTGAACAGGACTAACAGCGAGACCCAACCAAGCGTTAAAACATCCATGACTTTTTGATATAAACCTTGATAATGGTGCATGATTACCGTAATTCATCATAGTCTAAAGCGCCCACCAATAGAGCCTGTGGCTCAAATTTTTGGCAACCACGCTGCCCCCTGCCAATTTGCCAGTAGCGCTTCAACCGATTGAGTCACCTGCCGTCCTCCCCACTTGCCCCCACCCAGATCACTGCTGAGCCCGACCTGCTCCGCTGGAGATGGGCGCTTGAGCCGCTGCTGTATCCCGTTGTTGGAACAGGGGCGTGCTGACTCGCTAAGACGCCGATCCACAGACAAGAGGTACCCTACCGATGGCTAACGAAGAACATGTTTCCCTGTTGAGAAGAAGCGTGAATTCCTGGAACCAGTGGCGAGCTGAGCATCCAGACCAGACCCCTGATTTCGATGATGCTGTTCTCAACCAAACGAGTCTTGACCAGATTAATCTCAGCGGTGCAGTCCTGAAGAACGTCAAGCTGGTGGGCGCGAGCCTCAACGAGTCGAATTTTCACAAGGCCATCCTAATTCGGGCTAGCATGAGCGGCGCTGACCTCATGAATGCCGATCTCAGCGATGCCGACCTAACCGATGCTGACTTGCTAGGAGCCTATCTGAGCGGCGTCAACTTCGTCAGAGCAACCCTCATCCGCGCCATGATGAACCGGGTGGATCTAACCGGGGCCGACCTCAGCTACGCCAATCTGCGGGATGCTCGACTTGTGGGCGCTGACTTGAGTCGCGCGAATCTCACCCAGTCTGATTTAACCGGGGTAGATCTGAGTCGGGCTGAACTGGGGCGGGCCACCCTCAACGGCACCAACTTCACCTCGGCTAACCTCAACAATGCCCGCCTGCTGGGAGCCGAACTCACCCAGGTCGTTTTCGACCGCGTTGATCTCAGCGGTGCCCGTCTCAACCGCGCTGACTTGAATGAGGCCAGTCTGGTCAGCGCTAAGCTGCATGCTACCAGCCTGCTGGGAGCTAAACTCAATCGCGCTAACCTGCAGGGAGCTGACTTAAGCGACACCAATCTCAGCGGTGCCAATCTCCTGGAAGCCAACCTGGAAGGGGTCAACCTGGAAGGAGCCGTTCTCAGCAACGCCACTATGCCGGACGGATCGGTGCATGATTAAGTCGCCCTAATTGGCCACTACCTGGCTGCCGTGGCTGCGGGGGTCGGCGTTCTGGGGAGTCGGCGCACCGGCCTCTACGCTGGAGGTGCGGCCTCGGGTTTGGACGTGGGGCAGTGGCGCAGCGGCAGCCAGAGCGTCCAGGTTTTCAGCAATGAGGTTGCGGGGCTGCTCGCCGATAACGCTGGCGATCGCCTCTCCTGACGCATCTAAATAAACGAAGTGGGGAATGCCATCCACCCGATATTCCAGCAGTTCGGGCAGCCATTTAGAATTATCGACGTTGAGCATGACGAAATTGACGCGATCGCCATAGTCCGCCTTCAGCTCGGCCAGATCCCCCGCCATCGCCTGGCAGGAAGTACACCAGTTGGCGTAGAACTCCAGAAAAGTCGGCTTTTGGTTACTGAGGGCAACCTCAAAGGGCGTGGCGGCTGCGGCCAAGCTGGCCAGATTGGCGGAGCCAGTGGGCGTCTGCATCCCCAAAAACAGAGCTGCCCCCAGCACTGCCGCCACCAGCACAATCAGGAGGTTTCGCGCCTTCTGCACAAGGCCGCTGCTGGCAATGTCGCGGGCAGGCGGGACGGGATTAGCGGATGACTCTGACAGCGGGGTCGGAGCGGTTGATGGGTCAGGGGAGGAGACGTTGGGAGGGGTATCAGCCATTTGAACGGGGATTGCCTAAATTTAGGATTACTGACCTGGTCAGGATTGCTTGAAATTATTGCTTGGAGTGACTGAGCTAGCGCCAGCCAACGTTTCTTATTGTAAACTAAGCCGATTATGGACAAGAGAGAGGCTATGGGTCCGCCGAACAAAGTCATGTCACAGCCAACGTCTAAAAAGATTCAGTCCATTTACACCGACGGGGCCTGCTCTGGCAATCCAGGTCCGGGAGGCTGGGGCGTGGTGGTTTACTTCCAGGATGGAGCCGTGCACGAACTGGGCGGCGGCGAACCAGCTACGACCAATAACCGGATGGAGCTACAGGCGGCGATCGCCGCTCTCACCTACCTGAACGAGTCCCGCCAGGCCGAGCCCGTCACCCTCTACACCGACAGCCAGTACGTGCAAAACGGCATCACCAAGTGGGTGAAGGGCTGGAAGACAAAGGGTTGGAAAACCGCAGGCGGTAAACCTGTCCAAAACCAGGATCTTTGGCAGGATTTGGATCGCCTCGCGGCCCAGGTGAGCGCCCAGCTAGACCGCCCCCTCGACTGGCAGTATGTCAAGGCCCATGCCGGCAATGTGGGTAATGAGCGCTGTGACGCGATCGCCCAAGCGTTTGCTCAGGGGGGGCGACCCTCGCTGACCGTCCTATCAGCAGCACCGCCTGCCGTTGGGGATACCAATAGCCTGTCCCCAAACGGAGATCATTCGCTTCCGGCTGATGGTGCTGTCGCCACAGAACCCGCCGCCCCGTCGAGCGATGACTGCCTTTCCGCCCGACATGGGTCCGCTCCATCCCTAGCAACAATGATTGAACCCCTGCGACTGGCTGACGAAATTGCCGCCCAGGGCTACCTGATCACCACCAGCGAGCTGGCGCGGCTGACGGGGGTTAGCGTTGATGCGTTGGCAAATCGGGGCGATCGCTGGGTTTGGCGCAACTGGCAGGTGTCCCGAGCAGGGGAGGAGGGCGAGGAGGCTCTCTGGCAGCTACAGCGAACTGAGATTAAGAAACGATGAAAATTGAAAAAGCCCGCAACGGCTGGGTTTGACCTGTTTGCCTAGAAAAAGCTGATGTTTTCGTTAAGAAATACTTAAGAGAAGGTGATCACGCTAAACGACCACGGGACTTAGGATTCAACTTTGTCAAGCCCATAACTTCAGAACTTTTGACACCCCCTAGATATGGAAGCAGCTCTGGAATTTCCCCCTCGTATCTAGTAGTCTAGTTAGTCCAAGCCGGTCAAGAAACCTCCGATTAGTGCCTGTCCGAAAACCCAGGTCGGGGTTTCAGGAGCCAGAAACTCTGGCGAGTTTTCAGATAGGTTCTTAGAATGATCAGAGCTTGTAGATGGTCGGGCAGCACTGTTGTAAGGTGCTGCGGGCGATCGCTTTGCCGTGATGCCAGTCCACCGGTCTGGTCAAGCTAGTACCCAAGACGTTCAGGTTTCAGCCTCACGGTTGATGTTTCATCCGTTCAAAAAGGTTAAATCTGAAAACCTGGTGCTGGCTCCATCGTCCTCTAGCAGTCAGTAGGGTCAGGATATGACGGATGCCACAGTGATTACTGAGGATTTCTGGAACCAGGTGCTTGAACGCCTCCAGCTCCAGATGAATCGGCCAACCTTTGAGATGTGGATTAAGACTGCCACCGTTGAGCAGCTAGACGATGAGGTGCTCGTGCTGGCGACCCGCAATCCGTTTGCCCGTACCTGGATTCAGAAGTACTACATGAATGCGATCGCCGATGTGGTCTACGACATCCTTGGCAGGCGGCTGGAGATCCGAATTTTGGTCAAGCCAGGAGCCGAGAATGAGCTGCACCCGGCGGATTTGGAAGCGATGCCGCTGCCGGTTGAGCCAAATGCGCCAGCGTCGGCGAAACCATCCTCGTCCCGTGGCCGGGTGACGGCCCTCAACCCCAAGTACGTTTTCTCCCGCTTTGTGGTGGGGGCCAACAGCCGCATGGCCCATGCAGCGGCTCTGGCGGTGGCCGAATCCCCCGGACGGGAGTTCAACCCCCTGTTTCTATGCGGCGGGGTGGGGCTAGGCAAAACTCACCTGATGCAGGCCGTCGGTCACTATCGCAGCGAAATTGATCAGAAGGCTCGGGTCACCTACGTCTCCTCCGAGAAGTTCACCAATGATCTGATTACGGCCATCCGCAAAGACAGCATGCAAAACTTTCGGGAGCAGTACCGCGCCGTGGAGCTGCTGCTGGTGGACGATATTCAGTTTATTGAGGGCAAGGAGTACACTCAGGAGGAGTTTTTTCATACCTTCAACGCCCTCCATGAAGCAGGCAAGCAGGTGGTACTGGCGTCGGATCGGCCTCCCAACCAAATCCCCCGGCTCCAAGAGCGGTTGTGCTCCCGCTTTTCTATGGGGCTGATTGCCGACATCCAGCCCCCCGATCTGGAGACCCGCATGGCGATTCTGCAGAAAAAGGCTGAGTACGACCAGCTCAAGCTGCCTCGGGAGGTGATCGAGTACATCGCTACCCGCTACACCTCCAACATTCGCGAACTGGAGGGTGCCTTGATTCGGGCAGTGGCCTACATTTCTATCTCGGGCCTGCCCATGAGCGTGGAGAACATCGCGCCCGTGATCGATCCACCCACGGAGAAGGTGGAAATTACTCCCGAAGCGGTGCTGATGGCGGTGGCGGCCACCCTCAACGTCTCGGTTGACGACCTCAAGGGCAGCTCTCGCCGCCGCGAAATCAGCACGGCGCGACAGATTGGCATGTACCTGATGCGGCAGCACACCGACCTGAGCTTGCCTAAAATTGGCGAGATGTTTGGCGGTAAAGACCATACAACCGTGATGTATAGCTGTGACAAGGTAGCCCAGCAGCTGGAGCAAAATGCCGAGCTGAGTCGGGCGCTGCGGCAGGTCAACGATCGCCTCAATTCCCCCAAACCCCTATGAACCTCCCCAACTGGATCACCATTTCGCGCCTGCTGGGCATTCCCGCGCTGCTGGCGCTGCTCCATCAGCCCACGGTTACGGAACGCTGGATTAGCCTGGCTATTTTCCTGGCCGTGGCGGGTACCGACTGGCTGGATGGCTATCTGGCGCGGCGGCTGAACCAGGTGACCGATCTGGGCAAGTTCCTCGACCCCCTGGTAGACAAGCTGCTGGTGCTGTCTGCTCTGCTAGCTTTCATCGAACTGGGGCAAATACCCGCCTGGGGAGTGGCCTTGATTCTGGCGCGGGAGTTGGCGATCGCCGGCTGGCGGGTGAATCAGACCAAAATCTCTGGGGCCAATATCTGGGGCAAGCTGAAGACTATTAGCCAGATTGCCGCCATTTCTCTGCTCATTGCCCCTCTGCCGTCAAACTGGGCGATCGCTGGTCCTCTCGCTTTTTGGGCAGCGGTAGCGCTCACCCTGATTTCGGGCTTAATTTATGTGATGCCCGCTTCAGGGAAATTGACGACTGAAAGCAAAGCGGAATAACCAGTGTCCATCTGGGGAGGCAAGGGGCTTCAGCTCCTTATTGCATCTGGCTTCACTGGTGGCTACCTACTTAAACCGACAAAGTTTTGATGAGTTCCGTATTTACCCGTTAGGGAAACAAAAGGGCGAAGGCTATAACCGAGTGGAGCAGACCCGTCATAGTAGGACGACCACCATGCTAAAACCCTTGACTCTCAGATCTGTGTTTGCCTCGCTACTGAGTATTCCCATTGCGCTATCGTCTGTTTCTTCGGCCTTAGCGGCCAAGGAAGGCTTTCAAGTACAGAACAATACAAGCGTTGATTTGCTCTATTTGTACGTTTCAGAATCTAGTCTGGACAACTGGGGTGCGGATGTTTTGGGGTCTGAGCGGATCCTGCCACCCGGCAACTACATTGACATCATCTTCAACAACCCCGACCCTTCGGTCTGCATTTACGATTTTCGCGGTGAGTTCGCAGATGGTGACGTCGTTGAAGAATATCAGTTTAATGTTTGTGCCAGCGAGGCGTTTCAGTTTTACGAGTACTAATTGCATGGCCGTAAATTGACGGAGCATCCAGTCCCTAATCGGCCTCGAACCTCAATTCGATTTAACTTTTGAGGGGTTCGGGGAGCTATAAGTCCCGCGCTGTACCCGTAGGGTCAGCGTCGGGAGGATGTCACGGTGCAAACTAATTGGTTCGCGCACTTTGCATCCGGAAACCTCAACTTTGCAGGGGGTTTCCGGATGCATTGCTGCATTCTATTTTGCAGAGGACTCAAGGAAATTTTGCAGGGGTATGTAATTTTGCTAAATCCTCTCGCTGGAGCGCAACAAAACGTTAGCTTTAGTTAGAAATATAAATAAAAATTATACAAGATCAAAGAATATCCAAAGTTGAGCTTATGGAAAACGGCCCAAGACCTGATATATTTTGTTTTGAACCTCGTAATTCAGGAGCAGGCGTTGACGGTGTTCAGATGAAAATTTGGTCAGAATGCGCCTGGTACTGCCTGATTTACACCAACTGACAAGACGCATTATTCACTCCGCGCAGGTTGCCATTGGACGATTTGCTGCCGCTTGGTTAGATTCATAGGCCAATCGGTGCGGAATGCTTTGGTTCGGATTTGAGTGATCATTAGGAAGGGAACTCTATGTCTTATTCGCAAACCAGAACCCAGTCTAAGGCTGGGTACGAAGCTGGGGTTAAGGATTATAAACTCACCTACTACACCCCAGATTACACACCTAAGGACACCGAGATTTTGGCGGGGATGCGCGTGACCCCCCAGCCCGGCGTCCCCCCCGAAGTAGCGGGCGGTGCGGTTGCGGCTGAGTCCTCCACCGGCACCTGGACCACGGTATGGACCGACTTGCTGACCGACCTGGATCGCTACAAGGGGCGCTGCTATGACATCGAGCCGGTTGCCGGTGCTAACGATGGTCAGTTCATCGCCTACATCGCCTATCCCCTCGACCTGTTTGAGGAAGGCTCCGTCACCAACATGCTCACCTCCATCGTGGGCAACGTGTTTGGTTTCAAAGCCCTGAAAGCCCTGCGTCTGGAAGACCTGCGAATTCCCGTCGCCTACCTGAAGACCTTCCAGGGGCCGCCCCACGGCATCACCGTTGAGCGGGACAAAGTCAACAAGTATGGTCGTCCTCTACTGGGCTGCACCATCAAGCCCAAGCTGGGTCTGTCTGCTAAGAACTACGGTCGGGCGGTTTACGAGTGTCTGCGGGGTGGTCTGGACTTCACCAAAGACGACGAAAACATCAACTCCCAGCCGTTCCAGCGGTGGCGCGATCGCTTCCTGTTCGTCGCTGACGCCATTCACAAGTCCCAGGCGGAAACCGGTGAAATCAAGGGCCACTACCTGAACGTCACCGCCCCCACCTGCGAGGAAATGTTCAAGCGGGCTGAGTTCGCCAAAGAGCTGAACATGCCCATCATCATGCACGACTTCCTGACCGCTGGCTTCACCGCCAACACCTCCCTGTCTCGCTGGTGCCGCGACAACGGCATGCTGCTCCACATCCACCGCGCCATGCACGCGGTGATCGACCGGCAAAAGAACCACGGGATGCACTTCCGGGTGCTGGCCAAGTGTCTGCGCATGTCCGGCGGTGACCACATCCATACCGGCACCGTGGTCGGTAAGCTGGAGGGCGATCGCGCCGTTACTCTGGGCTTTGTTGACTTGCTCCGCGAAAACTACGTCGAGAAAGACCCCTCTCGCGGTATCTACTTCACCCAGGACTGGGCTTCCATGCCGGGTGTGATGGCTGTGGCCTCCGGTGGTATCCACGTGTGGCACATGCCCGCCCTGGTGGAAATCTTCGGTGACGATGCCGTCCTGCAGTTCGGTGGCGGTACTCTGGGTCACCCCTGGGGCAACGCACCGGGCGCAACCGCTAACCGGGTGGCCCTGGAAGCCTGTGTTCAGGCTCGTAACGAAGGCCGTGACCTGGTGCGCGAAGGCGGCGACATCATCCGCGAAGCGGCCAAGTGGTGCCCTGAGCTGGCGGTTGCCTGCGAAGTTTGGAAGGAAATCAAGTTCGAATTCGAAGCGGTCGATACCGTCTGATAAAAGAGCGACGGGGGAAGGGAGGCGGTTTCCAGCTGTCCCTTCCCGGTTCACTCTTTTTGAAGGGCTGGTGTCCCCATGAACTTGAAGCAAATTGCCAAAGACACAGCCAAAACGCTGACGAGCTATCTCACGTATCAGGCTGTTCGGACGGTGGTTAACCAACTGCGCGAGACCAATCTGCCCCTCGCCATGTGGCTCAACGGCTTTTCCTCTACGGGCAAAATCCAGGACGGGGAAGCCTATTTGCAGGAGCTGCTCCAGGAAAATCAAGACCTGGCGTTTCGGGTGATGACGGTGCGGGCCTATCTGGCTGAAGAGATTGCCGAGTATTTGCCTGAGATGGTGAGGACCGGTGTTCAGCAGGCCAACATGGAGCACCGCCGCCGCTACCTGGAGCGCATTACCCAGCTCGAAATGGCTGAGGTTCCCCAGGGCGAGCACTCCGAGACAACGGATCCTCCACTGCGGGAGGGCGCAGACTCTCAACCGGAAACCACTACTGACCCTGGTACGGAGGGCGATCGCTAGTCAGCCTTTGTCTCCCACCTTTGACCACTTTTACTCACAAAATTCTGAAACCTACGCTATGAAGACTCTACCTAAAGAAAGACGGTACGAAACTCTCTCCTACCTGCCGCCGCTCACCGATCAGCAGATCGCCAAGCAAATCCAGTACATCCTCGATATGGGCTTTATCCCGGCAGTCGAGTTCAACGAAACCTCGGAACCCACCGTCTACTACTGGACTATGTGGAAGCTGCCCCTGTTCAGGGCGACTGCCGTTCAGGATGTGCTGAACGAAATCAATGAGTGCCGCAATGAGTATCGCGACTGCTTTATCCGCGTGGTCGGTTTCGACAACATCAAGCAGTGCCAGGTGCTCAGCTTCATCGTGCACAAGCCCGGTGCCAGCACTTTCCGCTATTAATTTCAACGTTGCTTGTGGCAACTGATTGACCATCAACCTGATTTTTGATGCGAGGGGTAGTTTTCTGCCCCTCTTTCTGTTTTTGGGTGGATTATCCGCAGATGACGCAGATGGCGCAGATGGATGAGATTCAGGGTTTGGAGGTGATAGAGGCGGGTTGTATATCAGGGGGAACCTCTCTCTGTGGCCAGATGTGGGCGATCGCCCCACCCCACATACTGACCCCAGTTCCCGTTCTTCACCAGCGTCATGAATTTCTTAGAACTCTACAGCGAAGCCGTGCTGACTTCCCTGGGATTTTTTTGGAAAGCTCTGTGGGCCTTTATTCTGGGGTATATCATCAGCAGCGCCATCCAGGTGTTTGTTACCCGGCAGCGCATGCAGAAAGCCATGGGGGAAGCGGGGCGGGGTAGTGTGGCCCTGGCGACTTTCTTTGGCTTTATCTCCAGTTCCTGTAGCTTTGCGGCTTTGGCGACTACCAAATCTCTCTTCAAGAAGGGGGCGGGCTTTGTGCCGTCCCTGGCCTTTCTGCTGGCATCGACCAATCTGGTGGTGGAGCTGGGGATTGTGATTGCGGTGTTTCTCGGCTGGCAGTTTGTGGTGGGGGAATATGTGGGTGGGGTGCTGTTGATCCTGTCTATGTGGATTGTGGTGAGTATGACGCGACCGGGCGATCGCATCCGCAAGGTCCGCCGCCGTCTGCGGGAGCGAGAAGGGGAAGACAACGAAGATGGTCAGGACGCAGACTGGAAAGACCGGATTCAGAGTCGGGAAGGCTGGCGGCAGGTGGCTCGCCAGTACTTCATGGAGTGGGGCATGGTGTGGAAGGATGTTACGGTGGGCTTTACCATTGCTGGCCTGATTGCGGTATTTGTGCCCCGTGCTTTCTTTCAGGCTCTATTTCTGGGGTCGGGCCAGGAGGGCAGTCCTGGATTTCTGGCGGTGCTGGAAAATACGGTGGTCGGCCCCATTGCCGCGTTTTTCACCTTCATCGGCTCCATGGGCAACATTCCCCTGGCTGCTGTGCTGTTCAACAACGGCGTGAGCTTTGGTGGGGTGATGGCCTTTATCTTTAGCGATCTGGTGGTGTTTCCCGTGATTCGCATCAACGCTAAGTACTACGGCTGGAAGCTGGCTCTTTATATTTTGGGGGTGATGTTTGTCTCGCTGATTGCCTCAGCCCTGGTGCTGCACTACGGCTTCTCCCTGGTGGGCATCCTGCCTGAGTCGAGCGTTGGCGGCACCAGCGTCACCGAGGCTCAGCGGTTTGCGGTGGACTATACCCTGTTTCTCAACCTGGCGTTTCTGGCCATTACCGGCGTGCTGGCGTGGCTGCGCTGGGGCGGCGGCCAGCAGGAGAAGAAACACCATCACGGCGGTGGGCATCGTAGTATTGTGGAGCGGGTGTTGTTCTGGCTGGCGATCGCCTCCTATCTCTGGCTGGCGGGCGGACTGATTGCGAATTTTGCTGCGACCTGACCACAGTCAGCTTTGGCAACTTCGGTAACTTTCGCGAGTCGTTATGCCGTTTTAGTATCTAAAACACGGGCTTTCGTTTGCAACCAGACGACTGATGGCCCGATGGCTTCTTGTTGTTTTCTAAAACGGTTATATGAGTGATACATTGAACCAACCACCACAGACGGAGCCGCCTACCGAGACTGATCCAACCTCCTATAAATTCCAGCTAAGGAACTTACCCCTGGGAGCCCAAATGCTGTTTGTCGCCTTTGGAGCCCTGGTCCTGGTGCCGATTTTGACTGGACTGGACCCCAATGTGGCGCTGTTTACTGCTGGGCTGGGAACCCTCGCGTTTCAGCTAGTAACTGGAGGTAAGGTGCCGGTATTTCTCGCCTCTTCCTTCGCATTTATTGCGCCGATTCAGTTTGGCGTTGCCGAATATGGCGTTGCCGAAACGCTGTCGGGGCTGATGGCCGCCGGGGCTTTCTACCTACTGCTGAGCGTCCTGATTTTTTTGCGAGGACCTGACTTCATCGTCCGCCTGCTGCCGCCCATCGTCACTGGTCCAGTAATTATGGTCATCGGGCTGTCGCTGGCTCCTGTAGCTATCAGCATGGTGTCAGAGGCTGGAGATACCTACAGTGAAGGAACGGCACTGATTGTGGGGCTGATCTCCCTGGTGGCTACTATGCTGACGGCGCTGCTGGCGCGGGGCTGGCTGCGACTGGTGCCGATTCTGGTGGGGCTAGCCGTCGGCTACGTGGTGGCGCTGCCTCTGGGCATGGTGGACTTCTCGCCCCTGCCGGAGGCTCCCTGGCTTGCCGTGCCTGCCTTCACGCTGCCGAGGTTTCACCTGCCGTCGATTCTGTTTATCTTGCCGGTGGCGATCGCCCCTGCTATTGAACACTTCGGCGACATCCTCGCCATTGGCTCCGTGGCTCAGCGAGACTATCTGCGGGATCCGGGCATCCACCGCACCCTACTGGGAGACGGGCTGGCTACTTCCTTAGCATCCTTCCTGGGCGGTCCTCCGAACACCACCTACTCCGAGGTGACCGGAGCTGTGGCCCTCACCCGCATCTTCAATCCCGGCATCATGACCTGGGCCTCGATCATCGCCCTGATTTTGGCCTTTGTGGGCAAATTAGGCGCGCTGCTGCGCACGATTCCCCCGCCAGTGATGGGCGGTATTCTCGTGATTCTCTTTGGCACGATTATCATCGTCGGCATGAATAGCCTGGTGCAGTCGGGTCAGGATTTGCTGCAGCCCCGCAACCTGATTATTGTTTCCATCATTCTTATCTTTGGCGTCGGTGGGCTAACCCTGGAAGCTGGGAACTTCGCCCTGCAGGGAATCGGCCTGTGCGGTTTGGCCGGAGTGCTGCTGAATCTGTTACTGCCCCATCCGCAGCACTGATCGCCATTCGAGTAGGTCCTGGAGTTTGCCGAACTCCGGGACCTGGCTCTTGAATGGAACTTGTTACTGAGCAATCTATGCTACGATCCTAGTCCTTGATTTTTCCGTGCGGGGACAGGAGGACTTTGATGGAACGGTTTCGGGTGGAGACGATCGCGGCAACGCCCAATCCCCAGCAGGTGATCTGGGCGGCGATGCACCAGGACTATTCCGAGGGCTTTGTGGTGGATGAGGGCGATCGCTGGCCTGACGAAGACCGCGCCGGGGAGCTGATCATCAAATACCTCCTGGCGGGCAACCGGGGCCACTACGGCCCCCTGGAGCATCCTCAGATTACGCTCAATGTGGGCTTCTTTCCCCACTCGATGATGCAGCAGTTGAGGACGCATCGCGTGGGCGTTAGCTTCGATGTGCAGAGCTTCCGCTACACGGGGCAGCGTATTATTGATGTCGCAGATGGTAAGCGCGACATCGAAGAAGTCTTTTACCTGCGCCCCGTGGGGCAATACGACAATCGCCAGGGCAAGAAATATCAATATACTGCCGCGCAAAGGGCCGAAGACCTTCAGTGGTGTCTGGACGCCTGTAAGCGCTACAAACAGCGCATTGAGGAAGGACTGGCTGAGGAGCACGCTCGCGGACTGATTCCCTTTGATGCGCGGCAAAACTTTGTGCTGAGCTGCAATACCAGGAGTCTTATGCACTTGCTGGACTTGCGCTGGAAGAAAGACGCCCAGCTAGAGGCCCAGAAGTTTTGCGAACTCCTGTATCTGCGGTTTGAAGAATGGTGCCCCGTCGTTGCCCACTGGTATCAGGAAAATCGGGCAAAGAAGGCGCGGCTATCGCCTTAGGTTGATACCCCAGCGATCGCACAGCAGACCTAACCCACAGGCGGCACCAGATCGCCTATGCCATTGAGAATAAATCGGGGCTGATAGGCAAAGCGATCGAGGTCATCCCGGCTGGCAACCCCGCTCAGCACCAGCACTGTTTCGATCTCCGATTCCACCCCGGCGATGATGTCTGTATCCATGCGATCGCCAATGATCGCCGTTTCCTCGCGGGTGCATCCCAGAGTTTTCAGAGCGTGGCGCATCATCAAGGGGTTGGGCTTGCCCACATAGTATGCCTTCGACCCGGTGGTCAGCTCCAGCGGCGCAATCAGGGCTCCGGTGGCGGGAATAATGCCCTTCTCTGAGGGACCGGTGAGGTCGGGGTTAGTGGCAATCAGCTTTGCTCCCCGCTTCACCAGAAAACAGGCGTGCTCCAGCTTTTCGTAACTGTAGCTGCGGGTTTCGCCCACTACCACATAGTCCGGGGAGGTATCGTTCATGGAAAACCCGGCATTGTAGATGGCGTTAATCAGCCCCGCCTCGCCAATGACAAAGGCGCTGCCTCCGGGACGCTGCTGGGCCAGAAACGTCGCCGTGGCCAGGGCACTGGTGTAGAAGTTCTCCTCCGACACGTCTACCCCCAGCCGCAGGAGCTTTTCCCGCAGCTCTCGGGGCGATCGCTCACTGCTGTTGGTGAGGAATAAGAAACGCTTATCAGTGGCCCGCAGCCAGTCCAAAAATTCGGGCACCCCCGGCAGCAGGCGATTCCCGTGGTAAATCACCCCATCCATGTCACAGATGAAGGCGCGGCGGGCGCGGAGGTCAGCGAGGGATGGGTCGGATTCCAGAAGCATAGGCCAATGTCTGGGTGGTGGCGTTCTTCTGGATTATAGCCGCCTCCTCGGAAACGTCGTGATGGATGGCGATGGGCATCGACTCCCGGCGACCAGTGGCGGCAATCCGAACGATTTGGGTCATGAGTTTTCGTGATTTCCTAACCGGCCCCCTTGCGATCGCCCGCCCCCAAGTCGCTACAATGGGAGCAACGATTTCACTGCGGCGTTGGTGACTGCCAACAATGTTTTACGATCTATGCTTTTCGAATGCGGGAGTCAACCGCCCCGGCGGCAGTATACCGAGCATGTACTCGGAAACTTAAAGCCGGAAGCGCCAACTCCCCCCTGGTTCTACCAGGTCGGAAACTGAGGTAAGACGGCGTTGCGGTGGAATCGAAAGCATCAAAATCCTCCACCCAGCGGGCGGAGGATTTTTTGTTGGACGCTTGCTTTCGGGCCTAGGGCATCACGACCCGCTGACCGTCTCCTCATATCGCCGGAGCAGCAGTTCCTCCTTGGGCGAAAGGATATATCCCTCCCGCTGGGCGGCACGTGCCTTCTCCGCTAGGGATTCCAGCCTTTCCCGCGCGTGGTTGCGCCCATGTTCAATCGCCTCTTTGCGGCGCTCGGTTTTACCGATTAGTTCCTTCGTTCGGTCTAGTCCCTGATAGATCTCTTCGCTAGCCCGCTCCACCTGCTCAATGGCCCGCTCTAGGTCGAAATCAAACTCCTGACCCAGACCTTCTCCGTCAGACTCGATAGCGAGGGACCGATCGGCAGCCGTTGAGCCAGCGGTGGTTTGAGCCAGCAGGGGTGCAGCCTGGGCGATCGCGCCATCCATCGGTGCTCCCAAAACAGATAATCCCACGAGGAGGGCGATCGCCCCCAGCAGCAGGACTCGACGACAGGCGCGGCAAAAAACTAACCAGAGATAGGGCATGATTTCAAACGATTGGGTGTATCGACATTTATCTGCTTTTACGCTAGTCCAGCTAGCGATCGGAGCACGTCGCTCCTAGGGCAGAATCCCCAGCACCTGGGGCTGCCCTAATTTTTAACCGTGACGCTGCACTAAATTAGGTGAGATCGGAGAGGGCTGCTGTAGGATGATGGAGAAAAGCGGCAGGCTTGAGTCCATGCGAATCCTACTGGTAGATGACGACGAAGCCTTGATGGATGGATTAGCTACTGAGCTAATTCGACAGGGGTATGCGGTTGATATTGCTACTGACGGCGAAATGGCCTGGGAGTTTGTGCAGCTCTTTAGCTATGACCTGATTGTGCTGGACGTGGAGCTGCCCAAGAGCAACGGCATCGAACTCTGTCGCAAGCTTCGCTCCGAGAAGCACGATATGCCAGTGCTAGTGCTCACTGCCCGCGATAATGTCAGCGATCGCATACGGGGGCTGGATGCCGGGGCCGATGACTATGTGATTAAGCCGGTCAACTTTCAGGAACTGGCCGCCCGCGTGCGGGCACTGCTGCGGCGAGATAGCCACGCCCTGCCGCCCATCCTGCAGTGGGAGCGGCTCTGCTTAGACCCCAACACCCGTGAAGTCACCTATGGCGATCGCCCTCTGCACCTGACGCCTAAGGAATACGCCCTGCTGGAGCTATTTCTGCGCCACAGCAGCCGCGTGTTTACCCTGGACGCCATCATTGACGAGCTGTGGGCCTTTGACGATCCCCCCAGCAAAGATGCGGTCCGCACCCACATGAAGGGACTGCGGCAGAAGTTTAAGCAAGCCGACGCCCCCAAGGATCTAATTGAGACGGTTTACGGGGTAGGCTACCGGCTCAAGCCGCTAGAGCACTGGGCCACCCCGCCTGCAGCAGATGCACCTGCAGTCGATGCGCCTGCAGTCGATGGACCTGTAGTTGATCAGGTCTCAGAAAACAGCGCCCCGGCTGCCGCAGACCCCTCTGATCTACCGCAAACCGCAGCGGCGATCGCCCGCACCTGGGATAAGTACATGAACGTGATGCACGAGCGGATTACTGTACTTGAGCAGGCAGCGGCAGCCGTGCAGGCAGGCCATTTGGACCGGGCGCTGCAGCAGTCGGCCCTGAGCAGCGCCCACAAGCTGGCCGGTTCCCTGGGCAGCTTTGGCTACGCCGAGGGGTCAGCCCTGGCACGTCAGATTGAAGCCGGGCTGCAGCCGCCATCGCCCTGGTCTTCCCAGCAGATTCGGGCCTTTTGCGACCAGGTCGTGGCCCTGCGGCAGCAAATCGGTCGCCCCATCGAATCCATCGCCTTTCGGGGCCACCCCCGCCTGCTGCTGATTACCCCCAATGCCCAGCTAGCCCACCAGCTCACCGCTGCCGCTCACGGTTCGGGTTTGGATATGGCGATCGCCGCCCCCCCGGACCAGCTCCGGGGCGACATGGGGGCGATTGGTCCTGCACGCGACCCGCGCGCCGGGGCCCTTCGCTTGACGAGTGACGGCCAGGCGCGTGCCTCGCCGCCGGTGCTGGACTTGCTGACGGAACTGCGGC
>JBHJGR010000428.1:0-5105 GCA_050331615.1 Elainellaceae cyanobacterium
GATTGGCAGTCCTCGGATTGTCAACGTTGCAGCAGTGCCAGCGTCAGAGAAGAACGACCGGGAAGCATGGATGAACCCTGATAAGAGGCTGGATGATGTAGGTCTATCCGAGAGCCAGCCAGAGTCAGGTGGATTCCATGATCCCCCGCCCTTCTAGGGCTGGGGAGATGTCAGATTGCATCACGTAGGGTGGGCAATGCCCACCAGTCAAAAGTTTGACGCGATCGCCTAATGCATTATCTTAGGCTTGTCGGACCAGTAGTGAGCGTTGAAACGGAGAATAGAGATGGGAAGAGCTCTGCTTGCGCTTTTTCTGAGTACTTGTTTACTGATTATTGGCTGGCACGGAGTACCAATGGCGATCGCCCAAGACCATACCTCAAATACAGCCGACGTTGTTTGGACCGCAGCCACGTCCGATCCCAAAGCTCTAGGCTGGATGGAGGGGGCTCCACCGCCGCCCGACAAGGTCATTCGCTTTGACGACGGCAGCTACTTCCAGTTTCCTCAGATGCGATGGAGCGTGTGCAATTTTCAGCAGCTCATGCCCAGCAAAGCAGTGAGTCGTGCCCCGTCTGCCAGCGTTCCGCTTGATCGGGAGGAGATTGCCGAGATCGATCAGCTCACCTTTGTTCCCTGGGGGGCGACCGAGCCGATGACCTGGGAGCAGTCCCTGGCGGCAAACTTTACGGACGGGATTGTGGTTTTGCATCACGGCAAGATTGTCTATGACCGTTTTTTGGGGTGCCTCACCCCCACCAGTCGCCATGCGGCCATGTCTCTCACCAAATCCTTTGTGGGTTTGCTGGGAGAGATGCTGGTGGCTGAGAACGCCCTGGAAGCCGAGCGGCCAGTCAAAGACTACATCCCTGAGCTGGCGGCGAGTGCCTTTGGCGACGCCACGGTGCGCCAGGTGCTTGATATGACGACGGGATTGGCCTACAGCGAAGACTATGCCGACCCCAATGCCGAGGTCTGGCAACACGCCGCCGCAGGGAATCCGCTGCCCAAACCGGCAGATTACACCGGCCCCAGAACCTATTTTGAATTCCTCCAAACCGTGCAGAAGCAGGGGGAACATGGCCACAGTTTTGGCTATAAAACCGTTAATACCGACGTTCTTGGTTGGTTGATCAGTCGAGTCACCGGACAGCCAGTCACCGAGGTGCTTTCTGAGAGAATCTGGCGCAAGATGGGGGCCGAGCTAGACGCTTACTTCACGGTCGATTCCATTGGGACACCCTTTGCGGGCGGCGGCTTAAACGCGGGTTTATACGACATGGCTCGCTTCGGCCAGATGCTTCTCAACGGTGGCACTTTTGCCGACCAGCGGGTGGTTCCTGAAGCGGTGATTCAGAACATTCGGGCAGGGGGCGATCGCCAGGCGTTTGCCAATGCCGGATACTCCGCTCTGGAGGGCTGGAGCTACCGGAGCATGTGGTGGATTACCCACAACGAGCACGGCGCTTTTATGGCCAGAGGCGTTCACGGCCAATCCCTCTACATTGATCCCCAGGCCGACATGGTGATTGCCCGCTTCGCCTCCCACCCCGCCGCCGGAAACGCGGCTAATGATCCAACGACGCTACCCGCTTATCAGGCAGTAGCGGATTCTCTGATTCAGGGTGAACCAGAGAGCCTGTAGTTCGGGAGCCTGGGCCTGGAAATATCGCTGAATGATCGCAACCGGGCGGCATCAGGATGG
This sequence comes from Elainellaceae cyanobacterium, assembly GCA_050331615.1. Taxonomy (GTDB): domain Bacteria; phylum Cyanobacteriota; class Cyanobacteriia; order CAKZMO01; family CAKZMO01; genus JAYKGU01. The sequence continues at coordinate 1,706 of JBHJGR010000428.1, forward strand.
GGAATGGGGGACTGGACATTTAGCAGATTGGCAGCAGGGGGGCGATCGCCCCTCCCTCAGTGTGGCAGGATAGTAGAATTCCATGCTGAGCCGAGCCACACAATTCGATGCGCATCGAAGAGATTCCCATCCGCCAAATTCACCGTCCCCTATTTCGCCAAAACGACCCCGAAAAAGTCGAAGCCCTCATGGCCTCCATCCAGGAAATTGGCCTCCAGGAACCCATCGACGTCCTGGAAGTAGACGGGCAGTACTACGGCTTCTCCGGCTGCCACCGCTATGAAGCCTGTAGCCGTTTGGGGCACGAAACCATTCGCTGCCGGGTGCGCCGTGCTCCCCGCTCCGTTCTCCATCTGCATTTGGCTTAATGCCCATTCGAAAACTCGCTAGAGCTTTTGGAATTCAAAACCCCTAACGGGGTTTTTCGATAGGTGTTTTAGCTAATCGCCACTGCGCCCCCCCGCCGACTGTCCCCCGCTCCATCAAAGCAGTCGGCTGCTGGTTGGGTAACGGCGTGGACGCCGCCGAAAAACATATTGAGGGCATCCCAGCGATCGACTCGACCATCGAAAGGAAAGGTCGCGGTGTCTGGCGAAGGAGACGCCCAGCCCGGCTCCAGACTGAGTACCCCCCGCTCCCAGTGGAGACGGGGGCTGTTCACCGCCTGGTGAATAGGCATCTGAAAGTCCAGCAGGTTGGAAATTACCTGGAGGATGGCCGTGCGGATGCGGTTGGAGCCGCCCGAGCCCAATACGATTTCGGGCCGATGGTCGGCATCGAGAATTAGGGTAGGAGCCATCATCGACGAGATGCGCCCATTCTCTCGCCAGGCGTGGAAGCCGTTGGGGTGCAGATCTGCCTCCCCCAGCATGTTGTTGGTCATGATGCCCGTCCCCGGAATCACGTAGGACGACCCTTCGCCATTGGAGGCCGTGACGCTGGCGGCGTTGCCCTCCCCATCGATGACGCTGATGTGGGTGGTGCTGCCCCATTTGTTGACCGCTCCGGCGGCGATCGCCAGCTCATCCTGGTAGGGCCGCCGATGGTCCAGGGATAGGAAGGTCTCAACCCCTGCTTCATGACCATGGGCGTCATAGCTGGCCCGCGCCTGGTTGGTGAGGCGCATCACCTCGGCTAGCAGGCGTACATGCTCTGGGGAGCCAAATTCCACCTTGCCTAAATCCAGGCTGGCCAGCAGGTGAAGGGCAAAGGCAATCAGGGTGCCGCCAGAGCTGGGGGGCGGATTGGTCAGCAGGGTGTGGCCCCGATATTGGGTCGTCAGGGGCGATCGCTCCACCACCCGATAGTCCCGCAAGTCCTGCCGGGACAGGTAGCCGCCCCGTTCCTGGCAGTCCTGCACCAGGCGATCGCCAATTTCCCCGTGGTAGAAGGGTTCGAGCCCCTCGTTCACCAGATACTCCAGGGTATTGGCCAGGTCGGGCATCCGCAGGCGATCGCCCGCCGTCACCAGCGCTCCCGTGGGGGCAACCACCGGACGAAACTCATCAGAGCGCAGCAGGATGGGCCGGAGAATGTCCAAACAGTATGCCTGAAAGGTATTCACTTCGGCTCCGGTGCGGGCGTAGTGGAGGGCGGGTGCGGCCACCACTTTGAGGGGCAGCCGTCCCAGCCGCTGATGTACGTGAAAGATGCCCGCTAACGTGCCCGGCGTAGCGATGGCGCCCAGGCCAATGTGAAACTGCTGGATGGCGGTACCGAAGTTGACGTCAACTGGATAGAAATCAACGGGCTGGCGGGTGTGCTTGGACTGAGGCGTTTGGGTGAAGAAGTCAAACAGGATATTCTCGTCGCGGCTGGTGTGGGCCAGCAGAAATCCGCCCCCGGATGGGGAGGTAAGAGCCGGTTCGGTGACAAAAGCGGCCATCATGGCGGCGATCGCCCCGTCAAAGGCATTGCCCCCTAGCCGCAGCATCTCCAGTCCGGCGGCAGCGGTTTGCGGATGTCCAGCGGCGATCGCCCCACGGGTTGGTTGAGCCATAGCGTCAATCTAACTTTCAAGTTGAAGTTCAGTATATATCCGCAGATGACGCAGATTGGCGCAGATAGGGAGTCGGGGTATCCATATTAAGGTTAAGCAGGGAAATCCTGGTTGGACCGGATTCAGCATCCAGGAGTCAGAATTCAGGGGGAAGTTGATAGGATTGAGTCAAGCGGGTTAGGGCAGTTGTCATGGCACATTATTTCAGCCAGCCTGAATTTTCTAAAACAGCGGTCGATCGCATCCTGGACGCCAACCTCGATCGCGCCCGCGAGGGTCTGCGCATCATTGAGGAGTGGTGCCGCTTTGGCCTCAACAACGCTGAATATGCTGAGCGGTGCAAGTCCCTCCGGCAAACCCTGGCCCAGTGGCACACTCCCGCACTGCGGGCCGCCCGTGACACTCCTGGCGACCCCGGCACCGAGCTGACCCACCCCAACGAGGAGCGCCGCACCAGCCTGAGCCAACTGCTCCAGGCCAACTTTTGCCGGGTGGAGGAAGCCCTGCGGGTGCTGGAGGAATATAGCAAGCTCCAGGATCCCGCTATGGGCATTGCCTGTAAGCAGATGCGCTACCAGGTCTACACCATGGAGAGCGACCTGCTGGGCTATCAGCGGCGTCACAAACTGCTGCGATCGCACCTCTACCTGGTCACTTCCCCCAGCGACAACCTGTTCGCCGTGGTGGAAGCCGCCCTCCAGGGGGGACTAACCCTGGTCCAGTATCGCGATAAGAACGCCGACGACCTCACCCGCATCCACACCGCTCGCAAACTTTGCCAGCTCTGCCACGACTATGACGCCCTGTTTGTCATGAACGATCGCATCGACCTCGCCCTGGCCGCCGATGCCGATGGCGTTCACCTGGGCCAGCAGGACGTGCCCATCGCCATGGCCCGCCAGTTGCTGGGTCCCCACCGGCTGGTCGGTCGCTCCACCACCAACGCCGATGAGCTGCAGCAGGCGATCGACGACGGCGCGGACTACATCGGTGTCGGTCCGGTCTACGAAACCCCCACCAAAGCCGACAAGCCCGCCGCCGGTCTGGACTACGTCCGCTACGCCAAGGAACACGCCACCGTCCCCTGGTACGCCATCGGCGGCATCAACACCGACAACCTCACCCACGTACTCGCCGCCGGAGCCGAACGAGTCGCCGTCGTCCGAGCTATCATGCAGGCCGAACACCCAACCCTGATCACCCAATACTTCGTTTCGCAGCTCATCCACGCCCAAACCATGCGCTCCCACAATTCGCAGTAGAAAGCAGAGTTCAAAAGGCAGAAGGCAGAAGGCAGAAGACAGAAGACAGAAGACAGAAGACAGAAGGCAGAAGACAGAAGGCAGAAGACAGCTGGCTGAAGGCAGAGGGCAGAAGACTGAAGGCAGGAGGCAGAAGGCG
>JBHJGR010000429.1:0-4336 GCA_050331615.1 Elainellaceae cyanobacterium
GCCAGCAGACGTGCTCCAGCACATGCGAACAGATGACGGCGTCATACCGGTCCGTGACTTCCGGGGGCAGCCCATCCTCCAAGTTGAAAATCCAGACTTGGCGGCAGAACTCACGGCTGGCGGCGGCCTCTTCTTCGCTGAGGGTGATGCCGTCAATCACCAGCCCGCGTTCCTTAAGCAGCCGGGCATTGTCTCCAGCCCCGCAACCCACGTCGAGGACGGTTCTGGCGGTCTCCGGCATCCGATTCAGCACTGGCAGATTACCTTTATTTTTGTAGGATTTTTCGCGGACGGAGTTCATGTTGGAATAGGCAGAAGGCTGTACAAATGCAGCGAGCCGAGGTTGTTGAATCTGCTGTCTGCGGGGAGTTGTTCAGGCAGGGTTGGAATTAAGGGATCGGCAGGTCGGCAGGGTAGTAGAACTGTCGTAAAGCCTCTGATCATAGCGATTCCATCTCGCGAGCTTTTCGCGTTGGTCCTCTCTGATCGACTTGCCCTTCGGGCGGTCGCGGGTCACGGTCACCTCCGTGATGGTTGGCTCGTAGCGAATCTCCAGTATTTGTGCAAGCGTCGGAAACTGGTCCTGCGATCGCTCGAGCTGTAGCACAAAATGGTAGTGACGTTCGAGGTTTCGTTGGGCGAGATAAAGCGCTAGAGCTGGTACGTAGTCAACCAGCGCGCGCAGCGGGCTCTTCTGGTACCACCAGGGCAGCCCCGCCAACTGCTTGCACTGCATGTTCCTCGCGCCCCGTTCTCGCTGGTAGAAAGCCGTCGCGTCCTCCGTCCCGCTGAATCGACCAGTTTCCTGTTTCTTTTCCTCGAGGCGTCGCCGATAATAGTACAGGCTCAGCATTTGTTCGATCGGCTGTCGGAGGATTGTGATGTAGATGCGCCGGCGTTGCCTTACCGGGTTCTGGCCGTGAAAGGCGTGGTGAATCCCGTAGGGCCAGTGCCCTACCAAATACTGAAAATCCAGGCGAGATGTGGCGATTGCCCTCAAGCCGCCCTTGGGCATGAAAATTAGCTCCGGTGCGACGTTCGGAACGATCAGACTATCCCTAAAAGAGCTGCCTGCACATTTCGGAATGTGCGTGAACAACAGGAGGGTGTTGTCGTCAAAGGGAGCAGTCATCCGCTTGTCGAGAAAAAGGAAAGCTGGGTCGCGATTACCAAAGCTTCGCTAGCATTTGGCGAGCTAGCGGTTGGCTTCATGGTACCACTCTGCCAATTCGTCCCAGAAGTTGGTTTCGCTCCATGAGGGGATGAGGGTTTTGGCGGGGTCGGTATTCAGGCGGATTTGCGGTTCGGAATAATCGGTCTGCGGCTGAGTTTCCAGTTGGCAGGGGACTCCGAGGCGGGTGCCCATTTCTTTGGCGAAGCGATAGCCGAAATCTCCCTGGGTGCCCGCATAACAGCTCGGTGCCAGATGGTCAGGGCCTTGGCCGGTGGCGAGTTGTTCGGCCTGCCAGGCGTAGCATGCTGCCATCAGGTTGACGGGAACGTTGTCGCGAATGTAGTCGGGGGTCTTCACAAGCGGGGTTTCGCCGTTGAGCCAGCTCCGCGCCAGGAAAGAGGTGAAACCGCCTTTTTCCCAGGGCCCGAAAGGGTTTGCCACGATGAACTTGGCCAGTCGGATGCCAGCGCGGGCGGCGAAGTACCGATAGTACTGCCAGGTGAGCCCCTTGGAAAGGGCGTAGGGCGAGAAAGCCGGGCGGTTTGGCGGGCCGGCTGCCTCATCTTGTTCAAAGTAGCTCCCCGTCGCCAAAATCGGTGGCGTTGTGGCCTGTTCAGCCGCAGCGGCGAGGAGGGCCTCAAGGCCGTGCGTATTAGCCGCCAGAGCCTCGAGGACTGGAAAATCGGGTCGCTTGTGGTCGCCTACCTGTGCGCCATGGAGGCACACGACATCCCAAGGCCGACCAGCGCGAAACGTCTCCAAGCAGGCGTCGCTGCCCATGGGCGCAGTCCAAACCGCCTGAACCTTCGGTGCGATCTTTTCGACACGTGCTCGGCTGTGAGCTGCCTCCGGGTAGGCTTCTGCGGATTCTCGCGTAAAGGTCGCGGTGACGTCATGCCCCTGCTCGACGAGCGTCTGGGCGAACCAGAATCCGGTGAATGAGCTGGCGCCGGTGAAAAAGATTCTCATCGAGCAGGAAGGGCTTGCCGAAGCAGGTTGAGGGAGCGTCCTGAGCCGCGGGCGGCCTTAAAGAGTTGGAGCAAGGGCCGACGCACAACGAGCCAGTCGATCCGGTCCCGCTGCCGGTGCACGATGCGCTCTCGTCGGTTGGGATCGTTGTCGAGCTCCTTTACCATCCGCAGGGTGGCTGCGATGCCGGGAGTGTGCAGCTCCGGCAAAATGAGCCCAGGATTGAAGAGCCGCCAGCGGTTGCCGAGGTTCAGGCAGCCAGCGGCGGCCGCGTCGACCATTGCGTTTCCGTAAATCGGGCGAGGCGCTCCCGGCGCGAGGAAATAGCGGCAGCCCACCGCATGGGCGACGAGTCCCTCCGCATCGGTACGCTCGGGGGTTGAAATTGCCAGACCCTCCTGCTCCGCCTGCGCTGCGATGGAGGCGTGGTCCTGATGATTCTCCAGATAGCTGGCGGCGCCACGGGTCACATCGGGAAACCAGGCGGCAAAGAGATTCGGGGGGGTCATCGAGTAGGGCCACTCCAGCGCGTGAGGGCGCCGGATCCAGGACAATGCGTTGCGGCCGATCAATTGCGTCAGGAAGACATCGTAGCCAGGGGGCGGCGCACGGTGGTAGGTGCGGTAGGCTGGCATCCGGTGATGCTCGAGGATGGTTGCCCAGAGGACTGCCGGATAGGCTCGCGTAAGGGAGGGCGGCACCGCGTTTTCGATGGCGATGACCAGATCGTAGCCAGACCAGTCGATCGATTCCACCGACCGTGCGGTTTCGGTCTGGGTGGCGATGATTTTGCGATGATGCTCCCAGCGGGCGCTGTCTTGCTTCCAATCCGCTTCTTTAGTGCGCCATATCTGGGACACCGGGTCATCGGCATCGTTGACGAGGTAATAGTCGGTATCGAAAAGCTGAAAGAGCCCCAGTGGGCCGGTGCGGTGCCAGGTTGAGGCGAGCAGGCGGCGAGGGTCTTTTTCGCCGGGTGTTGCATACAGGTCGATATAGGTCGCCTGCTTGACCAGTGCGACCTTGAGGCGCGGAACCGTAAACTCGGTTGGCCGTTCGCGGTCGCAACAAAGGGCCGAGAGGCGCGCCCAGGCGCTTAAGGCGGCAAGCTTCGGCCCCGTCGCCATCAGCGGCTAGCTTTGAGCGCTCCCTTCCGGCAAGTGAAAGCCAGGGTCGAAATCCGGGTGCTGCTGATCGCGGTTGGAAAGCACCGCTGGCTCACGCGGCCATTCGATGGCGAATTTCGGGTCGTTCCAGCGGATACCACGCTCATGCTCGGGCGCGTAAAAGGCGGTCACCAGATAAAAGATCTCTGTGTCGGGCTCGAGGGTGATGAACCCGTGGGCGAAACCCTCCGGCACGTAGAGTATGGTGCGGTTGTCCGGCGTCAGCTCCTCGCCGTGCCACCGGCCAAAGGTCGGCGACTCTGGCCGGATGTCGACCAGCACGTCCCAGAGGCGACCGCGGGTACAGCGCACGATCTTATTCTCCGCGTGCGGCGGCAGCTGGTAGTGCAGGCCCCGCAACGTGCCGACTTGGGCGCTGAACGATACATTGGCCTGCGCCAGGTTCGCGTTAAGCCCATGCTCCGCGAATTCGCGCTGGCAGAAGGCGCGGGCGAAAAAGCCGCGCTCGTCGCCTTTCTTGTCGAGCTCGAGTCGGTAAGCTCCTAAGAGGGGCAGTTCGTGAAAAATCATTTGCGGATCAGGCTGAGGTACTGGCAAACGCAGCGATCTGTCGGGTCAGGATTTCGCGAGGATCGGCACCGCCATCGACTGCATGGTACCACTGCACGGTCTGGCGAACAGTTTCGGCGAAGCCCCACCGAGGTTGCCACTCGAGCAGGTGGAAGGCCTTGTCGATCGTGAGGTTCAGCTTGCTCGCCTCGTGAGGGGCATTGGGGTCAGAAGCATCCTCCCATTGCCCGGGCCAGTTGATGAGGACCTCCTGCACCAGCTCAGCGACGCTGCGGTTCGAGGTCAGCGGCGGGCCAAAATTGAAGGCGCCGGCGTAGTCCACGGGCGAGCGTCCGGGCGGGAGTGGCTCGCCCGTGAGGCCGACGCCACGCGCAAGGTACTCCGCTAGGCGGAGGTAGCCGCTGAGGGGCTCTAGGACGTGCTGCCACGGACGGGTCGCGACTTTGTTGCGGACCGGGATCGCATTGCCGTGCTGCTGGGCGAGAACGCAGTCCGG
>JBHJGR010000430.1:0-15766 GCA_050331615.1 Elainellaceae cyanobacterium
TAGCCGTTGATGGAAGGAGCAGTCAGAGCCACAGGAGCAGCCTCAGCACCCGCCAGGTCAAGCGGGAAGTTGTGGGCGTTGCGCTCGTGCATTACTTCCATACCCAGGTTCGCACGGTTGATCACGTCCGCCCAGGTGCCAATCACGCGACCCTGAGAATCAATCACACTCTGGTTGAAGTTGAACCCGTTCAGGTTGAACGCCATCGTGCTGATGCCCAAAGCCGTGAACCAGATGCCAATCACAGGCCACGCACCCAAGAAGAAGTGCAGGCTGCGGCTGTTGTTGAAGCTGGCGTATTGGAAGATCAGACGACCGAAGTAGCCGTGAGCCGCAACGATGTTGTAGGTCTCTTCCTCTTGACCAAACTTGTAGCCATAGTTCTGAGACTCGTTCTCGGTGGTCTCACGCACCAGAGAAGAGGTCACTAGTGAACCGTGCATGGCGCTGAACAGCGAACCGCCGAACACACCGGCCACACCCAGCATGTGGAAGGGGTGCATCAGGATGTTGTGCTCCGCCTGGAACACGAACATGAAGTTGAAGGTACCGGAGATACCCAGGGGCATACCGTCCGAGAAGGAACCCTGCCCAATGGGGTAAATCAGGAACACAGAGGTCGCTGCCGCCAGAGGTGCGGAGTAGGCCACGCAGATCCAGGGGCGCATCCCCAGACGGTAGGACAGCTCCCACTGGCGACCCATGTAGGCAAAGATGCCGATCAGGAAGTGGAACACCACCAGCTGGTAAGGACCACCGTTGTAGAGCCACTCGTCGAGGGAAGCGGCTTCCCAGATGGGGTAGAGGTGCAGACCGATGGCGTTAGAAGAGGGCACCACCGCACCGGAGATGATGTTATTGCCGTAGAGCAGCGAACCGGAAACAGGCTCGCGGATACCGTCGATGTCAACGGGAGGCGCGGCTACAAAAGCGATGATATAGCAGATGGTGGCGGTGAGCAGACAGGGGATCATCAGGACGCCGAACCAGCCGACGTACAGGCGGTTGTCGGTGCTGGTGACCCAGGCACAGAACCGATCCCACAGATTGGCGCTTTCGCGCTGCTGTATGGTAGTGGTCATAAGCAGTGAGATTGAATGACAGAAATAAAATGAATAAAGGGGGTTATTAAAGATAAGAACCCTCGTGTCATTCATCTTAGTAAGACTTAGCTAAAGCCAGGGAAAAAGCCAGCTATTTTTTACATTCATTCGTGAAGTTTTCTGTCTGAAATTCTTCAGTATTTCTTACGGTTTAAGGCGCACTCCAGCACTAGATAGGGATAGCGATCGCTCACTTTTTGTTAACAAGTATGAACGCGCCCATTTTCATTAACGCATCTTAACCACTGCCGAAGCGCCACCCGGCAATTTTTCCGCCGCAGGGCCAGCCAGCTTGGGAGACTTGATGCGGGTATCGGCAGCCTGGGCCAGCAGCGATTCGGCAAAGGCGATCGCCTCCTGGTCAGACTTACCCCCCGCCAGTTGGGCCAGTTCTTCCCGCCGCTGCTGATCGGTCAGAGGCGCAACCCGCACCACGGTGCGCACCTCCTCTTTCGCCGTAGCGCCGTCTGATGGTGGAGCTTCCGATTTGGCCTTCCCCCGTCCCCGCTTTTTCGCTGCCGCTGCCTCTGGAGAACCGATGACCTCTTTGTTTACCCGGAAGTGGTTGTCCGCCATTGCCGCCACAATCGGCTGGTGGGTGACGCAGAGCACCTGGTGACGGTGGCTGAGCTGGTGCAGCTTTTCGGCGATCGCCTGGGCTACCCGGCCCGACACCCCGGCATCAATCTCGTCAAATACCATCGTCTCCACCGCGTCTGCCTGGGAGAGGCACACCTTCAGGGCCAGCAGAAAGCGACTCATTTCCCCACCAGAGGCAATCTCCGACAGGGGCTGGAGCGGCTCCCCCGGATTGGGGCTAAACATAAAGGTGATGCGATCGCTCCCTGATGCCGTAGGCAGGGCCGGGGAGATCTTCACCTTAAACTGCACCTTATCCATGGCCAGGGGCTTCAGCTCACTGACCAGCCGCGCCTCTAGATGTTGGGCGGCGGCCTGACGCAGTTGGGTAAGGGCAGCGCAGGCTTTAGTCAACTCCGCCTGGCGGGCCTGGTAGGTTTTCTCCAGCGCTTCCACGGACTGGCCGCCGTCGCTAATTTCGTCCAGATCGGCCTGGAGGCTCTGGTAGTGGGCGATCGCGTCCGCCAAGGTAGGACCGTATTTCCGACAGATCTGCTTTAGCTCCACGATGCGGGCCTCCACCTCTTGGAGCCGTTCCGGGTCGGTTTCCAGGTCGTCGCCGTAGGCGTTGATCTCCCGGCCCGCCTCCTCCACCTGGGCCAGCGCCCCGCTCACCATGTCCAGCACTGGCTGAATCTGGGCATCGTACTCCACCATTTCCTCCAGCAGTCCCTGGGCAATGCCCAGCAGATCGGCACAGGCGGCGCTGCCAGAGTCATTCTGATAAAGGGCCTGGTAGACCTGGTAGCTCTGCTGCTGCAGCTCCACCGCGTGGCTGAGGCGCTTGCGCTCCTGCTCTAGCTGGTCTAGCTCCTCCGGGTCGTCCAGATTGGCCTGCCCCAGTTCTTTAGCCTGAAACTCGAACAGATCTAGCTGCTGGAGGCGCTGCTGCTCCTGCTGCTTGCGCTTCTCCAGGGCCTTAAGGGCGGTCTGACAGGCATCGTGGGCGATCGCCACCACCTGCCGCTGCTGCAACAGCTCGCTGCCGCCAAACCCGTCTAGCCACTCCCGCTGGAGGCTGGCCTGGCCCAGCTGCACCGTTTGCCCCTGGGCCGTGATTTCTACGAGGCGATCGCGCAGCGGCTCCAACTGCTGCTTATTCACCAGTACGCCGTTAATTCGCGAGCGATTGCGTACGCTGCCCCGACCGGCGGTTAGCTCCCGGCTACAGACCAGCACCGCTTCATCCCCCGCTTCGATCTCTTGCTCCGTCAGCCAATTTCGTAGGGAAGGGGTCAGCTCAAACCGGGCTTCAATCAGCCCCTTATCCGTCCCGGCCCGCATGGCCCGCCCGGACACCTTTCCCCCCAGGGCAATGTCCAGGGCGTCAAGAATGATGGACTTCCCCGCCCCCGTTTCCCCGGTGAGCACGTTTAACCCGGCGTGGAACTGCAGGTCAAGCCGGTCAACCAGGGCAAAGTTTTCAATTTGGAGAGAAATGAGCATAGTGGCGCAAAACCTTGAGCAACACGGGTGTGAGACAGGGGTACAAATTCACCATCATCCATCATCAGTGTAGTGCGAAAATCCTTTGACAACCGAGCGAAGCTGGTCGGCAAATAGCCGCGGCTTGTCCGTTCCTCCTCAGCCTCCCTTAACGTTGCGCCCTTATATTAGAAGGAAGCGAGGCTGAACCTGCTCTCCCCGCTTCCAACCCGTTTTGACGTTTTACCCGCTCTCACTGACCTCATGGCCTTTATCCGCATTCCCAAACCCTGGCAGCTGCCTGAATCCATTATCACGGCTGAAACCGCCTACTTTAATCGCCGTCGCTTTATGAAAGCCCTAGTGGGTGCTGGCATCGGGGCATCTGCCGTAACCCTGGCCGGGTGCCAGTCGTCCCGCGCCATCGGATCGGACGAACCCATTGCCGGACTGACTGACCTGTCCTACGACAGCAACCCGGCATTCACGGTGGGCGATCGCCCCCTCACTGGTCGCATCCTGGCCTCTACCTACAACAACTTCTATGAATTTGGCGGCACCAAGAACATCTGGGAGGCGGCCCAGGCCCTGCCGACTAATGACTGGACGGTGACAGTGGCCGGACTGGTCAATAACCCCCGCACCTATGATCTGGACGACCTGAAGCGGGCCTTTCCCCTGGAAGAGCGCACCTACCGCTTCCGCTGCGTGGAAGCCTGGTCGATGGTGGTACCCTGGATTGGCTTTCCGATGCGATCGCTCCTAGAGGCTGCCGACCCCAAATCCCAGGCTCGCTACGTCCGCTTCACCTCTTACTACGACTCTGACGTTACCACCGGACCGCTCCTCCGCTCCGCCTTCCTGCCCTGGCCCTACACGGAGGGGCTGCGGATTGAGGAAATGGCCAACGAGCTGGCCTTTTTCGCCGTGGGCATCTACGGCCAGACCCTGCCCAAGCAAAACGGTGCCCCCATTCGCATGGTGATCCCCTGGAAGTATGGCTTTAAGGGAGCAAAATCTATCGTCAAGATTGAGTTCGTCGAGAACCAGCCCGCCACTTTTTGGAACACGCTGGATTCTCGCGAGTATAAGTTTGAGTCCAACGTAGAGCCCGACGTGCCCCACCCCCGCTGGTCTCAGCGGGAGGAGAAGCTGATTGGGCCGGGGCCAAACTTCTCCACGACCATCGTGCCCACCCTGCCCTACAACGGCTATGGCGAGTATGTGGCGGACCTTTATGCCTAGGCGGCAGATTCCGATGGCTCGGTAAACTGAATGACGTCCTGGCGGGGGTCGGCGTAGGCTACCTGTAGCTCCAGGCGATCGCCCAGCTCCACCGGACGCTTGAACCGTACAGCTAGCTCTAGCCCCAATTCTTCGAGCAGCACCAGGCCCAGGTTTTCGTGCTCCCGCAGCCAGCGCAGCATCAGGGCCTGCCAAACTTCTCCTGGGTGGCGACGGAGGTACTCTAGGCCCCAGTAGCGATTAGTCTGTCGCTCTACTAGGGTGGCTTCGTAGGCGGTGGAGGTCACGGCCTGGACCAGCTCCTGCAGGGTTTCGGGGGGAAACGGCAGGGGGTCGCCCCGCAGGCGGGCCTTGAGCTGAAAATGGGTCATCAGGTCAGTATAGCGGCGGATGGGGGAAGTGGCCTGGGTGTAGGTGTCTAGCCCCAAACCGGCGTGGCGCAGGGGGGTGGTGTTCATCTCGCTGCGGGGCATGCAGCGGCGAATGGCCGAGTAGCGCACCGGACCAGCAGGCAGCAGCAGCAGCTCGTCGTCCGGTGGGAGTTCGGGCTGGCTCTGACCGCGAAAGGGGAGGGCCAGCCCGTGCTGTTCGCCGTAGCGCCCGGCCACTTCGCCGGTGAGAATCATCATTTCGGCCACCATCTGGCGCGAGATCGAGTCTTCGAGCACGCTGATGGTAATTTCATCGTCCTCTACCTTGATGGACGCTTCCGGCATGTGGATGCTGATGGCTCCTTGGGACTGCCGCCACTCCTGACGCACCTTCGACCAGTGGGCGATCGCCTCCAGTTCTGGCTCGGCCCGTACACCTAGCTGCAGAATTTCGTCCACGTCTTCATAGGTGAGGCGATAGGTAGGCTTAATCAGGGTGGGATGAATGGTATAGTCGGCGATCGCCCCCGACTCATTGAGCACAACGCCAAAGCTGAGCGCATAGCAAACCTCTCCCTGGAGGAGGCTCATCGGTCCCGTGGCCAGCTCCGGCGGAAACATGGGAATCATGCCTGTAGGCAGGTAGAGGCTGGTGGAGCGGCGGCGGGCTTCCAGGTCGAGGTCATCCCCTGGCTTGATCCAGCGGGTAGGGTCAGCGATGTGAATCCAGAGGCGCTGCCGTCCATCAGTCAGCGTTTCGATGCTGAGGCCATCGTCGATTTCGCGGGTGCTTTCATCGTCGATGGTGCAGACTTTCAGGTGAGTCAGGTCGAGGCGGTGGTCGGCATCGGGGTCAGCAATCGGATCGTCGATGCAGCGTTGAGCCATGGTGAGTACCTTCGCGGGAAACTGGATGGGCACCTGTCGCTGGCGCAGAAAAAGATTTTCATGGCGACTCCACACGCCCAGGTCAACGAGGAGGTCGAATGCGGCCTTGGCGGTCTGGGATCGCCCTAACATTTCTAGGACTTCAAGGGCAGGAGCCTGGTGGGAGGCATTCTCACCTAGGGCAGCCAGCCGCTCTAGTGCTTCGATGCGGGTGCGATCGCCACTCTGCCACTCCACCCGCTCGCCCGCCAGCGCTGCCGTAACGCGCTCTAAGAACTCCTGGCGCTCCTGCGCCCGCTGCAGCTCCATCTCTAGCTGGTGCCGAATTTCGGCTACCTGAGCCGCCGAGCGGGGTTCGTACTTGTCCCCCTTCTGCTTAAAGAAAACCTTGTCTTCCGATAGCAGCGAGTGGGCGGCATATTCCAGGGCTGGACGCCGTTCAGAAAACAGCAGCTCCGCGAGATCGGCTGGAGTCACGGCTTCGCTATCTTCTACCAGCAGTTCCCAGGCTACCTCCAAGCTGGACGGGTCCAGGTAGGACTCCGCCTCCTTGAGAAATGAGCCGATGTCAGCCGGAGCATAGGTCGGCTGGGGCACTGCAAAGGTTACCTGGCGGGGATGGATGGTGTAGGACTGGCCATGCTGGTCAATCACGACCCAGTTTTTCTTGCCTTCGGGATGATCGGCGACTGCAAGACGGCGATCGCCCTGCAGCCGAAACTCAATCAGCATTCCCTTTTCCATGAATTCCCCAAAGTTCAGCAGCGACGATGGTTGCTCAGATGCCTGAATGACCAAATTGGCTGGGATGGCTACCCAGCGTCAGCAATGCGCAGATCTATCCTAACCCTCACGATTAATAAACGGCAGCAGCGCCAGCACTCGGGCACGCTTGACTGCTTGGGTCAGGTCCCGCTGTTGCTTGGCGGTGAGGCCCGTAATGCGACGAGGGAGGATTTTGCCACGCTCAGTGATAAAGCGGCGCAGCAAATCGACATCTTTGTAGTCGATGGGCTCTTTGGGGCTAATGGGAGAAACGCGACGGCGATAGTAAGGCATGGTGAGTTAAAGACGAGTTGAATCTAGAACAGCAAATGGATGGGTAAGTGCTTAAGCACAATTCATGACACGTCGTGGGGGTGCGCCCCCACAGGCAAATAAATTTGTTTAAGGCGATTTCTGGGAAAAACTCTACCCCTAGCTGAACGGTTGGTAAGGGCAAATGGCCATTTGCCCCTACGTTATCGGGTAGGATCACTTTCAAAAATCGTCTAACCACTCAACGGGTCGATCGGACGAAAAGGGCAAGCGTCCTACTTCGTCTCTTTGTGGACCGTGTGCTTATTGCAGTGGGGACAGTGCTTTTTCAGCTCTAACCGACCGGTCGTGTTCCGGCGGTTCTTCGTGCTGGTATAGCGAGACACCCCTGGTGTCCGTTTGTCCGGATTGGATCGACACTCCGTACATTCAAGCGTAATAATGACGCGGATACCTTTGGCCATGGCCCCTCTTTACCTGCGAGTCAGTGATCATTAAATATTCACAAATTTTGATTATCCCACATGCTTACAGATATCCGCAACCCCTGGGCTAGGCGACTTCTAGCTCTAATCACCGGCCTGGGCTGGGTCGCGCTTGGCTGGGACAGCAGTGCCCACGCCGATCGGATCTGGACGAACATCGCCACCCGGCGGGAAAACCTGGTGATCCAGCGGGCATCCTACGACTATGCTCCCTCGGTGATGCTAGACGGTCGCTACCGCATGTGGTGGTGCGGCGGGGTGGCCGGTGACTTCATTCTATACGCTGAGGCAGAAAGTCTGGACGGCCCCTGGTCCGACCCCATTCCGGTTTTCCAGCCCACGGGCAATGCCGCCCAGTTTGATGGCCTCCATACCTGCGATCCTTCTGTGGTGAGGGCGGCGGGTCGCTACTATCTCTACTACGGTGGCCTAGCCGCCGACACCCCCGGAAACGCGACCCAGATCGGCGTAGCCCAGAGTCGAGATGGCCTGACCTGGACCCGCCTGAACGGCGGACAGCCAATCCTGGTGCCCCACGGCAACGCCGATGCCATGCCCAACCCCTATGGTGCTGGGCAGCCTAGCGTCACCTATGTCGATGGTTTGTTTTATCTGATCTATACAGACACCACTGGACAGGGCTCCATCGCCAATGGGGCCGGCCAATACGTGCTGCGCTCCCCCGATCCCACCTTTCAAACCGGGCTGGAAGAGCTAACGGCCAGGGGATTTGTGCCGCGGCGATCGCCCGCCGATATCACCACAGAGTTCAGCTTGCTCAACGGGTTTTCGGTTGACTGGCAATATGTGGACTTGCTGGACGCCTTTCTCGTCGTGAAGCACAACGTGGCCAACCAGACAGACCTGGTGATGTTCCATCGATCGCTGCAGGGGCCGCCCCTGGCCACGGTCGCCCTAGCCAATAGTCCCTGGAGTGAGGGACCGGGGATTGTATCGCGCCCCGATCGCCACGCGTTGCCGTCCCTATCCAATCCCACCACCGTCCCTATCGACGTGCTCCGTTCTGTGCAAACCGGCGCAGGGGTTAGCTCCTGGGAAATTGCATTGGTGGGCATGGATTTGCAGACCAGCGTCAGACCGGCTGCGGTTCCCTATGCCCAACTGCTGGAGGGCTTTGCCATCCGGTCTGCCAGCGGGGCGATCGCCTGGGTCGTAGACGGTCAGCGGTTCCAGCCAGCCAACGCCGAGCTGCTGCGCCATCTGACCCATAACGTCGCGGCAGTATCAGATGAGGTGTTTGCTCAAATTCCTTACGGGGCATCGCTGCCGCTGGGAGCCGCCGCGGTAGGAGCATCGGGACGGCCAGCGGCCTTTATTCTGGCAGATGGGCGGGCCTGGCCAGTGGGCTGTCCGGAGGTGATTGCGGAGAACGGTTCCTCTATTCGTGCGATCGCCCCCGAGGAGTATGATGCCCTGCCTAAAGGACCGGCTCTGCGATGCGTGGGCTGGCGGCCTTTATAGTGCCCCCTGAAGCGAACCGGTCAGGTATTGCTTCAGGGCCGTTCTAGTTTGCTGATAGCGATCTTCGACCTGCAGCACCAGGGACGCTGCGGAGGTGAGCGTACCATCACGTCCCATCTCTTCCAGGGTGCGACAAAGGGTGGCCAGCTTGGTTGCCCCCAGTCCGGCACTGCTGGACTTGAGGGTGTGGGCCGTGAAGCTTAGGGCCGTGGCATCTTGCTGGGCGATCGCTGCCTGCATGGACTGAATCAGGGACGGGGTTTCTTGGGTAAAAATGTCGAGCAGCAGGGACAAATGCTCCCGCCAGTCGGGGCCGAGGGCCTCCATCGTGGTCTGCAGGGCAGCCAGGTCTAGCACCGAATCGGGGGAGACCTTGGGCGGCGGGTCTGCCAGCGGCAGTTGACCAGTGGCCCCGCCCTCCACTGGCCGCACTGGGCAGCGGTCTAGGGCCTGAATTAGCTCCTTAAAGCGCAGGGGCTTGCTGATGTAGTCGTCCATCCCCGCCTGCAAACACCGCTCGCGATCGCCCTGCATGGCATTAGCGGTCATGGCAATGATACGGGGACGACTGCTCGAAGACTGCTGACAGATTCGGCGGGCGGCTTCTAGCCCATCCATTTCTGGCATCTGGATGTCCATTAGAATGACGTCATAGGTCTGGCGGCTCACCGATTCCAGGGCCTCTAACCCGTTGGCTGCAATATCGGCTCGATAGCCCATGCGCTGCAGGATCTGGAGCACGAGCTTCTGATTGACTCCGTTATCTTCGGCTACCAGAATTTTGAGCGGCAGTTTATCAGCAAGCTGGTGGTCGATTGCAGGTTTGTGGGGCTTGGAGTAGTGAATTTTGGTCGCCTTGCCGTTGATCGTGCCAATTAGAGCATCGAAAAGGTGAGACTGCTTGACGGGCTTGTTCAAAAACGCATGAAAGTGCGCCTCAATTTGCTGCTCGTCCAGCTCGTACTGGCCAACCGAAGTTACCATCACCAGGGGCAGATTCTGATAAGCAGGGAGTTGATGAATCGCCTGCGCCAGCATCAGCCCGTTCATTTCGGGCATTTGCATATCGATGACCGCCATCTCAATGCTGGAGTGCTGAGACAGGATGGCGATCGCCTCAGCCCCCGATGCCACACTGTGGGTGCGCAGCCCCCAGGACTGGGTCTGCATAGTCAGGATTTTGCGATTAGTATCATTGTCGTCTACGATTAGGAGCTCCTTATTTTCAAGGTTTTGGTAGGGAAGACTAGCACCAATGGTCCTGGCCTGCTCCATCACCCGCGCCTTGATGGTGAAAAAGAAGGTGGTGCCGTGCCCGACTTTGCTATCGACCCACATCTCGCCCCCCATCAGCTCCACGAGCTGTTGGCAAATCACCAGCCCCAGGCCCGTCCCCCCGTACTTGCGCGTGGTGGACGAGTCAACTTGGCTAAACGGCTTAAACAACCGATGCAGCCGCTCGGGCGGAATGCCAATACCCGTATCCTGAACCGCAAACTGCAGCCGCCGCCAGCCCGAGTGTCTTTGACTAGCCCCAGCAGCGCCCGTATCGCTCTGATCTGACCTGCTCTCGGACGGACAGAGCGAAACCGAGGCCACAATTTCTCCGGCATCCGTAAACTTGACCGCATTGCTGAGCAGATTCACCAGCACTTGGCGCAGCCGCCCCACGTCGCCGATCACCAGCTCGGGAACGTCACGGTCAATCAAGTAGGTCAGCTCTAGCCGCTTCTCGGCAGCTTTGGTAAAGAGGAGATCAAAGGATTCTTCGACACACTGGCGAATGTTGAAGGGGTGTTGCTCCAGCTCCAGCTTGCCTGACTCGATTTTGGAAAAGTCCAAAATATCGTTGATGATCGTCAGCAGGGTGTCGCCGCTATTGCGAATGGTTTCAGCAAAGTCCCGCTGGGTTGGCGTCAGGGAGGTATCCAGCAAAAGCCCCGTCATACCGATTACAGCGTTCATCGGGGTACGGATTTCATGGCTCATCATGGCCAAAAACTCGCTTTTAGCCCGGGTCGCATCCAGCGCCTTGTCGCGAGCGCAGGCAAGTTCCTGAGCGGCGAGTTGGCGCTCAATCTCGCCACCAATCCACTGGGCAGTGAGCATCAGCAGCTCTTTGTCGAGGGCTTTGAATGCCTTTGGAGTCGGGGCAGTACTGGAAAAATGAAGCGTACCGTAGACGGCTTCATTCACGATGATGGGGGTGCCCACATATACTTCAGTACCAAATACCTGGTAGCACGGGTGCTGTTGCCAAGCCGAGCCGCGAGCGGGGTTGATAAACAGCGGCTGGCGGCATTGAATTACCTCGCGACAGTAGGTTTGTTGGGTATTGAGGATCGTTCCCCGCGTGAGGGCACCGCTGGCCTGCTGGCCCAGGATCACTTCGTAGCGATCGCCCTCAATCTTTGCCAGGGTACCCGCCTCTAAATCAAACTGGCGTCGCCCCAGCTCCAGTAGGGCCTGCAGCGTATGGTCAAAGTCGAGCTGGTGAGAGGAGGTAATTTCGTAGAGCGATCGCAGCACGGCCTCACTTTCCCGCAGGCTCTGCTCAACCCGGATGCGCTCGGCCAGCTCGGTTTGGGACTGCTGATAGAGTTCAGACTGCTGGGCAGCGATGCCGACCTGGAGCGCCAGCTGCTGCAGCAAATCCACCTCCAGGTCTTGCCAAACCCGGGGACCATCGCACTGGTGGGCAATTAAGAGTCCCCATAGGTTGTTGGCCTGAATTATCGGCACGATCAGGTTGGCTCTGACCTGGATTTCTTCGAGAAAGGTGACGTAGCAGCTCTTGTACCCGGCCTGGGTAATATCGGCCACCTTGCTCACCCGCCCATTCTGGTACAGGCGGGCGTAGTTCTCCCCAAAGCAGGGGTCATGAATCGGCTCTGGTAGGACTGCTTTCCACCCCTCCCCGACGGATTCTGCCGAGATGAAGCCGCTCCAGTCGGGGTGAAAGCGATAGATCAAAACGCGATCGGTCTGCAGGAACTCGCGCACTTCAGTAACGGCGGTGTTCAGAATTTTCTCCAGGTCTAGAAACTGCCGGATACGGAGCGTAATGCTGCGAATTAGCCGCTCCTTCTCCACTTGCTGCTGGAGCCGTTTCTCTATCCGCCTACGCCCGGTAACATCCTGGGTCACATCCTGAACGATGTCGGAGCCAAGCGTCTGTTCTTGTGGGTTAAAAATTTGTCGCCAGAGCCTCGTCAGGCTCCGTTGCCCCCGTAGTTCGATTTTCATCCCAATGTCCTCAAAAAAATTCTCAAGCAAACGCTAAGCAAGAACTGGTTTGATATCTCCAAGCGCGTTAACAGCCACGATGCGATCGCGCCCCTCGGCTTTCGCCTGGTAGAGAGCCCGATCAGCAAAGTTCAATAAATCAACGAAGCGATCGCCTTTTGCAGGAATGATGCTGGCAACGCCCTGACTCACCGTGACGTGGTGGGTGCTTATACCAATATGGGAAATGGCCAATACCCTGACCGCTGCCTGGAGGGTTTGGGCAACCTGCACCGCACCCTCTAGCGTGGTACTCGGCAGAATGGCGGCAAATTCCTCGCCACCGTACCTCGCGACCACGTCGGTAACTCGCTTAGCGCTTTTTTCAAAGGCTTCAGCGATCTTTTGAATGCAGATATCGCCTGCCGGATGACCGTAGATGTCGTTGTATTGCTTGAAGCGATCGATGTCGACGAGGATGAGGGAAAGCTCGCTCTGATTGCGCATGGCGCTGTTCCATTCCCGTTCTAAGCAGTCGTCGAAGTAGCGCCGATTGCCCAGGCCAGTAAGTTTATCGGTAATGGCCATTTCCCGAAGCTGGTGGTTAGCCCGCTCCAGCTCGCGGTAGAAATATCCCTTTTCCAGCAAGATCCTCACCCGTCGCCGCAAAATCGGCCAGTGGACGGGTTTGGTCACATAGTCGGTTGCGCCTGCATCAAAGGCCCAATCTACCGAGGCGGTATCCTCTAACCCAGTAATCATAATGATAGGGCAGTGGGCTGCTCCGGGTAGCGATCGCAGCTTACTGCAGCAGTCAAAGCCGTTCATTCTGGGCATCATGGCGTCAAGCAGCACTAGATGAGGCTGAAGCTGCTCATACAGTTCCAGACACTCTTCGCCATTGGTCGCTTCGGCAACCCGATAGCCGTCATGAGCGAGATACTGGCGCATGATTACGCGAGTCATCTGATCGTCTTCGACAATCAAAATCAGAAATGATTCATGTTGAAACGGAATAGACATAAGGTGCCCTGGACCGCTGCTCCTTAAAATTCCCGTAAATTGCGAGTCGCTAACGGTTCTCTTTTTCGCGCTAAGTGGAACTGCGTTGAAAACCGAAGGTTAGGAAGCCGGGGGAGCGCCCCGGCGGGCCGCTCCCCCGGTTTTCTAATATGAATCTAATTGTGCCGACCTACTTAATTACTATGACTATGAGCAAAGTACGCTTTCGTACCGAAATATATAAGCTAAGCTTTTCCTCCGAAGTCCTTAAATTTGGGCGGGAAAATTCTGCTCAATAGATAGAGAACGCTGCCGGGAGATATCTACCCCACGCAGGGGAGGTAGAGAGGGAATAGATTGCTATAGTCAGGTCGAAGTCGATGCGGGCCGACTCATTTGTGCGTAGTTACTCTGCGCAGTTGCTCTGCACTGAAGCTAGCCCAGTCGGCAGATTTTGATTCCCTCGGAGGAGGAACAACCCATGAAGTATAACCAAAACGTTTTCCAGGTTTTCTGGCATTCAGCGGGGCTAAAAATATTTGGAGCTGCTGCCCTTGCCTTCTCCGCCTTAATGCTTCCCGCCTGCGACTTCGGCGTTGAAGAAGAAGTTTACGAAGAGGAAGGCGGCGGTCTCTACGAAGAGGAAGGTATTGGCGGAGACCCACTTGAGGACGACGAGGTCATCGTCGAAGACGAGGAGCCCTTCGGAGCGGAAGAAGGCGTCTTTGAAGAAGAGGAAGAAGGTCTCTACGAAGAAGAAGAAGGCATTTTTGAAGAAGAAGAAGGTGTCTTTGAAGAAGAGGAAGAAGGCATTTTTGGTGAATAGTGAGGGAGCTTCCTGGAAAGGCATGAGGGAAAACTTTCATGCAGCCCTTAAGTTAGTTGACTTGATGAAGTAAATATGAGGAAAATAATGGTCAGTAATCGATATTTGAATTTGCGAAAGCCGGGAGTCCGTTTGGGGGCAATCGCCCTAGGGCTTGCAGCAGTGGTGCTACCCGCCTGCGAAAATCCCAATGAAATTTCTGAAGGCAAAGATAATGTCACCACAGAAGACATTGTTGGCGGCACCGAAGCCGAAGATGGCGAAGGCGGCGAGGGATCGTTACCGATAGGTGAGCTGGTAACCGTCCGTAGCCCCATCGGGACAACTCTGGCTGACCAAGGGGTCGTGCTGGCCTCTGATGCGGGAGACGTGCTGGTATTGAACACGACTGGCGTTCCCTTCTCGGTGCCTGAGGAAGAAGAAACCCCAGTACAGGTGACCGGCGAGCTGGTGCAGTTTGTCATCACCGATGTTGAAGATGAATTCGGCGTTGACCTCGACGACGATCTGTTCGGTGAATACGAGCAGCAGCCTGCCATCATCGCTGAGTCCTTTGCTCCCGCGCCCACTCCTGAAGATCTGGCTGTAGATGGCGAACGCTACTATAACCAGCCCATCGCTACTGAAGGAGTCGTTGGCGGTATCCTGTCGTCCAACTCTTTCGTCCTCTATGAAGAAGGCTGGATAGATGATTATGGCTTGTTGGTGATTGGTGTCCCCCAAGACCTTGAAGCCGCCGAAAGCGACGTCAATGATGGTGAGATGGTAACCGTCACCGGGACGGCCCAGCCCTTTGATCTCAACTCTCTTCAGGAAGACTACGACCTGGGATGGGACGAGAACGAAATCAACGAGTTTGAGACCCGCTACGTTGACCGACCCGTCATTATCGCCGACGAGGTCTATCCATCCGCGCTGGATAACTAATGTTCCAACCTGAGAACCCATGCGAAAGCCTGTCAGGGCTTTCGGGTTCCAAACACTTGAGTAAGTTTTCGGACAAACACCGAAATAGACCACTGCAAGTAGTGAACCGAAAGCAGTTGATAACAAAGCACATCTCATTGAGGAAAAAACATGGCTAACGATCCAAACGTTCGCAACCGAGAAACCCACGATAATGATGTCCACGTTACTAAGCGGGCAGTCGGGGTTTTCAAAACACAGGATGCCGTTGAAGATCTCATCCGAAAGCTTAAGTCTGATAACTTCCCCATGGAGCGCGTTTCGCTGCTGGCTCGTGACGTAAAAGGGATCGAAGGAGCTGATGAAATCACCGAAACCGAAGGCAATGAGGCTAAGGAAGGCGCAGGTGCAGGCGCGACCACAGGTACCGTGCTTGGTGGCGTTGGTGGCTTTCTCGTTGGCGTCGGTCTGCTAGCTATCCCCGGTGTTGGCCCCGTTTTGGCAGCCGGAACCGAAATCTCAGCCCTGGCTTCTACCTTTGCTGGTGCAGGTATTGGCGCAGCAACGGGCGGTATCGTCGGTGCGCTGGTTGGTATGGGTATTCCAGAGGAGCGGGCCAAGGTCTATGAGGACCGAATCAAGGCTGGTAACTATCTCGTCATGATCAGCGGCACCGATGAAGAGATCGAGCACATTAGCTCAATCATGCGCGATCGCGACGTACAGGACTTTGATGTTTACCCCGTCGCTGGTCGTCGTGAAGCCACTCAGACCACAACTCCAGTCGCCACGGGCGAGCGCGTCGAGGCCCGTCGCGTGGAAGCTACCGATAAAACGGTGGTAACGGATACTCGTGACCTGGACAAAGATGGTGAACCGGAAGTCATCATCAAGGAAAAGCGGCGGGATGTCCGCTAGGATGTCTGCTGACTAATGAACTAGGTGCTTGAGTAATCTTAATTGCATGCTCTCGGGGACGCACCCCAGGCGACTAATTTTGCTTAACTACTTAGGCTAGACACGGGTGGGCAATGCCCACCTTTTTTCGTGGTTCAACCAGGCTCCCCCTGCAGCTGGGACGAGGCGACAACTTCCTTCCAGTGCCCTAAAATTAGCTGAAGGCATCTCCAA
>JBHJGR010000431.1:0-26386 GCA_050331615.1 Elainellaceae cyanobacterium
TACTAACTCTCTGTTCCTGACCATTGGCCCTGGCGACTTCCTGGTTCACCATGCGATCGCCCTGGGTCTGCACACCACCACCCTGATTCTGGTCAAGGGTGCGCTGGATGCCCGTGGCTCGAAGCTGATGCCCGACAAGAAAGACTTCGGCTACAGCTTCCCCTGCGATGGTCCGGGTCGGGGCGGTACCTGCGACATCTCCGCTTGGGATGCCTTCTATCTGGCCATGTTCTGGATGCTCAACACCATTGGTTGGGTCACCTTCTACTGGCACTGGAAGCATCTGGGCGTCTGGCAGGGCAACGTGGCCCAGTTCAATGAGTCTTCGACTTACCTGATGGGCTGGCTGCGGGATTATCTCTGGCTCAACTCGTCGCAGTTGATCAACGGCTACAACCCCTACGGCATGAATAACCTGTCCGTTTGGGCCTGGATGTTCCTCTTCGGGCACCTGGTCTGGGCGACCGGCTTCATGTTCCTGATTAGCTGGCGTGGTTACTGGCAAGAACTGATTGAGACCCTGGTCTGGGCACACGAGCGGACGCCCCTGGCGAACCTGGTTCGCTGGAAGGACAAGCCCGTCGCCATGTCCATCGTCCAAGGTCGTCTCGTTGGTCTCGCTCACTTCACGGTTGGCTATATCCTCACCTATGCTGCCTTCCTGATTGCCTCAACCGCGAGTCGATACGGTTGACGGTTTTGGTTAGGTAACTAACGGAATCCCCTGCCTCACGGTGGGGGATTTTTTGGTTTTTAGGGTGTCGAACTTCTGGGAGTAGAGTCTGGTAGGATCTTGAGACTGTGGCGCTTCCTGTCTCAGGATACAAAGATGCAGTTTTTGGAAAGGAGACAAACTTGTTCGATAACGCGGCAATTTTGATTACGGGAGGAACCGGATCGTTTGGTCGGCAGTGCGTCAAGACCCTGCTGGAGCGGTATCGACCCCGGCGCGTGGTGGTCTACTCGCGGGATGAGCTAAAGCAGTACGAGATGGCGCAGGTCTTTAATGGGCCTGCCATGCGCTATTTTATTGGGGATGTGCGCGATCGCCAGCGGCTCGACCTGGCCATGCGGGACATCAACTATGTCATCCATGCGGCAGCGCTCAAGCAAATTCCAGCCGCAGAATATAATCCGATGGAGTGCATTAAGACCAACATCCACGGGGCGAATCACGTGATTGATGCGGCCATCGAGCGCGGCGTAAAAAAGGTAATTGCCCTGTCCACCGACAAGGCCGTAAACCCGATTAACCTCTACGGAGCCACCAAGCTGGCTTCAGACAAATTGTTTATCGCTGCCAACAATATTACGGGGACAGCGAGTACTCAGTTTTCGGTAGTGCGCTACGGCAACGTAGTGGGGTCACGCGGCTCGGTCGTCCCCTTTTTCCAGAAGCTCATCCGAGAGGGCGTTCGGGAGCTGCCCATTACGGACCCCCGGATGACGCGGTTCTGGATTACCCTCCAGCAGGGGGTCGATTTTGTGCTAAAAAACTTTGAGCGCATGCAGGGCGGTGAAATCTTCGTCCCCAAGCTGCCCTCCATGAAGGTGATTGACCTGGCAGACGCCCTGGCCCCAGGTGTCCATTCGAAGGTCATCGGCATTCGACCAGGGGAAAAGCTCCATGAGATCATGTGCCCCGCGGACGAGTATCACCTCACCCTGGAGTTTGGCGATCACTACGTCATCCGACCGACTATTAACTTTGTCAAAAGCGTGGACTACTTCTGCAATGCCCTCGACGAGCAGGGACATGCCGTTGGCGAAGGGTTTCAGTACAGTTCCGACCAGAACGATGACTGGCTGAGCCGGGATGATCTGCTGAAGATGGTTGAGGTGTAGGGCGATCGCCATGCTTAAACCCTTGGATTGGAACCAGTACTTATCGGCGGACCACCCCTGGACAAAGCGACTGCTGGGGCTGGAGCCATTTCACAAAGTTCGGGATCTGGCGCAGATTGAGCGGGAGTATGACCAGGATAAGTACGGTTCCCTGGCTGCTGTCCAACTGGAATCGGCGGATCTTTATAAGCAAAAAGAATATGGGCTGGTGGGCCTGACCTACGAGAGCGAGATGGTTTTGTCCTTTGGGGAAGCGATTTTCGCAACTCAGGTTAGCTTCGCCAGGGCGGCCTACTATGCGGCGGTTCATAGCGCGATCGCCAAATATTACCCCACCAAAATTTGCGAATTGGGCTGTGGCTACGGCGCAAATTTTTCCAGCCTTGGGGCGATCGCCCCTCAGGTCTATGGCGGTGAGTTCTCCAAAAATGCGGTTCAAATTGCCGCCCGGTTGGGGCTGAATGTTCAGCCGTTCAATTTCTACGATGTTGATAGCTATCGCCTCATTGAAGACCGCAGCCTAATCTTCACAAGCCACAGCGTTGAGCAACTGCCAGATGCCCAATTTTTCCTGGACAACCTATCCCAGCATCGAGACAAGATTGATGGGGTCGTGAATTTTGAGCCAACCTTCCTGAAGGAGCGAACCTCGCTGGTGGGGGTCTTGAGAAACCGCTACATCGAAGTCAACGACTACAATCGCAACCTGGTAAAGTTATTAAAAAGTCGAAGCGACATTGAGATTCTACGGTTTGCTCCTGATGTAATTGGGCTGAATCCGCTGAATCCGGCCTGTGTGATCGAGTGGAGATTCCGGTGACCCATCCCCACATTCCCTACGGACGGCAGACCATCTCTGAGCAGGATATCGAAGCCGTTATTGACGTGCTGCGCTCCGACTGGATCACCCAGGGGCCAAAGATTGCTGAATTTGAGCAGGCGGTGGCTGATTTCTGTGACGTTAAATATGCCGTAGCCGTATCCAGTGCTACGGCGGCGCTGCACATTTCCTGCATGGCCCTGGAATTGGGTGGGGGCGATCGCCTCTGGACTTCCCCCAATACCTTTGTCGCCTCTGCCAACTGCGGGCTGTACTGCGGCGCAGCGGTTGACTTTGTTGACATTGATTCTATCTACTACAACCTTTGTCCTGAGCAGCTTGAGCGGAAGCTGACCGAGGCAAAAAAATCAGGTACCCTGCCCAAAGTTGTGGTGCCAGTGCATCTGGCGGGCCAGTCCTGCGACATGGCTCGGATTAGCGACCTGGCCCAGATCTACGGATTTTCAGTCCTGGAAGACGCCTCCCACGCCATTGGGGCCTACTACCGGGGCAAACCTGTGGGATGCTGCGAGTTCTCTGACCTGGCGGTATTTAGCTTCCACCCAGTAAAAATCATCACCACGGCGGAAGGGGGCATGGTGGTGACCAATCGGCGGGATCTCTACGAAAAGCTCATCCGGCTGCGCACCCACGGCATTACCCGAGACGCCGATTTGATGACGGAAGATGCCCACGGCCCCTGGTATTATCAGCAGGTTGACCTGGGGTTCAATTACCGCATAACGGACATTCAGGCAGCCCTGGGCTGGAGCCAGATGCAGCGGCTGGAGGAGTTTTGCGATCGCCGCCGCTTCCTAGCAAGACGATATGATGAGCTATTGCAGGGTTTGCCGCTGACGCTTCCAGCCCAAGCTCCTGAAACGAACTCAAGCTGGCACCTATACATCATTCGGCTCAATTTGGCGAAGGTGGAACAGTCTCACCGTGAGGTATTTGAGGCGCTACGGGCGGCGAACGTCGGGGTCAACTTGCACTACATTCCCGTACATACCCAGCCCTATTACCAGCAGATCGGCTTTCGCTGGGGAGATTTTTCCCAGGCAGAACAGTACTACCGGGAGGCACTGAGCATTCCGCTCTACTATGGTTTGCAGGAAACGGATCAGGACTACATCGTGGAAAGGCTCTGGGAGGTTACGCGGTGAGTTTACGGGGATCTGGGAAGCGGCGATCGCCAGTTTGCAATGCTTGAAGGTTCAAAATCAACGGTTTTATGCATTGGAGCAGGCGTTGAGCAGTGTCCCGCCATTGCAGCGGCGCAGCAAATGGGCCTTTACGTCATCGCCGTTGATGGCAATCCGGAGGCGGCGGGGTTGAGGCTGGCTGATCAGGGTGTGGTGATGAATCTGCGGGACGTGGTCAGCGTGATTCGCCTTGCCAAAGAAGCGGATATTGCCTGCGTTCTGCCCGTTCCCCTGGGGGCAATCCTCACGACGGTGGGAGCTGTCAACGATGCCCTGGGACTGCGGGGCATCTCCCAAATCGCCGCCCAGCGCTGCACGGACAAACTGCTGATGCGGCGGGTTTTAGCAGCAGCGGGACTGCCCGCTCCCCGTTTTCAGGAAGCGGGGGATGCAGATTCGATTGAGGCAGCGGCGATCGCCCTGAATTTTCCAGTCGTCACCAAACCCCGCTACGGCAGCGGTAGCCGGGGAATTTTCGTCGCCAGGGATCGGGCCGAGCTACGCCAGTGGCTGCCCTGGCACCTGGAGCAACGCCACCAGACTCGGCAAGAAACGTCTATTGTCGAGCAGTTTATCCCAGGGGTAGAAATCGGCGTTGATGGTGTTGCTGTCGAGAATCGCTTCTCGGTTGTGCTGGTGCGGGATAAAGAGGTGACGCCGCTGCCCTTTCGCCTGCCCTACGCCCATCTGGTTCCCAGTTCCCTCGTTCATATCTATGGCGATCGCCTCACCAAAGTTCTGGAAACAGCGGCGGCAGCTCTGGGACTGCAAAACTGTCTCCTCCATGCCGATATTCTTGTCAGTTCATCGAACGAACTGGTCATTCTAGACATCTCTGGTCGCCCTTCAGGATTTAACATCAGCGCCCGATTGCTCCCGGCAGCGACTGGTATTGAGCTAACCCACCAGGCGATTCAGCTCGCCCTCGGACAGTCTGCCTGCTTTGAGCCAAAGCAGCAGCGAGGAGCAGTGTTGCGGATGCTGACGGCTCCCGTGGGAGTCTTTCGGGGAGTTGAGGGGCTGGCCACCGTTGCCCAGATGCCCGGTGTGGTTGCGGTTGAGAGCTTTTTGCAGGCTGGCGATCGCATTTCTGAAAGACGCACGGGCGCAAGCGGTTATCGAGTTGGATATCTGATAAGCTCTGGTGAGACCAGGGAAGAGGCGGAAGCTATCTGGCGGCAAGCGGCGGGGCAACTGCGTTTTCTCGTCGATGAATCCCCAGGCGGGGCGATCGCTCCGCAATTTTGAGCGCAGGTGGAAAACCTATGAAATTGGACGCATTGAATCGGCAAAACCAATCCTTTGCAGCCCGCACGCTGGCGGCCCATCAGCTCCAATATCCAAGCGAATACGTCGTGCGCTTTTTGTCCAGTTTGAAGACCGCTGGCGATCGCCCCAAATCAGGTCTGGACATTGGGTTCGGCTCCGGCCAGCACCTGCAACTGCTGATGGACTATGGCTACCGGGCCAGCGGCATTGAGCTGGTGCCCGAAGCGGGCGATCGCGCCCGATCCCTATTTGCCGACCATCCCCTACTCGGCGAGATTGTGATTGGGGATTTTCGCAGCACCCCTTTCCCACCCAGCAGTTTTGACGTGATTATCTGCTGGGGCGTGGCGTTCCTCCGTCCCCTGCCCGAAATCGCCAGAGATCTGGAGCAGATTCGCACCCTCCTCAAGCCTGATGGCCACCTCTGTATTAACTTCCGCACCCAAGACAACTGGTTCTATGGATTGGGCGATCGCCTGGACGAGGAGCATTTTCTGCTCGATGAACGGGCCGGAGCCTATGCCGGATCGCACTATACGTTTCTGGCCGAGGCCACGACCCGACAGGTGATGCAAACGGCAGGTTTTGCAATTACCAACTTTGAGCGATGGGACTGGTGGAAAAACAATATGAAAGAGCACCATAGCTGGTGGATTGTTTGGGCAACCGACCGTGACGAGGAAAGACGAAATGGGTAAAGTAACCGAGCAGATGTCGGTTTGGTCGGGGCAGTTTGGTCAGGACTATACCGATCGAAATCTGATGAGCCTTGAGGAGATGGAGTCAACCTGCCAGGCAATGTACGGCATGACCATGACGGATATCTATACTCGACTCATTGGGCAGTGCGATCGCGCCATCAAAATCCTCGAAGTGGCCTGTAATGTGGGCAATCAGCTCCTGTGTCTCCAGCAAATGGGCTTTGCCCGCCTGTATGGCATTGAGCTTCAGCAGTATGCCGTCGAAATCGCCAAGTCGCGCACCAAAGCCATCAATATCATTCAAGCAACCGCCTTTGATATCCCCTTCAAAGACCAGTATTTTGACCTTGTGTTTACCTCTGGCTTACTTATTCACATTTCACCAGATGACATTGCTGAGGCATTAACAGAAATCTACCGCTGCTCAAGTCGCTTCATCATGGGCTGTGAATATTTCAGTCCTTCCTATGAAACACTCAGCTATCGAGACAACACAGATTTACTGTGGAAAACTGATTTTGCTTCCCTGTATCTTTCGCATTTTCCTGATCTCAAGCTAGTGCAAAAAATCATGTTGCCCATTAAGGGTAGTGATAATCTCAGTGCTGCATTCCTATTAGAAAAAACGTAACCAACCTAGGGAGAAAAGCGAACCTTGGCTAGTTTCTCGATTGGACATATTCAGGTGGGTGATGCGGCTCCGCCCCTGGTCGTGGCCGAGATTGGCGCGAACCACGATGGGGATATCAGAACAGCCGAGAAAATGCTGAATGCGATCGCCCAGGCAGGCGCAAAAGCGGTTAAGTTCCAGACCTACACAGCGGCAGAACTGGTGGCCGATCCGCAGCGGCTGGTGACCACAGGCGCACCGGGGGAGGAACAGCAGGAAACCATTGGCGACCTTTTCAAGCGGGTGACGCTGCCCCGATCGGCCCATGCGGATCTGTTCCAACTGGCCCGTGAGCTGGGGCTGGAGCCGTTCTCTACTCCGTTTAGCGAACAGGGGGTAGATTTTTTGATGGAGCTGGGCGTCCCCTGCTTTAAGGTGGCGGCATCCGACGTCAACCATTTGCCCATGCTGCGCCACCTGGCCACCACCGGAAAACCCGTCATTCTTTCTCTGGGAAAATGCACGCTGGCGGAAGCTGATACGGCCATCTCCACCCTGCTGGGCAATGGTTGTCAGGAATTGTGCATCCTCCACTGCATCTCCCAGTATCCGGCACCGATGGAGGAGATGAACCTGCGAGTGATTCCGGCGCTGATTAACCTTTACCCTGAATGCGTTGTGGGGTTTTCGGATCACAGCGTGGGTGTTACGGCAGCGATCGCCGCCACGGCCCTGGGGGCAAAGGTCATCGAAAAGCACGTCACCCTCAGCCAGGATACGGTAGGCCCCGACCACTGGTTCAGTGTGGACATGGCCGGACTGAAGCAACTGGTTTCCGGCGTCCAGGAGGCTCACGTCGCCATGGGGCATCCCCGCAAACAAATCGTGCCCTGCGAGCAGCATGAGCGGGTTACTTCGGTGCGATCGCTCGTACTGCAACGGGCGGTAACCGCCGGACAGCGGCTCCAGCCCGACGACATCAAAATTACCCGTCCCGGAACGGGACTTGCGCCGCAATTTTTTGAGGCAGTGATAGGGATGTCGGTGACGCGGGATCTGCCGGAAAACACAGTGTTGCAGTGGGATATGTTCAAATGAGCGGTATCGTGGCGGGAATTCAAGCCCGCATGGGGTCGAGCCGTCTGCCGGGTAAGTCCCTCGTGGATTTGGGGGGCAAACCTCTGGTGGACTGGATCATCGATCGCGTCCAGATGGCCACTCAAATCGACCAGGTCTGGGTGCTGACCACGACAAATCCCGAAGACGATGCCCTGGCGGAGGCAATGCAAGGGAAAGCCGCCGTGCTGCGGGGCGATGCCCTCAACGTGACGTCCCGTTACCAGCAGCTTTTCGAGAAAACGGACGCATCCTGGGTCTTGCGCATCACCGGGGATTGTCCGTTGATTGACGGCCTGCTCTTGGACGAACTCATTGACCAGCACCGGGCGCACCAGGCCGACTACAGCCACATCCTGGCCCAGTCATACTACGACCCGAGCTATCCCAACGGCTTCAATGCGGAGCTATTCACGGCGGCGGCATTTGCAAAAATGCGCCAACTGGACACCACCGCTGCGGCCCTGGAGCACGTCACCCCAACCGTTGATGAATTTCCAGAAGCATTTAGAATCTTTCGCCTCGCTCCCCCCTCCGAATTGTCCCGACCCGACTGGAAACTGAGCGTCGACACGGCTACAGATCTGGAGCGGGTGCGGGCCATTGTCGCCGCGTTGGGTGAGACAGCAATCAGCGCCACCGCCGAGGAGATCATTGCGGTGCTGGATGCCCATCCCGAATGGCGATCGCCCCCGACCCCATGAGCCACAACATTGCTGTTCTACAAGCCGCTGGAAGTCATAAAATTGGCGTCGGCCACCTGTCCCGCACCGCCGCCCTAGCGGCGGCATTGCAACGCAGCGGTCTTTGGCAACGAGTGGTGCTGCTGTGGGAGACTGCCCCCGATTTGGCTAATCGCTTTGCGCCAGCAGGATGCGAGGTAATTCTGGTAGAAGATGCTGCCTCCGCGAGTCGGGAGCGATCGCACCTCATCCTTCCCTCAGAAACTGCCGTGCTAATTACCGACATGCTGGATCTGACCGTTCAGGACGTCCAAGAGGCAAGATCCCAGGGATTTGGGGCGATCGCCCACCTCAACGACAGCGGCACAGGCCGATTTGCCGTAGACCTTCTCGTTGACGAAGATGGGTTTAAGTCTGAGACCGATCTACCGCCTAATTTTCAAGGCGTTGGGCTGGTTGGCAACGCCTATCGCATTATCCGGGAATCAATCCGGCAGTGCCGTCCGCCTGCGCCCTGGCGTGGTGACCGTATTGAAAAGATTCTCATCACGCTCGGCGGGGCCGACCCGGCTAACTTGACGCTTGATCTAGTACAGCGGTTGTATGACGCGCCGGGACAACTGCCGTTTGCGGTGACTGTCGTCATTGGGCCTGCGTTCGACCCGCAGCAGGTGACGGAATTGAGGGCGATCGCCCAAACCACTGATGGCGTTACTCTTTTAGACTCCCCTCCCTGCCTGGGTCGAGCCATCGTAGAACACGACCTGACTATCACATTGGGGGGAATCACCAGCTATGAAGCGATGTGTTTAGGCAGACCCTGCGCGGCGATTAGCTGGAGCTTTATGGCCACCTACGTCGAACGTCTGAGCCAGGCCGAACTTCTAGAGAATCTGGGGACACTTCCACAGGCGGCCCATCGACTATTGGAGGTTATTCAGAACGTTGCAAAGCTTCAGCGGCTCGCCCACAAAGGCTGGTTAGCGGTTGATGGTTATGGAGCTGAAAGAATTGCGGACAGGATAGGGGAATGGGCGATCGCTGGCCTTTCCAAACCATTTTCCCAACTGCCGCGACCCGGAAAATTTTAGATTTAACTGATCATCCAGCGGGATGGTGTGGTATTAGTTGACAGCATGGAATATCATCCCCCGTATTCAGGAGCGATCGGTGAGTCCCCAGGAATTCGCTTTACTGTTCGTTGCCATACTGACCAGCGGGTCAGGGCAATTTTTCCTTAAGGCCGGTGCCCTGAAGCTCGGCAAGGTCACCGCCGAAAACGCGGTCAGCCACGTGTTAGGCATTCTCACGACCCCCGAACTGATGACGGGCCTGGTTTGCTACGGCATTGGTGCAGTTCTATACATTCTCGTCCTCACCCGCGTTAAGCTCAGCGTTGCGGCACCATCGGCCTCGATCATGTACATCTTTTCGGTCATTCTGGGATATTTCCTTTTCCAGGAACCCATTACCTTCAACCGACTCGTTGGCATTGCCTTTATCGTGTGTGGCGTCATCCTGGTGGCGTGGCAGCGCTAGCTCATTTCTCGCCGGGATTGTTCAACCCTAATGAAGATTTGTCGGCCTCTTCTGGTAGAGTTAGGTAAAGTTTCTGGTGAACCTTCGTAAAGATCCTATGAAGTCTATCAGTTTATCCTTACCCCCAAAGGGAGCGCTGGTCGCCAATAACCCCGATGATCCGCTGGATTATTATTACCGACCCCTCGTCGGCAAGCTGTACACCGAGCGGATTAACATTGCGCTGCGGCTGCTAGGGGAACGAAGGTTCCAAAAATCTCTAGAAGTTGGCTATGGCAGTGGGATTCTCATCCCTACCCTCTGCCAGATTAGCGACAAAGTTTATGGGGTTGATTTGGGGAGTAACCCAGAAGCAACGTCCGAGCGGCTAGGAAAGCTCAACTGTTATCCAATTTTGAGCAGGGGAGTGCCCGATAAGCTGGATTTTGAGGATAATACCTTCGACCTGGTAGTGGCCATATCGGTATTGGAGCACATCAAAGCGATCGCTTCATTTCTTCAAGAAATTCACCGGGTGCTCAGTCCAGGGGGTTGTCTACTGGTGGGCATGCCTGCGGTCAACAAAACGATGGAATACCTGTTTCAGGCGATCGGCTTCTCAGGAATTGAAGCGCATCACGTCACCTCCCCGGAAGAGATGCATCAGGCCGCCAATTCCATATTTGTGCTGAAGTCAGTAGACCGAATGCCAAACTTTTTGCCAGCGAACACCTACATCTACAAAGCTTTTTGCTTTGAGAAGATAGCTTGATAACTGGTGTTTTACGGAGTAACTCAAATGGCTAACTGGCGATCTGTCATTGCTATGGGTAACCTGATATGAGTGGCTTTATTACTACTCTCAAGGAAGGTGTTTCAATGCCGCTGGCTCAGAAGCTGGGGCGATCGCCCCTGATAGCAAACGTTGCCAGTTGGCTTGCCATCGTAATCGCCTGCTTGCTGCTGATTTCGAGAATTTGGTCTAGCGCAATCACGAGTCCTTCCTTACAGTCAGGCGGCGCATCTGTTAGGCTTCACGCAGAGAATCTGGTCGAACCTGTTAAGTCAACCTTCCCTTCTCTTTTTCACATCTTTTACGCCAAATCAATATACCCAATTGAACCGTTAAATTAGGTAGGTTTTTCCCATGAAGTCGATTCAATCGCCAGTCAGCCAGCGCTCTCACCTCAACAAAGATATTCGAGCTTCATTGAGCAAGTGGAGAAATCGCAACCTTTACTACTACGAAGATCTGGAGCGATTTTATCAATTTGTGGTCCAGCCTCAGTCCAGGGTGTTAGAGGTGGGTTCAGGTTCAGGTCACCTCTTGGCGGCGTTGGATGCGAGCTATGGCCTGGGCATTGATAAAAATCCGCTGGCGGTGGAGATGTCTGCGGAGAAGTTTCCGGAGATAGACTTTCAGATTGCCCATGCCGAAGACTTCGAAGCTAAGGAAGGATTTGACTATGTGCTCCTATCCAATACCGTCAGCTATATCGACAACGTACAACAGGCCCTGGAAAACCTCCGGCAAGCCTGCACGCCTTCCACCCGACTGCTGCTGACGTTTCACAACCCGACCTGGGAACTGATTCTCAAATTTGCGACGCTAATTGGCCAGCGGATGCCGTTGCCGCCTCTCAATTGGCTCAACCGGGCAGACGTTACCAATCTGCTGGATTTGGCCGGGTTTGAAATTGTTTCCCAGGGCAAGCGATTACTTTTTCCCAAGCGCGCACCATTTCTATCCTGGTTTTGCAACCAGGTTCTAGCTCCGTTACCGCTCGTAAACCGCCTGTGTTTGACCGAGTACATGGTCGCCAGGTTGCGACCTGAAGCTTCGGAAAGACGTAGCCAAGTCCACCAAATGACCTGCTCGATTATTGTGCCCGCCCGTAACGAGGCCGGAAATATTAAGAGCTGCATTACGCGCCTACCACGCATGGGCAAACGAACCGAGGTGATTTTTATTGAAGGGCACTCGTCCGACAACACCTGGGAGGAAATTCAGCGGGTCAAGGCAAAATACGGTCACCAGTGGGATATTAAAGCCTTCCAGCAGACTGGCAAGGGGAAGGGCGATGCGGTTCGGTTGGGGTTTGAGCAGGCCAGCGGCGATGTGCTGATTATCCTCGACTCTGACCTGACGGTGCGCCCGGAAGATATGCCCTATTTCTTCGAGGCGATCGCCTCTGGCAAATGTGAAATGGCGAACGGTTGCCGCCTGATCTACCCGGTTAACAAAGAAGCGATGCCCTGGCTCAACCGCATGGCCAATCGATTTTTTGCTTGGCTACTTTCATATCTACTTAATACCAAAATCAAGGACTCTTAATACCAAAATCAAGGACTCCCTTTGCGGCACAAAGGCGATTTCCAAGGAGAATTATCAAAAGCTTGTTGAAAACCGGGCCTATTTTGGCGACTTTGATCCATTTGGCGACTTTGATCTGCTGTTTGGAGCCGCCAAGTTAGGGCTGAAGATCCAGGATATTCCGGTTCGTTATGTGCCAAGAACGTACGGCAGTTCAAACATTCAACACGTCAAAGAAGGCATTGTTCTGCTTAAAATGTGTCTCTATGCCGCAAGACGAATGAAGTTTATCTAGGTTGAGGCTGAAATCAAGGGAGAGTAGCAAAACCAATGAAAGTCTCTTTACAAGAGCGGCTCCAACGGGAGAAACAGCACGGGAAAGTCATCATCGAAACTGAGGAGAAAAATTGGGGCTGGAGTACCCCTGCCGGACAGGTTCGGTGGCAGCGTCGCCTCGACTATTTGGCTGCTGCATTATCAAACAAAACTGGATCAGTGCTGGAGATTGGTGCCGGTTCGGGCACCTTCACGGCTGCGCTTTCCCAGCTTTTTCCTAATCTTTCGGCGGTAGATATTTCGGAGGACCTGCTAGCTGTCGCCGCTCAGAAATCTCCCTCCACGTCCTTCTACTGCATGGACGCTCATCACCTTGATTTCCCAGATAACCACTTTGATGCAGTGATTGGATGCTCAGTGCTGCATCATCTGGACTGGGATCTGGCGCTTCAGGAATTCTATCGGGTGTTAAAACCGGGCGGTGTGGTGAGATTTTCTGAACCAAACCTGCTCAATCCCCAGATATTTCTTCAGAAGAACATACCACCCCTGAAAGCTTATTTGGGAGATAGTCCCGATGAGTATGCCTTCACCCAGTGGCAAATTGGGCGATCGCTCGAACAGGCGGGATTCGTCAATATCGACGTCAGCGCCTACGAGTTCCTGCACCCATCAACACCACCAACGCTAATCAAGCAAGTGATTGATCTAGAGCATTTCCTCTCGCGGACTTTCCTGAAATATATTGGTGGTTCTCTCTTGATTGAGGCTCACAAGCGTTGAAGTTGAAGAGATCTCAAGGTGCTGTCTGTAGCATTGCCCTTGCCGAGGAAACCACATGTCTTCTAAGACAGTCTCGATGCTAGACCAGTTCTCTCGAAAAAGCCTGAAGCTTCGGCCCCAAGCGACTATATTTTGGATTTCGTTAATTGTCGTGGCCATCAGCTTAACGCTCCATGAACCCTGGCTTGACGAGGCAGATGCTCCTCTAAAGCTGAATTTCCACGGTTGGAATTTGTGGCAGTTAATGGAGTCTTTTCGGGGAAACGGACATTTTCCGCTCTACCACGTTTTTCTGTTTCCCCTGTTTAATGTCGGCCGCTTAGTGGGGATTGATAGCTTCTCTTTAGTTAAGCTATTCACATTTATTCAGTATAGTCTACTAGCATTCCTAGTCTGTCGCTGGATTGCTTTTCCCTTCAGCGCCTTACTCCTCTTTTCCTACTACCCCGCCTATGAGTACGGCACGATTTCCAGGTGCTACCTGCTGGCACTTATCTTTTTGTTAATAATCTTTAAAGATCTAACCTCTTCGACAAAGATTTATCCAGTTTTCAGAGCGCTTGCCTACTTTTGCTTTCCGCTGACCCACGTTTTGAGTCTAATTTTTGCGCTCCCGCTTTTAGCTTATTCCCTACTGAAGCGACACTGGATGGCGGTGAGTGCCCTGGTTGCCAGCTTTATTATTTGCGCCTATTATCTTGCGATTCAGGAAACAGATGATCCCTTCACCCAATTTGCCTATCTGACTGATCAACAGCTTACTGGGTTTGAGTATGTTTCTGGTTTATTCAACTCCATTCTTTCGGCCTGGTTTCCTTTCACAACCCAATCGCCCTGGTGGAATTATTCCTTTGCTGAGAATCTTAGCGGTTTCAGTTTAGTTGTCCCATTTTTTTTATTTCTAGCTGTAGTCGCCGCCCTGATTTATCTCTACAGGTTATATCCACTACTAACCCTCAGCTGCGCTAGTGGAGCCGCTGGCTGCGCAATTATTTTACTGATTAAATATTATGGGGGATCTTTGCGGCACATTGGCTATGTTTGCTGGCCATTTCTTTGCCTCATCGCTCTCACTTTAGGAGGTGACGATATCGGTTCGCCGCAGCGTTTCACCGCTGGGGCATCTAACGAATCTAACGGAAATGAGCCGCGATCGCTCAAACTGCTCTCACGCTTACCAGTATTCGCAAGTGTGTTTTTGTTAACGCTCAACTCATTTTTTGGGCTAGCGGCGATCGCCAAAGATATGGTTAGTCCCTTCGATAGCTCTGCCCTGCAGTTGCAGCTTTTGCGGGATCTGGAAGCTGAAATCGGGACGGAGCCGCAAGTTTTTGCTCACCCCTGCTGGTCGTTTATGCAGGTGGCCGTTTTGTCAAATTGGGAGTATGATAATAGTCCGCTCTGGTATCCAGAGGGGACGGGTTGCGTCGGTCAACCCGGCATTCAGCAGCTTCAGGAAGCGCAGTATGAGAATAACGTTGTTTTGACGATGTGGGGCACGACAATTGAGGACGAAAATGTCCTGCCTAACCCTGCGCTCAGTGAACAGTTAGGGCTGTCGTTTGGCGAACTCATGGAGCAGAAAGGGCTGACCTGCCGTAAACAAGCTGAGTTTCGGGATGTGCAAACGGTCATCACTAACGTTTATTTTTGTGAAAGTTGAATCCTTGTAAGTGAAATAGTTGTGTTTATTGATGTTTAAGTTCGCGGCGGAACAACTAGAGCAATTTCGTAAGACTGATGTTTTAGTAGCATCTTTTCCTCGCTCGGGCAACACTTGGTTGAGGTATTTGATATCAGATATCATTCAGCAGAAACATGGCTTTCAAACTCAGACTGACCTGCCGATTCACCCTAATCAAGTCATACCTGACTTGCATTGCCATGGAATTATAGATTGCGACCCGCGATTGCAACTTCCTTTTCGGCTTATCAAGGCACATTGCTTTTACAATCCAGAACTGACGGCGCGAATTGTTTATCTTTTCCGCAGGCCTGCTGATGTACTGTGCTCCTACTACTATTTTCATTTGAGATATGAGTCTTCAAGATATGTTGCGGCGGATGGAATTGATTCTTTCTGCCGTCAGCAGCTATCGAACTATGTTAAGCACCTCACTGGATATATTGAAGCAAAAATACGCCGAAGCAACGACATTTTTTTGATTTCATATGAAAATTTGCATAGAAATCCAGTTCCCACACTGCAATCTCTTTTTTCTTTTTGCAATTATCCTGTCAGTGATCAAATAATTGAGCGTGCAATTGAAAACCACTTATTTGATAATCATCACAAGCATGAAAGGGTGGAAGAGTTAGGTTATTTTGAAAGATTTTTCCGAAAGGGCGAAATCGGTTCTGCAACAGAAGAGTTGCAGGCATCAACAATCGCACTGATTGAGAAAAGAGCTTTAACACTGTATGATACCTTGTATTCACTTGAAGTAAATAGTTCTGAATTGGGTGACAAAAGTTTAGAGGATCGAGTTACATGGCTTACCAAAAGTAAGAAATTATCAGTTGGCGACCTTAACATCAACCTTCTCGTAAGAAATCAAAAAGTGAGTACATCTCAATTGTTGACCCTAGAACAGACTTTGGCTGACCAGGAAAATCTTCCTGACCTTTGTCGCGATCGCCCTCAAGTCACCACAGAGAGCTTTCAACCTAATGATTACTATGGCATGGCATCGGTACTCAAAAGCTACGCAGGTCTGCCCAACGATTACTCATTGAAGGCTGTCGTTCCCCACGGTTTAAGCCTAAGTAAAGACTTTGTTTGGGAAACCGAGGTTAATGCTCCGCTCCCAGCCATTTTCTATCACACAGCGCATGTAAAGTCTGCTTATTCTAGAGCAGTTTGGCAACTGAACTCGCCTAAGCTCCTGCTTCCCTGTGCTTCACCCTTTCTCTATGTGGTAGAGCTTCTCAAAGACCAGTCCAAGACAGATAGAAATGGAACAATCTTTTTCCCGACGCACTCAACCCATCACGTCACGGTTGAGATGAGTTATGAAGCGCTTGCTGAGTCAATAGAAAAGCTAGGCGAAATATATAAGCCAGTTACCATTTGCTTATATTGGAGAGACCTTAATTTAGGTAGGGATAAGCCGTTTCGCGATCGCGGAATGAAAGTTGTATCTGCTGGCCACATTTATGATCCGCTGTTTCTATTTCGGCTTTATCATTTGTGTTCATTACACCAGTTTGCTGCCGGAAACGGGCTAGGCTCACATATATTCTATTCGGTCAAAGCGGGTTGCTCATATTTTGACTTTGATATTGTTGAGCGAGCATACACGGTTGCAAACAATGTGCCGATATCGTCGGTATCAGACGACATTTACTCAAACATGAAGCGGCTGTTTAGTCAGCCCGTTGAGACAATAACATTTGAGCAGATGAAAGTCGTCGATGACTACACAGGAGCACAATACCTCAAGTCATCTAAGTTAATTCAAGAAGAACTATTACGGCTAGAAGCTGCCGCTGATTTAATTTTTGATATGGCGGCGTTTCTCGACATCAAAAACTCAGAGATTGATCAGCGACTCGACGAAATTCCCTCGGAAACCAGTTCATCGGAACGAAGATTTCTTTATCAGTTCTTCTCACGCTTTTGGGATGGAACAAAGAACGCTTGCGAAATTGGACCATTTTTGGGAGGCACAACGCGGGCAATTGCATTAGGAATGCTACAGAACCCTTTGCGCCAGGAACACGCAAAGCTTTATACATACGATCGATTTAAAGATTACTATGAGGGCGATCGCCTGATTAGCTATTTAAAGCCCGCATTTGAAGCTAATCTTCTAGGCAAAGACGCAGAGGCAGCGTTACTAACCTCCAATTCTTTTCAGGACATTTTCCAGAACCTTCATCGTGATCAAGACTATTTTGAGCTAATCGTAGCTCAGGACCAAGTCTTGCCAGAACGTAAGGCTGACGTTCGAGAACTTGACAGAATTTTTTCCCTGCCGCACGACCAAATATTTTCAGTCATCTTTGTGGATGGTTGTAAAAGTTGGTACGCAACCAAATATTTCATGAAAGAAGCGTGTCCTCATGCTCAAGAGGGCAGTATTTTTATATTCCAGGACTATAACTGGTATACCTGCTTCTGGATTTCCAGCTTTTTAGGTCGATTTAAGATTCACTTCAACCGAATAGCTGCTGTAGACAATACAGTAATATTTCAACTAGTTGAACCTCTCGATGCTGCGACTATTGAACAAAATTTCCCCGATGAACCAACGGTTGCAGACAAGGAAAATTTTGATCGGTTCTTTTCATCCTTATTTTTAAGCGCGTGGGCACGTCGCTGTACGTATGAGTCGTTTGCTGCTACTGTCCAACATAGTGCTGCACTCGCGTATATCGGGTGTATCGATGAAGCAAAAGCGAAGTTATTAGCATTGGCAAATCAGGCATGGGCAAGGCATTATCGGCACATGCTGAAGTCTGCGTTAGAGCATCCGACTTATCTGCCTGGGGGTAAATCGATCAGTCTTTTTACCAGGGATGATATTACCCGTACAATTGAACAAGCAGATGCTCTAAATCCTGATCGCCTCCAAATTCAGGAGACGCAGGCCGAGCTAGAGCGGTATCAAGACGCCCTCAAGCAAGCTCAAGAAGAGGGTGGCCGTTTTTACTGGCAGCTACAGGCTTCTACCGAAACCGTGCGAACGCTCCAGGCCACCCTTCAGCAGACCCAAAGCGAACTCCAACAAACCCAGACTGAACTCCAGGGGACTCAGGCCGAACTCCAACAGGCCCAGGAGGACTTACAGCGCACCCAAACTCGTGTTCAAAAGGTTCAGTCCCGGCTTACAGACACCCGTGCCAAGGTAAAGCAAAGCCAGCAGCGTCTGCGGGAGCGGGAGGCCACCATTGCCGACATGGAATCGAGTCGGTTTTGGAAACTGCGGGAGCAGTGGATACTGCTGCAGCAGCGGTTCCGACCTAAGTAGTTCATTCGACCTGCTTAGGGCCGGGCTTGACTCGGCGTAAAACGTAGTATACGCTCCTAGACTGAAACGAATTAATATACTGACCTCTGTTCGTCCCCAGTTTTGTTGTGCACCTATGTCCCTGAGAACGCCTGTTGCGCTCTTGATTTTTAATCGGCCCCAGCCAACTGCGAGAGTGTTTGAGGCGATCGCCCAGGCCAAACCTCAGCAGCTGCTGGTGGTAGCGGACGGCCCGCGCACTCCTGGGGAAGCCGATCTATGTCGCCAGACGCGCAGCGTGATTGACCAGATCGACTGGGATTGCGAACTGCTGACAAACTATTCAGAACACAACCTGGGGTGCCGAAATCGGGTGGCTAGCGGCCTCGACTGGGTGTTCTCCGAAACGGAAGAGGCAATTATTCTGGAGGACGACTGCATTCCCTCCCCTTCTTTCTTTTCGTTCTGCGAAGTCTTGCTTGAGCGCTACCGCCACGACGAACGCATCATGCACATCAGCGGCGATAATTTTCAGTTCGGCAAGCAGCGTACCCGCCACAGCTATTATTTCTCGAAATATAACCACATCTGGGGTTGGGCCTCCTGGCGACGGGCCTGGAAGCTCTATGACGTGACCATGAAAACCTGGCCTGAATATCGGGACGAAGGGCTGCTGACCGCTGTTTGTGAGAACCCCCAGGAGCGGACCTACTGGACCCAGGCATTTGACCGAGCCTACGATAACCAAATCGACACCTGGGACTATCAGTGGACCTACACCTGCTGGGCAAATCATGGTCTGTCCGTTCTGCCCAACGTCAATCTGGTCACCAATGTTGGATTCGGCCCCGATGCCACCCATACCAAGCAGGCAGGCATTGTGTCCAACCTGGTTCAGGAGGATATCTGGGAAATTCACCATCCCCCGGTCGTTGTTCGCCATGCGGAGGCCGATACCTATACATTCGAGACCATCTTTGAGTGTCCTACGCCAGAACCACCCGCCCCACCTCCAGTTGAGCAACCGGAGTTGGCGGCTGAGCTGGCGGCCACCAAGGCTACCCTGGAGGAAAAGCTGGCCGTTTTGAAGCAGGTGCGTAAGCGGCTCCGGCAGACCCGTAGCGAGCTTGAGACAGCTCAGGCGGAACTGGAGGCCATGCGCTCTAGTCGCTTCGGCAAGCTGCGTTCCCGATATCTGACCCTGAAGGACAAGCTGCCAAAAAGGTCGGCCTTTAAGCTGGCGATCGCCCCTCCCAGCTTTAACGTCCGCACTACGGTTGCGAATCTGTCTAACCATTTCTCGACGACCCCCAGCCCCCGTGAGCGCTTCAAGCAAAATGCCCGGACTGCCAACCTTGCCAAACACTCAGAGGTAAAAAGCCCTTTAACCGGTTCCCACGAAGTAACGCTCCTGGAGGTGATGCCCGCCGATGTACTCATCCGCGACTGGAAGAACGGTCTGGGAATTGACATCAACCCCGAACTACGAGGCT
The DNA here is from genome assembly GCA_050331615.1 of Elainellaceae cyanobacterium. Classification (GTDB taxonomy): domain Bacteria; phylum Cyanobacteriota; class Cyanobacteriia; order CAKZMO01; family CAKZMO01; genus JAYKGU01. The sequence goes on from JBHJGR010000431.1 coordinate 19,586, forward strand.
GCTCTGAGGTTTACCTATATCGCTGCAATCAAACCAAGCTCAACTTCTTTGTCCCGTTCGGCATTGCGGGGTCGAGTGCGCTCTACGAACAGCTCGATCGGTTTGATTGGTACTACATGGCCGACAAATGGGAATATGAGGTCGCTCTGGAAGACCTGGTGGGTTGTCACAGGGTTATCGAAGTGGGTTCTGGGTTTGGCTTTTTTATCAAGAAAGCGATCGCCGCTGGCCTGAGCATCACCGGACTTGAGCTAAATACAGACGCCGTTGCCCTCGCCCAGCAGCAGCACCTCCCCATTGAGCCAACTGCCCTGGAAACGATAGCCGAAGCACAACCCGACGTGTTCGATGCGGTTTGTAGCTTTCAAGTCCTGGAACACGTCACAGATCCCAGACAGTTTCTAGCATCCTCAGTCAAGCTTCTGAAGCAGGGCGGCAAGCTCATTCTGTGCGTGCCTAACTCGGAAAGCTTTTTGAAGCACGAATACTGTTTGCTCGATATGCCCCCGCACCACATGCACCAGTGGTCAGCAGCCACCTTCAAGTCGCTGGAAAACCTGTTTCCTCTCAAGCTAGAAAGAGTCCAATATGAACCCCTGGCCGAACACCACATCCCTGGGTTGCTAGCCAGCTATCGCGACTATTTCTGCTCAGTGTCTCCCCTTGGTAAAGTAATATTTAACAAGCAAACGCTGCCAGTTTACGAAACCCTGTTGAAGCGGATTTTCCGAAGGTTTTTTGTAGGGCAGAGCCTTTATATTCAGTTTCGCAAAACCTGAAAATGGATTATTTGAACCTCGGCTGTGGCCATTGCTTTCATCCTGATTGGGTCAACGTTGACTTCACTTCAACCGGGGAAGGGGTTATTGCCCATGACTTGCGCCAGGGAATTCCATTTGATGACGCCTCCTTTGATGTTGTTTATCATTCCCATGTTCTAGAACACCTGACTCGCCCTGACGCTGAAAATTTCCTGAAGGAATGTCACCGGGTACTGCGCCCCAATGGAATTCTACGCGTGGTTGTCCCTGATCTAGAACAGATTGCCCGGCTTTATCTGAAGGCATTGGAGGAGGCGATCGCAGGCTCCAAAGAGTGGGCCAACAATTACGAGTGGCTCATGCTGGAGATGTATGACCAGATGGTGCGCCACCATTCCGGTGGTGCTATGGCGGATTATCTAGCCCAGGCGGAGATTCCCAACCAGGCATTCGTGATCGAAAGAATTGGCTTTGAGGGGGAAAACCTCATCCAAATCCTCAAGCACCGTCCCAAAAGCGCCACCCCATCCACCACTGAGGAGGACTCCAGGGAAACAGCGCTGAAGATTGGCGAATTCCGCCTGAGCGGGGAAGTTCATCAGTGGATGTACGATCGCTATTCTCTATCAGCTTTACTGAACAAAACTGGATTTGTAGACGTGCGGGTTTGTCAAGCCAGGGAGTCCCGCATTCCTGACTTTGAAAACTATCACCTGGATCTTCTACCGGATGGGCGAGTGCGCAAGCCTGACTCCTTATTCGTTGAAGCCATCGAGTCACGCCCCAATCTGTGGCGGCAGCATTTCACAGGCGCGGCCACCGAGACGCTGAAAATTGTTCAGCTCAATACCATTGATGTAGGGGGAGGCGCAGCACGAGCAGCGCAGCGCCTCCATCACGGCTGCAACCGTCTGGGACACCGCTCACTCCTGCTTACAGCACAGCAACGGTTTCGAGAAACCAAGACAGGCCAGGTTACGCCTATCAGCTCCAGTGACGCCGGGTTTGATGCAAAAAATCGGGAACTTGCTGCAATTCAACAGTGGTATATTAATCAAAACCGCTCAGAGATTTCGAACACCTCCTTCTCTCTTCCCTATCCAGGGTTAGACCTCAGCTATCTAAATGAAATTCTAGAGGCCGACATTATAAATTTGCACTGGGTCGCCTATTTTCAATCTCCTGCCACCATTAAACGGTTGGTGGAGTTAGGCACACCCGTTGTTTGGACATTGCATGACATGTGGGCCTTCACCGGTGGCTGCCATTACGCTGCAGACTGTTTAGGGTACGAAACCACTTGCCATCATTGTCCTCAGCTTCGGGATGACCCGCTTGATCTTCCTGCCGCCGTTTTACAAGATAAGTTGGACTTCTGGGCAGATCTGGATTTAACCATCGTTACACCAAGCCGCTGGATGGCGGATTGTGCGAAGCGAAGCCGTCTTTTCCACCGCTGCCGGGTTGAAGTGATTCCTAATTCGGTTGAAACAGAATTATTTGTTCCTATGGACAAAGCAAAGGCTAAAGCCAGTCTAGGGCTTGAACCAGACACCTTTGCAATTCTTATAGGTGCGGATAATGGAAACGAAATTAGAAAGGGATTTTCTCAGTTACTGAAAGCTTTGCAGCGGTGTCTGCAAGATCTGGAGTTTAGAGCTTTGGCTCGCAATGGCAAAGTACAGCTCCTCTGTTTTGGTTTACCCAATACTTCATTGGCGTCCTTAGACATTCCTACTGTCGCCCTTGGGCAAGTGAAGTCTGATGTCAGGCTGAGCCAAATTTATGCGGCGGCTGATGTGTTTGTGCTGCCCTCTTTGCAAGACAATCTGCCCAATACGATGCTGGAAGCTATGAGTTGCGGTACCCCTGTAGTAGGCTTTGCAGTTGGCGGTATTCCGGACTTGGTTGAGGATGGCGTAACGGGGCGACTGGTTCCTGTAGGCGATTCGGCAAAGCTGGCGACGGTGCTTTTGGATTGCATGCGATCGCCCGAACTTCTCCAAAGAATGGGCCGTACCTGCCGCCACGTAATTGAAACAAGTCACACTCTCAATGCCCAGGCACAGCGATACCTGACGCTATATCAGGACTTGCTGTCTAAGCCGTCTCGCCTCAAAAAACAAGTATCCCAGTTAAATGTACCAAGCTTAGTCACTGCCAAGCAAGCTCTACCAGTCCCTTTGGAACTGGGTGCCACCACTGATGTTCAAATCGTGCTGGAACGGGCAGCCCTCCGGGCGCTACTGCGGGAACACCAGAAAGCCGAGCTAACTACAGCACCTCCTGCCCAAGTCAGCGAGCTACCTTCCCAGACATTCGCCCAAATGGAGGAGCAAATAGATAAGAAAAAAAATCAGGTTCGAAACCTCAGACGTAAGCTTCAAGATATGGATGCCCGTATGCAGGAACTCCAGGGAGAGATTGAGGCGATGAAAACCAGTAAATTCTGGAAAATGCGATTACTGTGGCTCAAGCTTAGGGCATTCGTCGGTTTACAGGTAAAATAATATGAGGCTTTCTATTATTACCGTATGTAAGAATGCTGAGGAGCATATTGAGAAGGCGCTTCAGAGCGTTGCTTGCCAGAGTTATCCCAATATTGAGTACATCATAATCGACGGTAACTCTCAGGATCAAACCCGAAAAATTATTGGAAATTATCGGTCAACGATTAGCCACTTTGTTAGCGAAGCAGATACGGGTATCTATGCTGCTATGAATAAGGGCTTAGCTCTGGCGAGCGGCGACTATGTTTATTTTCTTAATGCCGATGATTATCTCGTTGATAACAACGTGGTTGCGGCGATCGCCACCTTTCTGCAAAGCCAACCGGATGTTGATGTTCTCTACGGCAGCTTGGAGGTGCGAAACCCGTCAGGCGATACTCATATCGCTGTACCCCCGCCGCCAGAGAATATTGCCGACTACATGATCTATTACAGTATGCCCCATCAGGCGACTTTCTTTCGGCTCAGCCTGTTCAAAAAATGGGGGTATTTTGATGAAAGTTATCTAATTGCGGGTGATGTGGAGTTGTATTTACGGCTGCTGCAAGACGAGTCTCTATGTTGGTGCCGCTACCCCCAGGTTGTGGGTTCATATTTTAATGGTGGGCGATCGCTGGCCAATATTCAAGCAACCCGTCAGGAGTTTTGGACAGCTCAAAACCAGGCTGTGTTTTATCAATCTGACGATTGGAAGCAGCGGCGAATTTGCCACTTTCAAAAAACCATTCTTGATTTAGAAAAGAGAGTCAGCGAATACCAGAAACAAACTGCCCACCTCCAATCCACGATTCAGGAAATGGGCGATCATGAACAAGCCGAACTAAGGCTGCAAGCTGAGCTCCAGGAAGCTCGGGAGAAGATCAAGCGTTTGCGGAATCGGCTAAAGCAAACCGAGACGACCCTTGAAGAGACTCGAGGACAGGTGGTGGCGATGGAAACTAGCAAGTTTTGGAAGCTGCGCTCGTCGTGGTTTCAAATCAAGCGACTTCTTGGGATGCATCATGAGGATTAGCTGCCGTATTATTGAGGGCAGGCTAAAAAACTAGGATTGATTGCTCAGCGGTTGGGTGGAGGGTGATATGGGTTTAGTACTATCGGTCATTATTCCTGTATATAACGAGATCCATACAATCGATACGCTCATTGGTAAGGTTGTTCAAGTTTTGCCTGATGTCCCTAAGGAACTAGTATTGGTGGATGATGGATCTCAGGACGGAACGCGCAAATGGCTGATGCAAAGGTTTGGCGATCCAAGCGCTCACCCCATCAGCATAACCCTATCTGCTAGCCACCTCCGCTTCACAGTGCCTGATTTGGAGCAAAGCCCTTCTACTACCATCGATGGCGGGATTCATATATCGTCTCCCCTAACGCAAACCGTATCGATTTCCCAATCGGCATCGGTCAGCGTTAAGGTTGTCTTTCATGCTCGCAATCAAGGCAAAGGTGCTGCCCTACGGACCGGTTTCCAGGAGGCAACGGGCGACGTTGTTGTGATTCAGGATGCCGATTTGGAATATGACCCTCAAGACTGGCTGCAGATGTGGCAGTTGATTTCAGAAGGTAAAGCTGATGTAGTCTATGGTTCTCGATTCTATGGTGAACCCCATCGGGTGCTGTATTTCCACCACTTATTAGGTAACAGGGTTATTTCCACCCTGATTGACCTCTTCTGCAATACAACTCTCACCGATATTGAAGTTTGCTACAAAATGTTTCGGCGTGAAGTACTGGACAGTATTGTGCTAACTTGTGATGACTTTGGCTTTGAAGTTGAGTTCACGATGAAAGTGGTGCGATCGCCCCATCGCTGGCGCATCTACGAAACCGGTATTTCCTACTATGGTCGTTCATATGAGGAGGGGAAGAAGATTAACTGGAAAGACGGGCTTAAGGCTCTTTGGTATATCTTTAAGTTTTGGCTAATTCGCTGATCGAATACGTTTGTGTTGGCTTTAAGCAGATTGGTCAAAACATAAGTAGGCGCTATTTGCTGCGCTGGTCCACATAGATGATGTTTAGAGGAGGCAGGTACTGCAAATGGATTATGTCAAATATCACATTAAAGACGCAAATAGCTATCTAAATGTCGAAGGGAAAAAAGTTCTAGTTGTCGGATGCAATAGAGGTGAAGAAGTTGCTCATTTTGTAGAATTGAATGCTAAAGAAGTTTGGGGTTTGGATGTTGTAGACGAAATAGGGGAGAACTTTAAGCATGAAAAGGCAAAGTATGTTCAAATGTCTGCCGAAGAAATGGACATTTCAGACAACACCTTTGACCTAGTTTACTCTTGTGCGACGATGGAGCACGTTAAAAACATCGAAAAGGCATTTCCTGAAATGGTCAGAGTCGCAAAACCTAGAGGAGTTATCTATTCTGTTTCAGCGCCTTTGTGGAACTCCCGTGAAGGGCACCATAAGTCCAACATTTTCGATGTAAACAAGTACCCTTGGATTCATTTAAGGTTTACTAAGGATGAGCTTAAAGCTAAATGTAGAGCTGGAGAAATTAGCTACCCAGCCTGGGTTACCAACATAGAGTCACATATCGAATATATGATGGATCCTCGATTTTTCAATCGTCGTCCCGCTAAAGATTATGTGAACATCTGCGAAGCATTAAAAAGCGTTAGAATTATTCGGAATGGCTTAAGCCTTCAGCAAGAATACTATTTGGCATTACTTACACTAGGCGAGCTTAAAGAACTTTTAGAAGGCGGACTGAATTCAGTGGAGCTATTAGCTCTAACTCACACATTTATCGGTGAGAAGCAGCAACTTACTGAACCTGAATCAGGCTTTTCAGAACTACAACCCGGAGATAGTTTGGATCGGGAAAGGAGTGATGACCAACACGCTCGTTTAAAGAAAAGGCTGAGAAAGAAGAAAGCAGAACTTCGTCAAGCTCAAGAAAAAATACAGGAAATGGAAAACAGCAAGTTTTGGAAACTAAGAAATATTTGGATGGACCTCAGGAGAAGATTTAGTTGAAAGATGGTGCCCAAACTTTTTGGCTGGAAAACCTAAAGTTCGCCAGCCACTATAACCAGTGGATCTTTTCGCAAATTCAGCCCTACCTGGGAGCGGAAGTTCTGGAAGTTGGCTGTGGCAACGGCAACTTTTCCGTACTGATAGCTCCTCAGTGCGATCGCCTCGTAGCCCTCGATTTAGACAAAGATTACGTCCAACAGACCCGGATGCGCCTTAGAGGCAACCATCGTGTCGAAGTGTTGATGGCAGACGCGACTCAATTTAACTGCGATCGCTCCTTCGACACCATCGTCATGCTCGACGTTTTGGAGCATATCGAGGACGATGTCGGCACTCTATGCACCCTGAGCCGTCTTCTCAAACCTGGCGGACGCCTGGTGCTAAAGGTTCCCGCTCTGGAGGCGCTTTATAGCCCAATGGATCGGGCAATTGGACACTACCGCCGATACCGCAAAGCCACGCTGAAGGCAGCTTTTGAAGCGGCTGGCCTGCAGGCGTCGCAAGTTTGGTACTTCAACCTAGCCGGTATTCCTGGCTGG
>JBHJGR010000432.1:0-2400 GCA_050331615.1 Elainellaceae cyanobacterium
GGGGCTGGGGACGATGCTGCTGGGACTGGTGCTGCTGGCGATCGCCATGAGCCTCTTCGGCAACGGCAAGAAGGGCAAGATTACCTCTGGTCGCTTTGCAGGGTCGGCAGAGAAGCGTAAAGCAGCAGCGATCGGACGGCAGCAGCGCAAACAGCGCAAACCCAACAAGGTTGCCTTGAAAGCAGGGAATTTGGATATCCCCAATGACCAGCAAAGTCTTGCGGTAGCGGGTGCGCCCGACTCAGGAAAGACCTTCAGCATTATCGACCCAGCGATTTGCTCGGCGATTGAGCAGGGGTTTCCGGTGGTGGTCTATGACTTCAAGGGCAGCCAGCTTGAGGCCCACGCCGCCTGGGCTGCGGCTCAGGGCTACGAGGTTTCGGTGCTGGCTCCCGGTCAGCCTTACACGGGCGTCTGCAATCCCCTGGACTTCCTCAGCGATGCGACCGATGCCCTGATGGCCTCCCAACTGGCGCAGGTGTTGCAGAAGAACACTCAGCGGGACGGGGGTCGCCATGACGACGACTTCTTCACCAGCGCGGGCACCAACCTGGTCGAGGCGGTCATGCTCCTGGCCAAGCTAACGCCCTACCCTGACCTGCTGATGGCAAGCAAAATCCTCAACCTACCGGAACTTCCTGCCCGCATCAGGCAAGGGGGCGAAAGCGGCTGGATCCCGGCCTGGACGATGACGAGTCTCAGTCAGCTTCTCTCATCGGAGGACGCAGACAAGCAGTTAGCGGGTATCGTGGCAACCGCTCAGCGGACTTTCAAGACCTTCACGGGTAAGCAGTTGGTGGCCAGCTTCTGTGGCAAGACGACTATCCCTTTGAAACTCAAAGGCAAACAGATTCTATTTCTCCAGGTGGACATCCAAAAGCGGGATGCAGTCAGCCCCTTGCTGGCAGCGGTGCTCCACTTGATTGTGACCCACAACTTTGCTCAACCCCGCAAGGAACCGCTGATTATCGCCCTGGATGAGCTGCCCACTCTGTACCTTCCCGATTTGCCCAAGTGGATCAACGAGTTTCGCTCCTACGGCTTTGTAAGTCTGTTGGGTTATCAGAACTTTGCTCAGTTGCAGCACATGTACGGCAAAGACCTGTCGCGAGCCTTGTTTGCTGCCTGTGGCACCAAAGTCTTTTTCAACCCCAAAGACCGGGAGACGGCAGCGGAGTTTTCGAGCGACCTGGGGGAGAAGGAGGTAACCATCCATACTCGCTCTCGGGGGCAGGGTGCAACCACCACCCGCTCAGAGCAAATTCAGAAGGTGCCACTGCTGACGACAGACCAAATTCTGAAGCTGGATCAGGGGGAGTGCGTTTTCATCAACTCGGCTTACAAAGGCAGCAATGAGGCATCGGTGCCCCTGCGATTAAAGGTCAAAATCTCCCCTGAAGAAATTCAAAGACAGCAACGCAGTGAGGAACTGTGGCACAGCCAGGTGCGCGATCGCCTGATTGCGTGTGTCCAGGGCAACCAGCACTCTATCAATTTGGATGATGAGAATGAATTACGGCAACAGATGGCCGAGCGGCTATTTCCGTTATCGCCAGCTACTGGTGGGACGACTGTTCAGCCTGGACGTTCATCATACTCGACGGACATTACCGAGGATGAATTCGATGAAGTCTTTCGTTAATTGATCACTGGAGGAAAAGATGACCATACCAACGCTACCAAATCCAGTCGAGTGGGGACTCTCAGCCCAGACTGCCCTACTCCTTTCCAAGGAGCCAGATATCCTGTTGGATTTAGCACAGGCACGCCTGTTGCCTCCTCTTCCACCAGGATATGTCCCAAACATCGTGGAGGTTTTGTTCGATGACATCCTCTACATCTGCTCCCAACAGGGCCTCGTCACCTATTTGCGGGACTGCAACCCCGACTACGAGCCGAACTTTGTCGAATATCGCTTTGACGGAGAAATGGCCCTATTTCAGGTGGGCAGCGAGTGCGTAGTGAACCGAATTGAAGGCATTGCGCGAGTTGCCGTGCTTCAAGATTTACTGCATCAAGGAGGGATGAGCAATGGTACTCACGATTAGTCCAGCCGATGCTCAGGCGATTCAGGAGGATGAGGCTCAGCTATTGATGGCGATCGCCCAAGCTGCACGGGGAGTTGCCGTCACAGTGGGCAACGGCTACCGTCTGGCAACAGCAAATCCTTCTGAGAAGCGGCATGAATCCGATGAGTCGCTGAAGATCCAGATGGGCCGACGCCTGGTTTATGGTCAGATGGCGCGAGGCGAGTTTCGCAACGAGCTGACTTCAGAATCTATCAAAGCCATTGCCAGTGCAATTCAAAAACCTGTTGATGAAAGCGTTGATCCGAGTCGGTATCGGAACAAAGTTCCAGCCATCGAAATCAGTCAGGGGGACACAGTTCTCTTTCGTCAG